>NZ_JBEAJL010000116.1:0-198635 GCF_040065275.1 Klebsiella sp. JB_Kp042
TCCATGTCACTTTGAGTGCCCACACAGATTGTCTGATAAATTGTTAAAGAGCAGTTGCGACGCGCTTTAGCGCTCTGTCGCGAGGTGGCGTATATTACGCTTTCCTCTTTCAGAGTCAACCCGTTTTTCAGGATTTTTCTCTTCATCCGAACCGGCTGTTTGTGTGAAGTGATTCACATCCGCCGTGTCGATGGAGGCGCATTATAGGGAGCCCGCCGGGAATGACAAGCGGAAAAATACAATTTTATTTCAACCGCTCATCTTTTATACGCAACGCTTATTTTTGCTGCTTTTTAATCGCCGCCGGCAGCTCGGTCAGGCTATTTAGCACCCAATCCGCGGCTTTTTCCGCTTCTTCAGTAACAGGCTTACCGGTACGCACCAGCACTTTAGTACCGACATCAGCGGCCGCTGCAGCCTGCATATCTTCCAGTTTGTCCCCTACCATATAGGAAGCGGCCATATCGATATGCAGATAATCGCGGGCGGAGATCAGCATCCCCGGATGCGGTTTACGGCAATCACAGGTCTGACGGTACTCCTCAACCGCACCCTGCGGGTGATGCGGGCAATAATAGATACCGTCCAGATCGACGCCACGGTCTGCCAGAGACCAGTCCATCCATTCAGTCAGCGTTTCGAACTGTGCTTCGGTAAATTTACCGCGAGCAATACCGGACTGGTTAGTGACCAGCACCAGCGCGTAGCCCATCTGTTTGAGTTCGCGCATTGCGTCAATGACGCCATCGATAAATTCAAAATTGTCGATTTCGTGGACGTAGCCATGATCGACATTAATGGTGCCGTCACGGTCGAGAAAAATTGCGGGTACTGACTTTGCCACCGGTTTGCTCCTGAAAAAGGCTAGTGCCGTTAGTATCGCATGTTTCCGCATGCAAGAAAGTGCTCATTATAAAGAGTCAGATTGATTTAGACGTCTGGATGCCTTAACATCCATTTCATTGCCAGGCATCGCCTGGATACGGCAGAAGAAAATGCCACGGCAAACGGCTAAACGATAATAAATAACTGATGATTAAACTTTCCAATATCACCAAAGTGTTCCAGCAGGGGAATCGCAGCATTCAGGCGCTGAACAATGTCAGCCTGCATGTCCCTGCCGGACAAATTTACGGCGTCATCGGTGCCTCAGGCGCCGGTAAAAGTACGCTGATTCGCTGCGTTAACCTGCTGGAGCGCCCGACCGAGGGCAGCGTACAGGTTGACGGTCAGGAACTGACTGCGCTGTCGGAAAAAGAGCTAACCCGCGCTCGCCGTCAGATTGGCATGATTTTCCAGCATTTTAACCTGCTGGCATCCCGCACCGTTTTCGGCAACGTGGCGTTACCCCTGGAGCTGGATAACACGCCACAGGCAGAAATCAAACGCCGTGTGACGGAGCTGCTGGATCTTGTCGGCCTGGGCGATAAGCACGACAGCTATCCGGCTAATCTCTCCGGCGGCCAGAAACAGCGTGTCGCCATTGCCCGCGCGCTGGCCAGTAACCCCAAGGTGCTGCTGTGCGATGAAGCCACCAGCGCCCTGGATCCGGCCACCACCCGTTCCATTCTCGAATTGCTGAAAGACATTAACCGTCGTCTGGGGCTGACCATCCTGCTGATCACCCACGAAATGGATGTGGTGAAACGCATCTGCGACTGCGTGGCGGTGATTAGCAACGGCCAGTTGATTGAACAGGACACGGTGAGCGAAGTCTTCTCCCATCCGAAGACGCCGCTGGCCCAGCAGTTTATTCAGTCGACGTTGCACCTGGATATTCCGGATGACTACCAGGCGCGCCTGAAACCTACCGCCACAGCGGATAGCGTACCGATGCTGCGCATGGAATTTACCGGCCACTCCGTCGATGCGCCGCTGCTTTCTGAAACCGCGCGTCGCTTCAACGTGAATAACAACATTATTAGCGCGCAGATGGATTATGCCGGCGGGGTGAAGTTCGGCATCATGCTGACCGAAATGCACGGTACACAGGAAGACACTCAGGCGGCTATCGCCTGGCTGCAGGAACATCATGTAAAAGTAGAGGTATTGGGTTATGTCTGAGGCAATGATGTGGCTGCTGTTGCGCGGCGTATGGGAAACGCTGGCAATGACCTTTGTCTCCGGCTTCTTCGGTTTTGTCCTTGGTCTGCCGGTGGGCGTGCTGCTGTACGTGACCCGTCCGGGGCAAATCGTCGCCAATGCTAAACTGTACCGGACGCTGTCGGCGCTGGTGAACATTTTCCGCTCCATCCCGTTCATTATCCTGCTGGTCTGGATGATCCCGTTTACCCGCGTGATCGTCGGCACCTCAATCGGCCTGCAGGCGGCGATCGTGCCGTTGACGGTGGGCGCCGCGCCGTTTATCGCTCGCATGGTGGAGAACGCCCTGCTGGAGATCCCGACCGGCCTTATCGAAGCCTCCCGGGCGATGGGCGCCACGCCGCTGCAGATCGTGCGTAAGGTTCTGCTGCCTGAAGCGCTGCCGGGTCTGGTCAACGCCGCCACCATCACCCTGATCACCCTGGTGGGCTATTCTGCCATGGGCGGCGCGGTGGGCGCCGGTGGTCTGGGGCAGATTGGTTACCAGTATGGCTATATCGGTTACAACGCCACCGTGATGAATACCGTACTGGTATTGCTGGTTATTCTGGTTTATTTAATTCAATTCTCTGGCGATCGCATCGTCCGGGCTGTGACTCATAAATAACGTTATTGGCAGACAACACTCATTCTTACAGGAAGGAAATAACATGGCCTTTAATTTCAAAACCTTTGCGGCAGTTGGTGCGTTAATCGGTTCTCTGGCGCTGGTGGGTTGCGGTCAGGATGAAAAAGATCCGAATCATATTAAAGTCGGCGTTATCGTCGGGGCGGAGCAGCAGGTCGCTGAAGTCGCGCAGAAAGTGGCAAAAGAGAAGTATGGCCTTGACGTTGAGCTGGTGACCTTCAACGATTACGTTCTGCCGAACGAAGCGCTGAGCAAAGGCGATATCGACGTCAACGCCTTCCAGCATAAACCGTATCTCGACCAGCAGATTAAAGACCGCGGCTACAAGCTGGTGGCTGTCGGCAACACCTTCGTCTACCCGATCGCGGGTTACTCGAAGAAAATTAAATCGCTGGACGAACTGCAGCCGGGCTCGCAGATCGCCGTCCCTAACGATCCGACCAACCTCGGTCGTTCTCTGCTGCTGCTGCAGCAGGTGGGCCTGATCAAACTGAAGGACGGCGTAGGCCTGCTGCCGACCTCGCTGGATATCGTCGAGAACCCGAAAAACCTGAAGATTGTTGAACTGGAAGCGCCGCAGCTGCCGCGTTCTCTTGACGACGCGCAGATTGCGCTGGCCGTTATCAACACCACTTACGCCAGCCAGATTGGCCTGACCCCGGCGAAAGACGGCATCTTTGTTGAAGGGAAAGAGTCGCCGTACGTGAACCTGATCGTGGCGCGTGAAGACAATAAAGATGCTGAGAATGTGAAAAAATTCGTTCAGGCTTACCAGAGCGATGAAGTTTACGAAGCAGCAAACAAGATCTTTAACGGCGGCGCAGTGAAAGGCTGGTAATCTTTTCTCACCGTAATATCATTCAGGACGGGCTTCACGCCCGTCTTGTCATTTATGCAAGCACCTGATTCAATAACGCCCTGTTTTTTATTCATTGAGGAAATACTATGCGTGCTTTACCGGTCTGTTTGTTAGCACTCATGTTAAGCGGTTGTTCCATGCTAAGCAGATCTCCCGTTGAACCTGTTCAAAGCACTGCAACTCCCCCGGTTAAATCGGAGCCGAGCAAACCACGCGCAACCCGTCCGGCGCCGGTACGTATTTATACCGATGCGTCAGAGCTGGTAGGTAAACCATTCCGCGATCTGGGGGAAGTGTCTGGCGAGTCCTGCCAGGCCTCGAATCAGGATTCTCCGCCGAATATCCCTACCGCCCGCAAGCGCCTGCAGATTAATGCCGCACGTATGAAAGCCAATGCTGTCCTGCTGCACCGCTGCGAAGTGACCAGCGGCACCCCAGGCTGCTACCGTCAGGCGGTTTGTCTGGGCTCGGCGCTTAACGTCTCGGCGCAATGAGTGCATTTCAGTTCGCGCAGATAGGCGTGATCCGCTCGCCGTATAAAGAGAAGTTTGCCGTACCTCGCCAGCCGGGTCTGGTCAAGCACGGCGGCGGAGAACTCCATCTGATCGCGCCCTACAACCAGGCCGACGCCGTGCGTGGTCTGGAAAGCTTCAGCCATCTGTGGATCCTGTTTGTGTTTCATCAGACCATGGAAGGCGGCTGGCGTCCGACGGTGCGCCCTCCCCGTCTCGGGGGCAACGCGCGTATGGGCGTCTTCGCCACCCGCTCCACCTTTCGCCCCAATCCCATTGGCATGTCTCTGGTTGAGCTGAAGGGCGTCCGCTGTCAGAAAGAGCAGGTGATACTGGAACTCGGCAGCCTCGATCTCGTCGACGGTACGCCGGTGGTCGACATCAAACCCTATCTGCCGTTTGCCGAAGCGCTACCCAACGCGCACGCCAGCTACGCGCAACAGGCGCCGCAGGCGGATCAGGTCGTCAGTTTTACCGCCGACGTCGAAACGCAGCTTTTGCATCTGGAGAAGCGTTATCCGCACCTGAAGGCGTTTATCCGAGAGGTGCTGGCGCAGGATCCGCGTCCGGCCTACCGTAAGGAGGAAGAGGCAGGCAAAAATTACGCCGTCTGGCTGCTGGATTTCAACGTCCGCTGGCGGGTGACTGCCTCCGGTTTTGAAGTCTTTGCCCTCGAAGCGCGCTAATTTTATTTTCCTCTCTTTTGGCATCTTTGCCACACTGGTAAACTAAACCACTTTTTTTGTTTCAGGCTGGGCAACCAGCCTGTTCCGCTCGTTTAACTGGAACCGTTACAACATGCGTACTAGCCAATATCTGCTCTCCACTCTGAAGGAGACACCTGCCGACGCCGAGGTAATCAGCCACCAGCTGATGCTGCGCGCCGGGATGATCCGCAAGCTGGCCTCCGGGTTATACACCTGGCTGCCGACCGGCGTGCGCGTCCTGAAAAAAGTCGAAAACATCGTGCGTGAAGAGATGAACAACGCCGGTGCGATCGAGGTGTTAATGCCGGTCGTTCAGCCATCTGAACTGTGGCAGGAGAGCGGTCGCTGGGAGCAGTACGGCCCGGAACTGCTGCGCATTGCCGATCGTGGCGGTCGTCCGTTCGTCCTCGGTCCAACCCACGAAGAGGTCATCACCGATCTGATCCGCAACGAGCTAAACTCCTATAAGCAGCTGCCGCTGAACTTCTATCAGATCCAGACCAAATTCCGCGACGAAGTGCGCCCGCGTTTCGGCGTGATGCGCTCCCGCGAATTCCTGATGAAAGATGCGTACTCTTTCCATACTTCCCAGGAATCGCTGCAGGAAACCTACGATGCGATGTACGCCGCTTACAGCAAAATCTTCAGCCGTATGGGGCTGGATTTCCGTGCGGTACAGGCTGATACCGGCTCCATCGGCGGCAGCGCCTCTCATGAATTCCAGGTGCTGGCGCAGAGCGGCGAAGACGATGTGATCTTCTCCGACAGCTCCGACTACGCGGCAAACATCGAGTTTGCGGAAGCCGTTGCGCCGAAAACGCCGCGCGCGGACGCCACCCAGGAGTTGACCCTGGTCGACACGCCGAACGCCAAAACCATCGCCGAGCTGGTTGAGCAGTTCAACCTGCCGATCGAAAAAACCGTGAAAACCCTGCTGGTGAAAGCGGTTGAAGATAGCGCTTCCTCACTGGTTGCCCTGCTGGTGCGCGGCGATCACGAGCTGAACGAAGTGAAAGCGGAAAAACTGCCGCAGGTCGCCAGCCCCCTGACCTTCGCCACCGAAGAAGAGATCCGCGCCCTGGTGAAAGCCGGTCCGGGCTCCCTGGGTCCGGTGAACCTGCCGGTGCCGGTTATTATTGACCGTACTGTGGCGGTGATGAGCGATTTCGCCGCCGGCGCCAACATCGACGGCAAACACTACTTTGGCATCAACTGGGACCGCGATGTCGCCACGCCGGAAGTCGCTGACATCCGTAACGTCGTTGCCGGCGATCCGAGCCCGGACGGCAAAGGTACCCTGCTTATCAAGCGCGGTATCGAAGTGGGTCATATCTTCCAGCTGGGGACGAAGTACTCCGAGGCGATGAAAGCCGCGGTTCAGGGCGAAGATGGCCGCAACCAGATCCTGACCATGGGTTGCTATGGTATCGGGGTCACTCGCGTGGTGGCGGCGGCGATTGAGCAGAACTTTGACGATCGCGGTATTGTCTGGCCAGATGCGATTGCGCCGTTCCAGGTGGCGATCCTGCCGATGAACATGCATAAATCTTACCGTGTGCAGGAGCTGGCGGAGAAACTGTACGCCGAGCTGAGCGCCCAGGGTATTGAAGTGCTGATGGACGATCGTAAAGAGCGTCCGGGCGTGATGTTCGCCGATATGGAGCTGATCGGTATCCCGCACACCATCGTGCTGGGCGATCGTAACCTCGACAACGACGATATCGAATACAAGTATCGTCGCAACGGTGAGAAGCAGCTGATCAAGACCGGGGATATTGTGGAATATCTGGTTAAAGCGATAAAAGGCTAATTACACAGCTCAGGGCCCTGAACGGATGTCAGGGCCTTTTTTTTACAAGGACTGTACCCATGACTGCACCTCTCCTCAGCAGCGGGCTGCTTACCTCCGCCCTGCTCCTGCTTACCGCCTGCACTGTAGACGTCGGCCGCAGCGCCCCTTCCGCATCCGCTACCGATGGCCGCTCACCGCCATGGGCTGTCACCCTCCAGCGTCAAAGCTCGATTGCCGGCAGCGGACTGCGCGAAATCGCCGAAAACGACCTTCGTTCCGGCGACCTGCTATTCTCCTCCAGCCTTGGCGTCACTTCGCTTGGGATCCGCGCCTTCAGCGCCTCTTCCGTGAGCCACGTCGCGCTGTATCTCGGCGAGGGTCAAATTGCGGAAGCTACCGGCGCCGGTGTGCAGGTGATATCGCTACAGCAAGCGATGGCGCACAGCGATAAACTCTTTGCCCTCAGGGTGCCCGATCTGACGCCGGACCAGGCGATGGCAATGAGAGGTTTTGCCTGGGAGGTCAAAGACAGCGGGTATAACTATCGCGGCATTATTCAGTTTATCCCTTATATGGTCACCAAACCGCTCTGCTCGCTCAACCCTTTCTCGCGTAACTTTCGCCAGCAGTGCGTAAGCGGCCTGGCCAAAGCGCAACTGGGCGATGGGGCCAGCCCCGACAAGAAAGCGTGGTTTTGCTCGGAGTTTGTCAGCGAGGCCTTTGTCAGAGCCGGGCATCCGCTGACCCTGGCGCAGGCGGCGTGGATCAGCCCTTCCGATCTGCTGCACATGCGGGAAGGAGATGTCGCCACCTTTAAACCCGAGACGCAGCTGCAGTATGTCGGGCATCTGAAACCAGGGATTTATCTTCAGGCCGGTAAACTGGTGGGGTTGAGCAAACCGAAGGCCGGTGCGGAGTAAAAGAACGATTTGCCCTTTACCCCCCGTCATGAGGCTCATGCTTCGTGCGCTATGGTTAGTGGAAAAGGGGGGACGGTAAAACCGCAATGACCCAGTTCCGCTGGCCGGCTACCGCTGAGGCGTATCCCCTGCCCGTTTCCCGGGCAGGAGCCGGACAATCAGTGTCCGCAGTCCTTCCCAGGAATAAATTTGCCAGCCTGATCCGTCATCAGCGTTTTCATCATTTCGCCGGTATCCGGGTTCGCCTCGAGGGTAAAGTGCCCCTCCACCACCAGCAGCACCGGACGTGAATCATTGCCGCGGGCAGCGGCATAATCCCGCTCAAGCTGGGCATTATTCGCCACCGCGATGCGTTTACCGGTCGCGCAATCAGTAAAGGTTGCCGCATCGGCCATATAGAAGTACATACCACGCATCGCCATCGGGGTGGTCGGCAGGCTGGCCTTCACTGGCTCCAGGGTATAGTTGAGGGGAGACTGAATGGGGCTCCCGTTGCGGTCGAGCATCTCCAGCTTGTCGCCCTTCGCGCGAAAGTACGATTTTTCGCCCTTGCTGTTGGTCAGTACCAGCTTATCCGCCGTACGCGCCCAGGTGCCGTAAGAGGCAAAGGAGGATGGTTCACGACGCGCGCCCTGGTAGTGCTCATTCATCACCCAGGTGCCGTCTTTTTCCAGGAACAGCGAGGTGTCGATGCCTTCGCAATCCGCGCAAGGCAGCACCCCGCGCCAGCTTTGCTGCATCGGCTTGAGCTCTTCCATCGCCGCCGGCTGGACCGTGTCAGTTTCGGCGCGATGGTTACAACCAAACAGCGCGAACAGCGAACAGGCCGCTATCACGGAGAATATGATTTTCTTCACTCTACTTTCCTTATGATCCATTCCACCCGTTCGCCGACGCCTTCACTGGCGAACTTTCCCACGCAGCGCCTTGACTGAGGACTTTTGCGCCTTGGAAGCAAGGCGTCGCTCTTTGGATGCCCGAGTCGGTCGCGTCTCCCGGCGACTTTTTTGCACTGCGGTCAATTCTTTGATAAGGGCCACCAGCCGGGCGATCGCCGCTTCGCGGTTCATCTCCTGACTGCGATATTCCTGAGCCTTAATGATAACCACACCGTCAGCAGAAATTAAGTGGTGGCTGGCGGCGAGCAGGCGCTCTTTGTAAAACGCCGGCAGGCTCGAGGCTTTAATATCGAAGCGCAGATGGATCGCGGTCGACGCTTTGTTCACGTGCTGGCCCCCGGCCCCCTGGGCGCGAATACCTTCCAGCGTGATCTCGTTATCGGCAATGGCCACGCTGCGGCTGATAGTAATCATGCCGGCCCTTGCCAGGTGGTAAGCTGAATTTCCAGATTATTCTGAGCGTCGGACAACCAGATGCTCCCCTCCTGCAAAGTGGCCTGCAGCGTCATCGTGCGGTCGGCAAAAGCGCTAAGCTGCGCCAGCTGGGCATCATCAAGATACCAGATGGTCAGCTTCGGGTATGCCGCAAGCTTGTTCTGATTCTGCTGCCACCAGATTTCAGCCGCCCGGCTGTTATAGGCAAACAACGCCACCGCCTGCGCCCGCGAGCAGGCTTTCTTGAGACGTTTCTCGTCCGGCAGCCCCAGCTCGATCCACAGATCAACCCCGAGATGATCGTTAAGCAGCCACAGCTCCGGCTCGTCGTCTGACGAGAGGCCGCGCGTAAACTGCAGCCGCTCATCGGCATATTTGATCCACGCCAGCAGGCGCAGCATCATGCGCTCCTGGGTTTCCGACGGGTGCTGCGCCAGCGTCAGGTTAGCATCCAGAAACTGGTTGCGATCCAGATCGGCTACATTCACCGCGGCTTTATATATCGTCGCTTTCAGCGCCATGAACAAACTCCTGAAAAAAATGGCGTACATTGTAGCGAAACTGGCGACAAAAGGCTGTCAGCAATCGCAGCAACCTGTTTCATCCTGCTGAAATTGCTTAAATGACTATGATATAGTTCCCTTGCTAAACAGAGTTTATCTTCGTAGGCTTAAACTTGCATCCCACGGTTGAGTCAGAACGCTGACAGGAGGGCATGTGGACCACTATTGTGAGTTAATACGCAAGCGTTATGCGGAAATAGCCAGCGGAGACTTAGGGTATATCCCGGATGCGCTGGGTTGCGTGTTGAAAGTATTGAATGAGATTGCGGCGGATGAGGCCCTTTCGGAGTCAGTCAGGGAAAAGGCCGCTTATGCGGCAGCAAACTTACTGGTGAGCGATTATGTCAATGAATGATACTTATCAACCCATTAACTGCGATGATTACGACAACCTGGAGCTGGCCTGCCAGCATCACCTGGTGCTGACGCTGGCGCTGAAGGATGGCGAACAGCTGCAGGCGAAGGCCAGCGATCTAATCTCGCGTAAAAATATCGAGTATCTTGTGGTCGAACTCGCCGGCAACGTCCGCGAGCTGCGCCTGGATAAAATCGCCAGCTTCAGTCACCCGGAAATCGGCACCGTGGTGGTGAGCGAATCCTGAATCAAAACGGGCTTAACCGCCCGTTTTCCTCCACGCCAGACTGACCCCTTCCCCGTCTTTGACTTCACCTTCGTTGGTCACAAACAGATCGTCCGCTGCGGCAATCGGCGTTTCGCCGTAAAACAGCAGCGGCGTGGTGTCTCGTCGCCACGGAGCAACGCCCAGCTCCTGCCAGATCTTCTTCAGCTTACGGCCGCCATGACGCCCGACGATATGCAGATGGCCGCTGGCGCGAAAGCGGACGGTGACTGGCTCATCCGCCGGGGGCGGGCGCAGCCTGCCGCCCGGCTGCAGCACCAGCTCACCAAGACCGTCCGCCAGCCGCAGCGGTTGGCGCCAGTCTGTCCAGCGCTGGACGCTGTCCGTCTGCCCGGGTACATATCTCACCCAGTACAAGCGCTGCTGAAAACGGCGGACGGTAAATTCCCCCAACCGCAGGCAGGGGCTGGCATCTTCCCGCGCCAGCGCCACCTCGTGCCAGAGGCGCTCAGGCACCTCGCGGGCCGGCATCGGCGCCTGCTGCCCGGCGAGCCAGCGACGCAGCAACGCCGCTCGGCGGGGAGAACTCATCGACGTCAGCGGCGCGATAGCCAGCGACCCGTCTTCGGCCACCAGCGACGCCAGCTCCGCCGCCAGCATCTCGTCCAGCAGCTGCTCCTGCTCGGCGCACAGGCTGGCGCTGCGGGCGACGGCCTCGCTAAAGTGCGGCCAGCGCTCACGCAGCACCGGGATCACCCGCAGGCGCAGGAAGTTGCGGTCATAGGTATCGTCCTGATTACTCTCATCTTCAATCCACGACAGCTGGTGGGCGAGCGCCCACTGGCGCAGCGATTCCCGGGTTTCATTGAGGAGAGGACGCAGCAGTCGACTGCCGGCAAAGGGAGACGATGGCGCCATCGCCGACAGGCCGGTCGGACCGCTGCCGCGTTTTAACGCCAGCAGCAGCGTTTCACACTGATCGTCCTGGTGCTGAGCGGTCACTAACACTTCGCCGGCGCGGAGCGTCTCCTGAAAGGCCTGATAGCGCGCCGCGCGGGCATGGGCTTCGACGCCCAGGCCGCCCCGGGCTAACGTCACGCGATGCACCGCCAACGGCACCTGCCACTGCTGGCAAATTTGCCGACAATGCGCCACCCAGTCGTCTGCGTGGGCGCTAAGGCCGTGATGAATATGCACCGCCCGCAGCGTCAGAGAGGGATCCTGTTCCCGCAGCAGCACCAGCTGATGCATAAGAACCGTCGAGTCCAGACCGCCGCTGAAGGCCACCAGCAGCTGGCGATGGGGATGAAGCGTATGCGCAATGTTAGCCGTCATAACCACAAACATACCGAGAAGTGATGGCCCGGCACGTTACCGGGCCAGGGTCGCGCTGGCAAGGTTTACTGCTGATATATTTCCAGCGGCAGGTCGTCCGGATCGCTAAAGAAGGTAAAGCGTTTACCGGTAAAGGGATCGACGCGAATCGCTTCGCACTCCACGCCATGCGCCGTCAGGTGCGCCACCGCAGCGTCGATATCATCCACGCTAAAGGCCAGATGACGCAGCCCGCACGCTTCCGGACGACTGGGTCGGGCCGGCGGAAACGGGAACGAGAACAGCTCAATCACATACTCGCCGTTGAGCGCCAGATCGCCCTTCCAGGAGTCACGTTCGGCGCGATAAAACTCGCTTTGCAGCGTAAACCCCAGAATATCGCAATAGAACGCTTTACTGCGGGCGTAGTCAGTCGCAATGATGGCAATATGGTGAACCCGTTTCAAACCCAGCATGGTCAAACTCCTTCTGTTAAGCCAGCCACGTTACTCGTGCGCGCCGTTAACGCGCAAGCCTTTCGTCATTTTTTAAGACTCGTACCCGATACACGCCGTCCTCATCGCGCTTCGCGCCGTGAATATCGGTCTCAAACCCCGGGTAATGACGTCCTATTGAGCAGAGCATCAGCAGGAAGTCGAGCACCGCCCGGCTCTCCTCCGTGATCATCTCTCCCGGCATCAGCAGCGGTACGCCCGGCGGATAAGGGAGGATCATGTTGGCCGAAATCCGGCCCACCAGGTTCTCCAGTTCAATGGTTTCCACCTCACCCTTGATCTGGCGCTGCCAGGCATGATGCGGCGTCATTTTCATTTCCGGCAGGACGTCAAAGGCGCTGAGCATCAGCTGCGGCAGCTGGTGCTGGCGGATCAAGCGGTGGATCCCCTGTGCCAGATCCTGGATCCGCATGTTGCGGTAGAAGTCGGGATCTTCCGCGTACAGATCCGGCAACATATTTTTCACCCGCAGATTGAGATCGTAGGCGCGCTTAAATTCGGTCAGGCCGCGCAGCAGACCCATCGCCCGGGTTTTATCGATACCGATGCTAAAGAGGAACAGCAGGTTGTAGGGGCCCGTTTTCTCCACCACCACGCCCCGCTCGTCGAGGAACTTCGCCACCAGCGCCGCCGGGATCCCCTCTTCATCCATATTCCCCTGCTCGTCCATACCCGGCGTCAGAATGGTGACTTTCACCGGATCGAGGTACATATGATCCGCATCGGCATCTTTGAAACCGTGCCAGTCATCGCCCGGCGCCACCGGCCAGCACTCGGCTTTATCCACCGCTTCCGGCTGCCAGATATCAAAGAACCAGCCGTCCGACTCCTCGCGCAGTCGCTGCACCTCTTTGCGGAAATCCAGCGCCCGCTCAATGGAGCGCTGGATCAGGCGCTTACCGGAGTTACCGCGCAGCATCGCCGCCGCGGTCTCAATCGACGCGACGATGGGATAGCTCGGCGACGTAGAGGTATGCATCATAAAGGCTTCATTAAAGGTCTCTTCATCATAGTTGCCCTTAATGTGGATCAGCGAGGCCTGCGACAGCGCGGCCAGCATCTTATGCGTCGACTGCGTCTCGAAGATGACTTTTCCGGGGATCCGCTCACCGCTCATGCCGCTTTTCCCCTGATATATCGGATGGAAATGGGTATACGGCACCCAGGCGGAATCGAAATGGATCGACGGGACGTCGAGCGTCTCTTTAAGCCAAGTGGTGTTGTAGAGCAGCCCATCGTAGGTGGAGTTGGTGATCACCGCATGCACGGGCCACTGCGCCCCGCCCGTGTCGCGCACTTTCTGCTGAATACTGTCGCGGGTAAACTCGCGCCGGGGGATACCGCCGAGGATCCCTAACGCATTGCGGGTCGGCTTCAGCCACAGGGGAACCACATCGCTCATCATCAGCAGGTGGGCCAGCGATTTGTGACAGTTACGGTCAATCAGCAGGGTACTGCCGGCGGGCGCCGAGTACATACCGACAATTTTATTGGACGTCGAGGTACCGTTGGTCACCATATAGCTTTGCTCGGCGCCAAAGGCGCGAGCGATATACTCCTCCGCCTCCAGATGCGGGCCAGTATGATCCAGCAGGGAGCCCAGCTCGGTGACCGAAATCGAGACATCCGCCTTCAGCGTATTCCCGCCAAAGAAATCATAGAACAGGCAGCCCACCGGGCTTTTCTGATAGGCGCTACCGCCCATATGACCCGGCGTACAGAAGGTATATTTCCCCTCCTGCACATAGTTAAACAGCGCGCGGGTAAATGGCGGGGTGATATTGTCCAGGTACTCGCGGGTATACTGCCCGATGCGGGTGGCGATCTCTTCGGAGAGTCCCAGCGCATATTCGAAGAACCACAGCGTCATGCGCAGATCCTGACTGCTGACGTCCATCGTCGAGTGGGCGTTAATAAAGGCGTACAGAGGCAGATATTCATTGAGCTGGTTAATATCGCTGCACAGATCGACGCTGTACTCATCCCAGTCGAAGATCACGCCGCAGATGCGCGGGTTGTGCTCGATAAACTGCAGCAGGTCGGCGCTATTTTGCGGCCAGATGGTCTGAAAGCCCTGGCGCTGCAGCGCCGCTTCCAGTTCTTTGATCGGCTCGTCTTTGTGGTAGACGCCGTGAGGCCCCATGATGGCGATGATATTCACGCTTTCCTCCTGGTATTCACCTAAGTCCAGCATCATAGCAATCCCCTGGGCGCATCGCACATAAAAAAAGGGCCGGAAAATCCGGCCCTTAGTGTTTTGCGCTAGCGGAAAACTTAGGCGTAACCGTAGCTCATCAGACGTTGATAGCGGCGGTTCAGCAGCTCTTCTTCGCTGAGAAGATCGAGATCGGCCAGGTCCGCCAGCAGCTGCGCTTTCAGGCTTGCCGCCATCGCTTCCGGGTTGCGGTGGGCGCCGCCCAGCGGTTCCGGAACGATAGAATCGATCAGCTTCAGCTCTTTCAGACGCGGGGCGATAATGCCCATCGCTTCCGCAGCCAGCGGCGCTTTATCCGCGCTCTTCCACAGAATGGAGGCGCAGCCTTCCGGCGAAATCACCGAATAGGTGCTGTACTGCAGCATATTGACCTTGTCGCCCACGCCAATCGCCAGCGCGCCGCCGGAGCCGCCTTCGCCGATCACGGTGCAGATAACCGGCACGCTCAGACGCGACATCTCACGCAGGTTGCGGGCAATCGCTTCCGACTGGCCGCGCTCTTCCGCGCCGACGCCCGGGTAGGCGCCCGGGGTGTCGATAAAGGTGATGATCGGCATTTTAAACCGCTCAGCCATCTCCATCAGGCGCAGCGCTTTGCGGTAGCCTTCCGGGGCCGGCATACCAAAGTTGCGACGAATTTTTTCTTTGGTTTCGCGACCTTTCTGGTGGCCGATGATCATCACCGGACGACCGTCAAGACGCGCGATACCGCCGACAATCGCTTTATCGTCAGCGAAGGCGCGGTCACCGGCCAGTTCGTCAAATTCGTCGAACGCCAGGCGGACATAATCCAGGGTGTAAGGACGGCGCGGGTGGCGCGCCAGTTGCGCAACCTGCCATGCACCGAGATCGGCGAAGATTTTGCGCGTCAGCTCTACGCTTTTCTCGCGCAGACGATGCACCTCTTCGTCGATGTTAATATCCAGTTTCTCATCCTGACGGCTTACCGCAGTCAGGGAATCGATTTTCGCTTCCAGCTCTGCAATCGGCTGTTCAAAATCTAGGAAATTCAGACTCATAGTATTCCTGTATTAGTCAAACTCCAGTTCCACCTGCTCCGAGCCGATAAGGCCACGCAGATCGTTGAGTAAACGATCGCTCGGAGAGACGCGCCATGTTGCGCCGAAACGCAACCGCGCGCGTGCATCCGCCCTCTGATAGTAGAGGTGCACTGGAATGGTTCCCGAACGGTGGGGTTCCAGAGACTGACGGAGTCGGTTTAAAAGCTGGTCATCAATTTGCCTGTCCGTCAGCGAGATAGCAAGCCCGCGAGCATATTTTTCCCGGGCTTCGTCAATGTCCATGACTTCACGGGCGGTCATTTTAAGCCCCCCGCTAAAGTCATCAAAGCTGACCTGTCCGCTGACGATAAGTATGCGGTCTTTTTCCAGCAACTGCTGATATTTATCCAGCGCGTCGGTGAATAACATCACTTCCAGCCGCCCGGAACGGTCATCCAGGGTACAGATGCCGATACGATTGCCGCGCTTGGTGACCATTACCCGCGCCGCAATCACCAGCCCCGCCGCCGTGGTCACTTTTCCACGATCGGTCGGATGCATGTCTTTGAGCCTCACGCCGCCGACGTAGCGCTCAATCTCTTTCAAATACTGGTTAATCGGGTGCCCGGTCAGGTACAGCCCCAGGGTCTCCCTTTCACCATCCAGCACCACCTGCTCAGGCCACGGCTGGCAGCTGGCGTAGGACTGTTCAATCTGCTCAGGCTCTTCCGCCAGCACGCCGAACATATCGGCCTGGCCGATGGCCTCGGCTTTGGCGTGCTGATCGGCGGCTTTCAGCGCATCGCCCAGTGAATTCATCAGCGCCGCGCGATGCGGACCGAGACGATCGAACGCCCCGGACATAATCAGTTTTTCCAGCACCCGACGGTTGAGCTTTTTAATATCGGTCCGCGCGCAGAGGTCGAACAGCTCGCGGAAATAACCGCCGTTGTTGCGCGCCTCAATGATCGCTTCGATCGGCCCTTCGCCGACGCCCTTGATGGCGCCGATACCGTAGACGATCTCGCCGTCGTCGTTGACGTGGAAATGGTACAGGCCGGAGTTAATATCCGGGGGCAAAATTTTCAGCCCCATACGCCAGCATTCGTCCACCAGGCCAACGACCTTTTCGGTGTTGTCCATATCGGCGGTCATTACCGCCGCCATAAACTCAGCCGGATAGTGCGCCTTAAGCCACAGCGTCTGGTAAGAAACCAGCGCGTATGCGGCGGAGTGCGATTTGTTAAACCCGTAACCGGCGAATTTCTCCACCAGGTCGAAGATTTTCATCGCCAGCTCGCCATCAACGCCGTTTTTCTTCGCCCCATCCTCAAAGATAGAACGCTGCTTGGCCATCTCCTCCGGCTTTTTCTTACCCATCGCACGACGCAGCATATCCGCGCCGCCGAGGGTATATCCGGACAGCACCTGGGCAATCTGCATGACCTGTTCCTGGTACAGGATGATGCCGTAGGTCGGCTCCAGCACCGGTTTCAGGCTTTCATGCTGCCACTGTACGTCCGGATACGAGATCTCTTCGCGGCCGTGCTTACGGTCGATAAAGTTATCTACCATCCCCGACTGCAGCGGGCCCGGGCGGAACAGGGCCACCAGCGCGATCATATCTTCGAAGCAGTCCGGCTGCAGGCGTTTAATCAGATCTTTCATGCCGCGCGATTCAAGCTGGAAGACCGCGGTGGTTTCCGAGCGCTGCAGCATGTCGAAACTTTTCTTGTCATCCAGCGGGATGGCGGCGATATCCAGCGGCCCTTCGCCGTTCTTCTCACGGCGCTTGTTAATCATCTCCAGCGCCCAGTTAATGATAGTGAGCGTACGCAGACCGAGGAAGTCGAATTTCACCAGCCCGGCGTATTCCACGTCGTTCTTGTCAAACTGGGTAACCGGATGTAGCCCCTGCTCATCGCAATACAGCGGGGCGAAGTCGGTGATTTTGGTCGGCGCGATAACCACGCCGCCCGCATGCTTACCGGCGTTTCGCGTCACCCCTTCCAGCTTACGCGCCATGTCGATCAGCGCTTTCACTTCTTCGTCCGCCTCGTAGATCTCCGGCAGCTGCGGCTCGGCCTCGAAGGCCTTCGCCAGCGTCATGCCCGGATCGGGCGGCACCAGCTTGGAGATGCGGTCGACAAAGCCGTACGGGTGACCCAGCACGCGGCCCACGTCGCGGATGACCGCCTTCGCCGCCATGGTACCGAAGGTGATGATCTGCGATACCGCGTCGCGGCCGTACATATCCGCCACGTGCTCGATAACCTGGTCGCGTTTCTCCATGCAGAAGTCGACGTCGAAGTCGGGCATCGAAACACGTTCCGGGTTGAGGAAACGTTCGAACAGCAGGTCGAATTCCAGCGGGTCAAGATCGGTGATCTTCAGCGCGTAGGCCACCAGCGAGCCGGCGCCGGAACCGCGGCCCGGGCCGACCGGCACGCCGTTATCTTTCGACCACTGGATAAACTCCATCACGATCAGGAAGTAGCCGGGGAAGCCCATCTGGTTGATCACCTGCAGCTCGATATCCAGACGCTCGTCGTATTCCGGCCGGCGCTTCGCGCGCACTTCCGGATCCGGGAAGAGGAATTCCAGCCGCTCTTCCAGACCCTCTTTCGATTTCATTACCAGGAAATCTTCCGTGGTCATATCGCCGGTCGGGAACTGCGGCAGGAAATATTCGCCAAGCCGCACGGTGACGTTGCAGCGTTTGGCGATCTCGACGCTGTTTGTCAGCGCTTCCGGAATATCGGCGAACAGCTCGCACATCTCCTCCTCGCTGCGCATATATTGCTGTGGCGAGTAGTTGCGCGGCCGTTTCGGGTCGTCGAGGGTGAAGCCGTCGTGAATAGCGACGCGGATTTCATGGGCGTCAAAGTCGCCAGTGTCGAGGAAGCGGACATCGTTGGTCGCCACCACCGGCAGACCACGCGCTTCCGCCAGCGCCACGGCGGCATGGAGATAACTCTCTTCATCCTGACGACCGGTGCGGATCAGCTCCAGAAAATAGCGATCCGGGAAATGCTCTTCATAGAAGGAGACGCACTGCTCAACCAGCGGCATGTTGCCGCGGATCAGGCTGACGCCGACGTCGCCTTTACGGCCGCCGGAGAGCAGAATCAGCCCTTCCTGATGTTCCACCAGCCAGTCGCGATCGATCCACGGCCCCAGGGCGCCGTAGCCGCGCTGATAGGCGCGGGAAATGAGCAGAGTCAGGTTCTGGTAGCCGGTGTTGTTCGCCGCCAGCACGGTCAGCTCGGTAAATTCGTCGCCGAGCAGGTCGCACTGCACGTGGAAATCGGCGCCGACAATCGGCTTAATCCCCGCGCCGTGTCCCGTCCCGTAGAACTTCACCAGCCCGCAGAGGTTGGTGAAATCGGTGATCGCCAGCGCTGGCATGCCAAGCGAGGCCGCCTTCTTGACCAGCGGCCCGGTCTTTGCCAGCCCATCGATCATGGAATAGTCGCTGTGCACCCGCAGGTGTACGAAACGTGGTTCAGCCATCTTTAGATCCCGGTGACTTAGTTGGACGCCAGGCCCAAGGCACGCTTCACCGGGCCGAAACTGCGCCGGTGATGCTCTGTTGCGCCGTGTTCCTGCAGCTTCTGCAGGTGTACAGCGGTGGGATAGCCTTTATGCTGGGCAAATCCGTAGTGGGGAAATGCGAGGTCCAGCGTGGCCATTTCGGCGTCACGAGTGACTTTTGCCAGAATAGACGCTGCGCTGATTTCTGCCACCCGGCTGTCGCCTTTCACCACCGCCAGGGAGGGCATCGGTAGCGACGGACAGCGGTTGCCATCGATCAGAACAAACTCGGGCACAATGCTCAGGCCGGCGACGGCGCGCTGCATCGCCAGCATAGTGGCATGCAGGATATTCAGCTCATCGATTTCTTGGGGCTCGGCGCGCCCAAGGCTCCAGCACAGCGCTTTCTCTTTAATCTCATCGAAGAGCGCCAGTCGACGCTTCTCGCTGAGTTTTTTGGAATCATTCAGACCCACAATCGGCTTCGCCGGATCGAGGATCACCGCCGCGGTCACCACCGCGCCAACCAGGGGGCCACGCCCGACCTCATCGACGCCGGCAACCAGATGGGTATGCGGATAGACGAACTCCATCATTGTTTTGCTAACTCCAGTACGGCGTCCGCCGCCTGCTCATCGGCGTTGCAGCGGATCTGCTGATGCAGCGCGCGGAATGTCTCATGCATCTCATGGCTGGTTTTGCCATCGGCCAGCAGCGGCTGCAGGGCGGCAGCCAGCGCCTGCGGCTCGCACTCATCTTGCAGCAGCTCTTTAACCAGCTCGCGCCCGGCCAGCAGGTTCGGCAACGAGACGTAGTCGGTTTTAACCAACCGCTTCGCCAGCCAGAAGGTGAACGGCTTCATGCGATAGCCAACCACCATCGGGCATTTCGCCAGCATACACTCCAGCGCCGCCGTCCCGGAGGCCAGCAGCGCGGCGTCGCTGGCGATCATCGCATCGCGCGCCTGGCCGTCCAGCATATGCACGATCATATCCGGCGCCGTCTCAGCTTTAATTCGCTCAAACTGCTCCCGCCGTTTAGCATTAACCAGCGGCACCACCACCTGCAGATCGGGATAGGTAGCCCGCAGAAGCTGCGCGGTTTTCAGAAAGTCCGCACTGAGCATTTCGACTTCCGCGCCGCGGCTACCGGGCAACAGCGCCAGGCAACGCACGTCGTGCGGGATCCCTAACCGGTCGCGCGCGGCGCCTTTGTCAGGATCCAGCGGCATCGCATCCGCCATGGTATGGCCGATAAAGCGGCAGGGAACGTTAAATTTGTCATAAAACGCTTTTTCGAAAGGCAGAAAGGCCAGCACCAGATCGGTTGATCTGCCGATTTTGAAAACGCGTTTTTGTCGCCAGGCCCAAACCGATGGGCTGACGTAGTGAATGGTTTTGATGCCCTGCTTTTTCAGATTCCCTTCGAGGGTAATATTGAAGTCAGGGGCGTCGATACCGACGAAAACATCGGGACGCAGCTCGCCGAAGCGGCGGGTCAAATCGGCGCGAATATGGAGTAAGCGACGCAGGCGACCGAGCACTTCAACAATACCCATCACCGCCAGCTCTTCCATTTCGTACCAGGCTTCACACCCTTCCGCCTGCATCAGCGGTCCCGCCACGCCAACAAAGCGCGCATTCGGGATGCGTGCTTTGAGGGCGCGGATGAGGCCGGCGCCAAGAATATCGCCGGAGGTTTCTCCGGCGACCAGGGCAATCGTCAGGGGACGCTGTTCAGCCATTAACGAATCAAGCCGCGGGTAGAGCGGGCGAAGAAATCGACAAACGGCTGAACTTCAGGATGCTGAGTCGCCAGTTCGGCGATCTCCGGCTTGGCTTCTTCCAGCGTCTTGCCGCTGCGGTACAGCAGTTTATACGCGTTGCGGATCGCGGTAATCGCTTCCCGGCTGAAGCCGCGGCGTTTCAGACCTTCGATGTTGACGCCGAACGGCGTCGCATGGTTGCCCTGGGCAATCACGAACGGCGGAACGTCCTGCGCCACGCCGGAGCAGCCGCCAACCATAACGTGTGAGCCAATGACGCAGAACTGGTGCACCGCAGTCATGCCGCCGATAATGACATAATCATCCAGCGAAACATGGCCAGCGAGCGTCGCGTTATTGGCCAGGATGCAGCGATCGCCAAGCGTACAATCGTGCGCCACGTGGGCGTTGATCATCAGCAGGTTATCGTTGCCCACCTTTGTTAATCCACCGCCCTGTACTGTGCCGCGATGAATGGTGACGCTTTCGCGAATGCGGTTGCGATCGCCAATTTCCACCCGGGTCGGTTCGCCAGCATATTTCAGATCCTGGTTAACTTCGCCGATGGAAGCGAACTGATAGATCTCGTTGTCACGGCCGATTTTGGTGTGGCCGTTAACGACAACGTGAGACTTCAGTACGGTGCCTTCGCCGATTTCGACGTTGGCGCCAACAATACAAAACGGACCAATGTGGACGTTAGCGCCAATCACGGCGCCTTCTTCAACAATGGCGGTAGGATGAACAAAAGCGGTTTTATCAATCACGTATCAGGCCTCCCGGCTACGCGCACACATCATCGTCGCTTCGCAAACCACTTTACCGTCAACCAGCGCAACGCCTTTGAAACGGGTCAGGCCGCGGCGGGTTTTCTCGAAAGTGACTTCCATAATCATCTGATCGCCTGGTACTACCGGGCGTTTGAAACGTGCTTCATCGATACCCGCGAAGTAATACAGCTCGCCTGGTTCCAGTTTTCCAACGCTTTTGAATGCCAGAATCCCGGTGGCCTGCGCCATTGCTTCCAGAATCAGGACGCCCGGCAAAATCGGCTTACCAGGGAAATGCCCCTGGAAAAACGGCTCGTTTACAGAAACATTTTTTACTGCGCGCAGAAAACGACCTTCTTCAAAATCCAGCACGCGGTCTACCAGCAGGAACGGGTAACGGTGAGGCAGAAGTTCCAGAATCTCTTCAATGTGCAGAGTATGAGTGTCAGTAGTCAAAATACTCTTCCTGTCTAAATGTACTAAAAGGCAATAATAACACGGCCTGCGGCAATCTTTTAGCGAATGCAACAGGCCGGAAATGTCATGTGACCAAATGATGAATTAGTCTTGTTGATTAACCTTGCGCTCAATCGCTTTCAGGCGCTTGCTCATCTCGTCAATATTCATCACCAGCGCAGCGGTTTTACGCCACGCCTTGTTCGGCTGCAGCGGAATACCGGAGGAGTATACGCCTGGTTCGCTGATAGGACGCATCACCATCCCCATCCCCGTGACGGTGACCTTATCGCAGATTTCCATATGGCCGTTAATCACGCTGGCGCCGCCAATCATGCAGTAGCGGCCGATTTTCAGGCTGCCTGCCATGATGACACCGCCGGCAACCGCGGTATTGTCGCCAATCACCACGTTATGCGCAATCTGGCACTGGTTATCAATGATAACCCCGTTGCCAATCACGGTATCGTCCAGCGCGCCGCGGTCAATTGTGGTGCAGGCGCCGATCTCCACGCGATCGCCAATAATGACGCGACCCAGCTGCGGGATCTTCACCCAGTTGCCGCGATCGTTGGCGTAGCCGAAGCCATCCGCGCCGATCACCGTGCTGGACTGGATCAGGCAATTCTCGCCGATCTCAATCTCATGGTAAACGGTCACATTGGCCCACAAACGCGAGCCGGCGCCTATTTTCGTATTTTTCCCAACGAAGCAGCCTGCGCCGATGACCACGTTATCGCCCAGCTCTACCCCGGATTCGATAACGGCGTTGGCGCCGATGGCAACGTTGCTACCCAGCTTCGCCGTCGGATCGATAACCGCGCTCGGCGCGATATCCTGTGCCGGCTGCGGCGTGGTATCCAGAATTTGAGCCATGCGCGCGTAGGTCAGGTAGGGATTACGCACTACCAGCGCGGCGCTATGGGCAAAAGGCAAATCATCCTGCGTCATCACAACGGCAGAAGCCTGGCAAGCGGCCAGGTGTTCACGGTACTTAGGGTTGACCATGAAAGTGATTTGGCCCGTTTTCGCGCTCTGCATGGACGCAACGCCGGTGATGACGATATCGCCATCACCGTGTAATTCTGCATCCAACTGCTGCGCAAGATCAGCCAGTCGAATTGAAGGCATTACTTATTTAACCTGTTTCAGCACATCAGCGGTGATGTCTTTTACATCGCTGCTGTTGTATGCAACGGCATTCGCGTCAACCACCAGATCGATGCTCTGATCTTTCGCTACGCTCTGTACGGCAGTCTGGATACGGGTCACCAGTTTACCACGCTCTTCGTTGGAACGACGAGCGCGATCCTGTTCAAACGCCTGCGCTTTCTGGGAGAAGGTCTGGCGCTGAGCCATCACGTCTTTTTCCAGTTTGGTACGATCGGCGCCCGGCTTCATGGACTGCAGACGCTGCATTTTAGACTGCAGGTCGCCTTCCATACGCTGCAGTTCGCTAGCGCGGCCTTTGAACTCGTTTTCCAGCGTGTTGGAAACGCCAGTTTTCTGGGCAACCTGTTGGAACAGGCTGTTCATGTTCACCAGGGCAATTTTATCTGCCGCCTGAGCGGAAGTTACCATTGCCAAACCCAGACCTGCAGCTAATAACCACTTTTTCACAATAAACTCCTTACCATCCCATGAGTACCCAGGGGTACCGTTATTTGCGTGGCGAGGCGATAAACGCGTTATCGCCTACGGTCAGCGCTATACTGCACTTGCATTCCATTGCCGCCAACAATTACCAGGTTTTACCAATGTTAAACTGGAACTGTTCGGCTTTGTCTCCATCGTACTTTTTGAACGGTTGGGCGTAGGAGAAGACCAACGGCCCCAACGGCGACATCCACTGCACGGCAATACCCGCAGACATACGGATGTTGCTCGGATCGCTGTAATCCGGATAACCGCCATACGCGCTCGAATCCCAGTGAGTATCCCATACGGTACCCATATCCCAGAAGAAGGAAGTCCGGACCGAGTTCGCATATTTGTCACTAATGAACGGCGTCGGGGTAATCAGCTCCAGGCTGGCCACCGCCATCGCGTTACCGCCCACCGCATCATCGGATTTACACGGTGCGGATTCGGTGCTCTTACATTCATTATCGTAGCTGTCATCATCGTCATGACGGCTGCTTGCCGGGAAATACACTGCCTTCGGACCAATGGTGTTCGACTGGAAGCCACGCACGGTGCTGGAGCCACCGGCATAGAAGTTCTCATAGAACGGCATCTCTTTGCCGCCGATACCATCGCCATAGCCAAAGCGGGTACGACCCAGCACCACCCATTCATGATCGTTGTCGATCGGCACATAGGTGGCGGTATCCAACGTCGCTTTGTAGTATTCGTTGTCCGAACCCGGAATGGTCACTTTACCGTTCAGGTTGACGCGCGAACCTTCCGTTGGGAAGAAGCCGCGGTCAAGCTTGTTATAGGTCCAACCGTAGTTGAAGGTGAAGTCATTCGCACTGAACGAGTTCCGGTCGTTGGTGTTGTCCGGATACTGGCCCATCGAGTTCAGGTAACGCCACATCGCCACCTGCGGCTGCATATTGGACAGGGAGTTATGCACATACCCGACGCCGGCGCGCAGCGTGTTGTATTCGTTGACCGGGAAGCCCAGCGTGATGTCTGTACCATAGCTTTTGTTAGTATAGTCAGACAGATCCGCATCGTTCGCATCAAAGTCATTATAGAAGACACGGCCGCCGAGGCTCACACCGTCTACGGTGAAGTACGGGTTGGTCACCGACAGCTCGGTATAGGTTTGGTAGTCGTTTTTGGTGCCGTTGATCCCGACAGCATAGCCAGTACCTAACCAGTTATCCTGCTGAACGCCCGCCTGGAAGCTGACGCCGCTCTCGGTACCGTAACCGATACCGAAGTTGAAGCTACCGGTGTTACGCTCTTTCACCTTGTAGACTACATCGACCTGGTCCGGGCTGCCCGGGACGCGCTGGGTATCGGTATCGACCGTTTCGAAGAAGCCTAAACGGTTGAGACGGTCTTTACCCTGATCGACGAGGTCGCTGCCCAGCCACGCGCCTTCCATCTGGCGCATTTCGCGGCGCAGAACGGCATCTTTGGAGGTGTCGTTGCCTTCGAAGCGAATTTTACGCACGTAATAGCGGTTGCCCGCATCGACGTTGACGTGCAGCTTAACGGTTTTATCGCTGTCGTTGATCTCCGGCTGCGACTGCACGCGCGGGTAGGCGTAACCATAACGACCCAACAGTTTCTTGATGTCGTTTTCCATCTTGGTCACTTTCGCGCCGTTATACAGTTCACCCGGCTCGACTTTGGTCAGCGCTTCGATTTCCGCGGAATGGCCGGCGAGGTTGCCCGTCACCTGCACCCCGGAAAACTTGTACTGATCGCCTTCGGTGATGTTGACGGTGATGTAGATCCCTTTCTTATCCGGCGTCAGGCTGACCTGGGTAGAATCGATGTTGAAACGGGCATAGCCGCGATCCAGGTAGTAGCTGCGCAGGGTTTCAAGGTCGCCCGCCAGCTTCTGCTTCTGGTATTTACGGTCGCCGACCACGTTCCACCACGGCACTTCATCGCGCAGCTGGAAGTGGGAGATCAGCTCATCAGTCGAAAACGCATGGTTGCCGACGATGTTGATCTGCTGAATTTTAGCGGAGACGCCTTCCTGGAAGACCAGTTTCAGGTCGACACGGTTTCGCGGCAGCGGGGTAACCACCGCTTTGACGCTGGCGCTGTATTTACCGACGCTGTAGTAGAAATCCTCGAGACCCTTCTCGATGTCCGCGATGGTCGTGCGGTCAAGCGACTCGCCCACCCGAACGCCAGAGGCCTCAAGGTTCTGCTTGAGCATGTCATCTTTCACCGACTTGTTGCCGGAGAAAGTGATGCTGGCGATCGTCGGACGCTCTTTCACCTGCACCAGCAGGGTATCACCATCGCGCAGGACGCGGACGTCCTCGAAGTTGCCAGTGGCAAACAGCGCGCGAATAGTGTTACTGATATCATCGTCGGTCACCGTATCGCCAGGACGCACTGGCATACTGAGGAGGGCCGCACCAACAGCGACACGCTGCAAGCCTTCGAAATGAATGTCCTTCACCACGAACCCTTCAGCACCGTATACAGTCGCGCTGCTAAACAGCAGCGACGCTATGAGCAACTTTTTCATCGCCATCGTTATTATGCGTTCTTCCTAACAAACTCTCTTATAACCGAGAGAAATCATTGAAAAGTGCAAGCCCCATTAACAGCACCAGCAGTATTGAGCCAATGCGATAACTAAAGTCTTGAACTCGCTCGGATACCGGCCCGCCCTTCAGCTTTTCAATCGCCAAAAACAGCAGATGTCCCCCATCCAGTACGGGTAGTGGGAACAGGTTGATGATTCCGAGGTTCACGCTAATCAGCGCAAGGAACATCAGATAATAAATCAACCCAAACTCCGCTGACATTCCAGCCCCTTGAGCGATAGAGATCGGCCCACTGAGGTTGTTCAGTTTGACATCACCGGTTATCAATTTACCCAGCATCCTGACCGTCAGCGACATCAGCTGCCAGGTTTTATCCGTGGCTTCAGCGATGGCGGCAAACGGTCCGTACTGACGTACTGTCTTGTATTCTTCAGGCAGCGGGATGACCTTTGGCACCACCCCTGCGAACCCTTCTGCCTTACCTTTCACCGTTTTTGCATCCGGCGTCAGGGTTAACGGCAGCGCACTCCCCTGCCGTTCAATCTCCAGCGCCAGCGCTTTGCCCGGATTATCGCGCACCAGATTAACAAACGTCATCCACTGCGTTAACGGTTGTCCATCGACTTTAACGATCCGGTCGCCCGCTTGCAAACCTGCTTTCTGAGCTGCCGAGCCCGCCTGGACTTCCGCCAGCACCGTATCAATCTGCGCGCTGCGCGGCTGGATCCCTAGCGACGTCACGGGATCTTGCTTGTCTGGCTCAAACGCCCAGTGCCGCAGATCGACGATTTTATCCTGGCGCTGATTGGTCCCGAAAGGGGCGACGGTAAGTATTGTTTGCGGGTTGCCGATTTTGGCCACCAGCTGCAGACGCACCGCATCCCAATCAGGCGTTTCGATACCATCTATCGCTTTAAGTTCCGTGCCTTTTGCAATTTGTGCTTGCGCGGCAACCGAATTGGGGGTTATTTCACCCACTACCGGGCGAACTCCAGGAACGCCGATGATGAAGACCAACCAGTAGGCAAAGATAGCGAAAAGGAAGTTAGCGATGGGACCGGCGGCAATCACCGCCGCACGCTGGCCGACGGTTTTATTATTGAAAGCGTAGTGGCGCATCTCCGGCGCCACCGCTTCAACACGCTCATCCAGCATCTTGACATAGCCGCCCAGCGGGATCAGGGCAATGACGAACTCCGTACCCTGCTTATCCATCCGCCGCCACAGCGCTTTGCCGAAGCCGATAGAAAAACGCTCAACCCGGATACCGCAGCGGCGCGCTACCCAAAAATGGCCAAACTCATGCACCGTAATCAGTACGCCAAGCGCAATGATAAAAGCTGCCAGATTCCAGAGCACGCTCAGCATATAACCTTCCGTCAAATCGTCCTGAAGACCAACAGTAGCAGACAGGCGAAGACCGGCACCGCCGCCGTCAGGCTGTCGATACGATCGAGAATACCGCCATGTCCGGGAATCAAGTGCCCGCTATCCTTAATGCCGGCCTCGCGCTTAAACATACTTTCCGTCAGATCGCCCAGCACCGAAGCCAGGGCTGCCACCACCGAACAGACCAGCAGCACCGTTGGCGTAACGTCAAGATGGGCCCACACCCCGTAGGCCCAGGAGATCACTGCCGCGGTCAGCAAACCGCCAAAAAAGCCCTGCCAGGTTTTCCCCGGCGAGACCTTCGGCGCCAGCTTGTGCTTGCCAAACATTTTGCCAAACATATAGGCGCCGGAGTCCGCGCCCCAGACCAGAATCATCACATACAGGAGCCACAGCGCGCCGCTGTAATGGTTATCGGTATAGTGCCAGGCGCGCAGCGCCAGCATGCCCCAGAAAAACGGGACGATGGTCAGGATACCGAAGATAAGGCGCAGCACTTTCGAGTGCCGCCAGAATGCCGCCGACGCCGGATAAGAGAGCACCAGCAGCAGCGCGACGATCCACCAGGCGAAAGAGGCCCACAGCGAGCCTTCAACCATCGGTTGATGAACGTCATAATGGTATTCCGGCAGCAAAAACAGCATCGCCGCCAGCAGAAGGCCGCACAACACCGCCAGCCAGACCCGCTGCGACGTCGAGGTGAAACCGCTCAGTTGCCCCCACTCCCACGCGGCGAGCATACAGACCACCAGGGTCACGATAGCAAACCCCATCGGCGGCAATAAAAACAGCGCCGCAATGACGACGGGGATTAAGACGAAAGCAGATATCAGGCGATACTTCAGCAAAAGTGACCCCCATCAGGCATGACTGCCACCCGGCTCAGTGCCGCCGAAACGACGCTCTCGATTAACAAAGGCATGGAGTGCACCTTCAAAGTCCTGTTCAGCAAAATCGGGCCAAAGAACATCCGTAAAGTAAAGTTCGGCATAGGCAATTTGCCAAATCAGAAAATTACTTATTCGGTGCTCTCCCCCGGTCCTAATAACTAAATCTACGGGAGCCAGTTCATGCATGCAGACCTGCTGACTCAGCATGTCTTCCGTGATCTGCTCAGGCAGCAGCGTCCCGTCCTGTACCTGTTTCGCCAGAAAACGAACGCCCTGGGTAATATCCCAGCGACCGCCGTAATTGGCCGCAATATTCAGCGTTAAGCCGGTATTGTTCGCGGTCAGCGCTTCCGCTTTGCGGATACGCTCCTGCAGGCGCGCATTGAAGCGCGTGGTGTCGCCAATAATCCGCAAACGCACATTGTGTCGGTGCAGGCTTTTGACTTCGCTATCCAGCGCCCAGACGAACAGTTCCATCAGCGCACTGACTTCCTGAGCCGGACGGTTCCAGTTTTCGCTGCTGAACGCGTATAACGTTAACGCCTCAATTCCATTATTCGCCGCGAAAGAGACCGCGCGACGCACGGATTTCGCACCGGCCTTGTGCCCGAAAGCGCGAATTTTACCTTGCCGTTTCGCCCAACGGCCGTTGCCATCCATAATAATGGCGACATGACGGCAGCCATGTGTAGGCGATATTTCGCTGACAGTTTGATTAGCAGACAACATCACGCGTTTTAAGTCCATAATAAGGATTAACTAGCCACCAAACAGAGGCCACCGGGCCGCGCTGGATACGCATTTTTATCCGGTGCCGGGGCTGCAGCCAATCGCAGAGAACAACCAAAAGCTTTACGCAAAAAAGCCGTGTTTTGCCACGGCCACCGTAATCTTCAACAACAAAATGCAACGATCGGGTGGCGCAGACTATATCACTGAAGCTTTGCGCCCACAAATATCACCGCGTTACGCCTGGGTGACCAACCGCTTCAGCTGTTGATGAGCAACCGCGCGGGCCTCAGCGTCGATAACCAGAACGTCATCAATGCTTTGCGGCTCCAGCAGGTTCATCTTATCCAGCACCGCCAGGTTAACCGCCGCAATATCGGTAAAGCGGATATCGCCCTGCAGAAACGCGGCAACCGACTCTTCATTGGCCGCATTCAGCGTGGTGGTCGCCGCCTGGCCGACGTCAAACGCCTCCATCGCCAGCTTCAGGCACGGATACCGCGTATAGTCTGGCGCGGAGAAGCTCAGATTGCTCAGCTGACAGAAGTCCAGCGGCTTAGCGCCGGAGTTCAGCCGCTGCGGCCAGCCCATGGTATGGGCGATCGGCGTGCGCATATCCGGTTCCCCAAGCTGCGCCAGCACGCTGCCGTCCTGATAGCGAACCATCGAGTGGATCACCGACTGCGGATGGATAAGGACCTCCATCTGCCGGGCCGAGGCGTTAAACAGCCAGCGCGCTTCAATATATTCCAGACCTTTGTTCATCATCGTGGCGGAGTCGACGGAGATCTTGCGTCCCATCGACCAGTTGGGATGACGGCAGGCCTGATCCGGCGTCATCGCCGCCAGTTCAGCTACCGCTGTCTCGCGGAAAGGCCCGCCCGAGCCGGTCAGCAGAATGGACGAAACGCCGTTCTGCGCCAGGTCAGCGTATCCCAGATGCTGCTGAATTGTCTCCGGCATACTCTGAAAAATCGCGTTATGTTCGCTGTCGACCGGCAGCAATCGCGCCCCCGACCGTTGAACCGCCTCCATGAACAAGCGACCGCAGGTCACCAGCGACTCTTTATTCGCTAACAACACCGTTTTTCCGGCGCGGATCGCCGCCAGCGTCGGCACCAGACCCGCCGCGCCGACGATAGCCGCCATTACCTGATCGACCTCCTCCAGCGCCGCGACCTCTGCCGCCGCCTGCTGGCCGCTCAGCACCTCGGTACGGCAGCCATGTTCCTGCAGACGGGTGCGCAACCGCTCAGCGCTTTGCGCATCGTCCATCACGGCGTAACGGGGGGTAAATTCAAGGCATTGTTCAACCATACGGTCAACGTTTTTCCCCGCGACCAGCGCGGCGACGGAAAAGCGACCGGGATTATGGCGTACCACGTCCAGCGTGCTACAGCCAATGGAGCCGGTCGAACCGAGAACGGTTAATTGCTTCATGAGACGTCCAGAAGAGTGGAAACAGAATAAAAAGCAAAACGCCGCCAGCAAGCCCCTACGCAGCAATTATCAGGGATAAGACGGCGGCATCAGGCCTTCAACTTAGCGCTAAAGGCTACAAGGCCAGCGGTCGCAACGCAATCCCGAGAATTGAGCGTACAGTCTTCTGTACGGCGTTTCGGATTTTACTCAGGCCAGACGCTGTCAGGCCCGAGTAAGGGCAGAGCATCAGAACTGCATCAGTTCCGCTTCTTTGTCTGCCAGCGCCGCGTCAACTTTCTTGATGGCGGCGTCAGTCATTTTCTGCACGTCGTCCTGAGAACGGCGATCGTCATCCTCGCTGATCTCTTTCTCTTTCAGCAGCGCTTTGACTTTGTCGTTGGCGTCGCGGCGAACGTTACGTACGGCAACGCGCGCCTGTTCAGCTTCACCACGCACGATCTTGGTCAGATCTTTACGACGCTCTTCGGTCAGCGGCGGCAGCGGAACACGAATATCGCTACCGGCAGAGCTTGGGTTCAGACCGAGGTCGGACGCCATGATCGCTTTTTCAACAGCCGCGGACATAGAACGGTCAAAGACGTTGATTTTCAGGGTACGGGAGTCTTCGACGGTGACGCTGGCCAGCTGGCGCAGCGGGGTCGGCGTACCGTAGTATTCAACAACAATCCCGTCCAGCAGGCTCGGAGAAGCACGACCCGTGCGAATTTTGCTGATTTGGTTTTTGAATGCTTCGACGCATTTTTCCATGCGGATTTCAGCATCTTTTCTGATATCGCTAATCACGTTACGAATCCTTGAAAGCTTGTCTCAGTCAGACCAGACGGGGCACCCGTCGGAAAATGAGCTAAGTATAGTCAGATTTAATGAAAATCACCGGGTAATATCCCCGCGAAAGTAAAGCGGAATCTTACCCGGATTTGGCGCTGACGGGAATTATTCCGTGATCAATGTGCCTTCTTTTTCGCCCATCACCACGCGACGCAGCGCGCCAGGTTTGTTCATGTTGAAGACGCGAATCGGCAATTTATGGTCACGCGCCAGGGTGAAGGCCGCCAGATCCATCACTTTCAGCTCTTTTTCCAGCACTTCGCTGTAGGTCAGCTGATCGTACATCGTGGCGGAAGGATCTTTGGCCGGATCGGCGGTGAATACGCCGTCAACCTTGGTGGCTTTCAGCACCACATCGGCTTCAATTTCAATCCCGCGCAGGCAGGCTGCGGAATCGGTGGTAAAGAACGGGTTGCCGGTACCCGCGGAAAGGATCACCACGCGGTTGTTGCGCAGCAGGCTGATCGCCTCTGCCCAGCTGTAGTTGTCGCACACGCCGTTCAGCGGAATGGCGGACATCAAACGAGCGTTCACATAGGCGCGGTGGAGCGCATCGCGCATCGCGAGGCCATTCATAACCGTAGCCAGCATGCCCATGTGGTCGCCCACAACGCGGTTCATACCCGCTTTCGCCAGACCAGCACCACGGAACAGGTTACCGCCACCAATTACTACGCCAACCTGAATACCCAGCTCAACCAGCTCTTTGATCTCTTGAGCCATGCGGTCAAGTATGCTTGCATCAATACCGAAGCCTTCTGAGCCCTGCAGCGCTTCGCCACTTAATTTCAGCAGAATACGTTTGTAGACGGGTTTTGCATTGGTAGCCATGTTTCTTTCCTGAGACTGTCAACGAATGAGATGTGAGAATTCCGGCGACATTGTATGTCGCATTTCAGCGCGGTCACTATAAGCAGTTGGCTGAATTTACAAAATGGGCGCAAAAAGAAGCCGCCCTCAGGCGGCTCCTTGTAAAAATTAAGACTGCTTGGACATCGCAGCAACTTCTGCTGCAAAGTCAGTCTCAACTTTCTCGATGCCTTCGCCCACTTCAAAGCGGATGAAGCCAGTCACGTCAGCGTTGTGCTCTTTCAGCAGCTGACCAACAGATTTGCTCGGCTCCATGACGAAAGGCTGACCAGTCAGAGAAACTTCGCCGGTGAATTTCTTCATGCGGCCTTCAACCATTTTCTCTGCGATTTCTTTCGGCTTACCGGACTGCATCGCGATGTCCAGCTGAACCTGGTACTCTTTCTCTACCACTTCAGCAGACACGTCTTCCGGCTTAACGAATTCCGGCTTGCTTGCGGCAACGTGCATTGCCAGCTGCTTAACCAGCTCTTCGTCAGCGCCTTTAGCGGCAACCAGAACGCCGATGCGCGCACCGTGCTGGTAGCTGCCCAGAACGTCGCCTTCCAGAACAGCGATACGACGGATGTTGATGTTCTCACCGATTTTAGCAACCAGGGCAACACGTTCTTCTTCGAACTGCGCTTTCAGAACTTCAACGTCGGAGATTTTACCCGCAACAGCGGCGTCCAGTACTTTGTCAGCAAATGCCTGGAAACCACCATCTTTAGCAACGAAGTCAGTCTGGCAGTTAACTTCCAGAATGTAACCGTAGTTGCCTTCGATTTTGGTTTTGATCACGCCGTCAGCAGCCACGTTGCCTGCTTTCTTCGCCGCTTTGATCGCGCCGGATTTACGCATGTTTTCGATTGCCAGCTCGATGTCGCCATTCGCTTCAGTCAGCGCTTTTTTGCAATCCATCATGCCTGCGCCAGTACGTTCGCGCAGCTCTTTTACCAGGGAAGCGGTAATTTCAGCCATTCTAAAATCCTCGGGAGATGTGGATACTGCCCGGCCAACGGCCAAACAGCGTAAATTGAAAAAAGGGGCCGATAATGGGCCCCTATTCATACACGGTACTAATAAGGGCTTAAACCTTATTATTCAGCTTCTACGAAGCTTTCTTCCGCCTGAGAAGCCAGGTCCTGAGAGCGACCTTCACGAACGGTAGCAGCAACAGCGCCCAGGTACAGGCTTACTGCGCGGATTGCATCGTCGTTACCCGGGATAACGAAGTCTACGCCGTCCGGATCAGAGTTGGTATCAACGATAGCAAATACCGGGATGCCCAGGTTGTTTGCTTCTTTGATAGCGATGTGCTCGTGGTCAGCGTCGATAACGAACAGTGCGTCCGGCAGGCCGCCCATGTCTTTGATACCGCCCAGGCTGTTTTCCAGCTTGTCCAGCTCACGAGTACGCATCAGCGCTTCTTTTTTGGTCAGCTTGTCGAAAGTACCGTCCTGGGACTGAGTTTCCAGGTCTTTCAGACGTTTGATGGACTGACGAACGGTTTTCCAGTTAGTCAGCATACCGCCCAGCCAGCGATGGTTCACGAAGAACTGGTCGCAGCTCAGAGCAGCGTCTTTTACCGCTTCGCTTGCAGCGCGCTTAGTACCAACGAAAAGGATTTTACCTTTACGAGCAGCGATCTTGTTCAGTTCAGCCAGAGCGTCGTTGAACATCGGTACGGTTTTCTCAAGGTTGATGATGTGAACTTTGTTACGCGCACCGAAGATGAACGGCTTCATTTTCGGGTTCCAGTAACGGGTCTGGTGACCGAAGTGAACACCAGCCTTGAGCATGTCGCGCATGGAAACAGTTGCCATGTTTAAAACCTCTATAGATTAAATTGGGGTTATGCCTCCACGTATCCCATATTACCGACCCCGAAGGGCACCCCGGAATATGTGCCGATACGTGTGTGTTATTACACAAAGTGAGCGATGTCGCTTACGTCCCATCCTTGTGTATCTGAGATGGAACGGAAGTCCGGCGCGCTTTATATCACAAAATCCATCCAGACACCAACTCTTGTTGACGTCACGTGCTGTTAATGATTCTCAGTTTGGCACCAGCCTACCCGGACTGTTACCATTGACAGGACTTACTCTATTATTGTCGAAAATATCGACACTGCTGGACATACTCCATGGCTATCTCTATTAAGACATCTGAAGATATTGAAAAAATGCGCGTTGCCGGTCGCCTGGCCGCTGAAGTGCTGGAAATGATCGAACCCTGGGTTAAGCCGGGCGTCAGCACTGGCGAACTGGACCGTATCTGTAACGACTATATCGTTAACGAGCAGAAGGCCATTTCCGCCTGTCTCGGCTATCACGGCTATCCGAAATCCGTCTGCATTTCGGTCAACGAAGTGGTCTGTCACGGTATCCCTGACGACGGCAAGCTGCTGAAAGATGGCGATATCGTGAATATCGACGTGACCGTCATTAAAGATGATTTCCATGGCGATACCTCCAAAATGTTTATCGTCGGCAAACCGACGATTCTTGGCGAGCGCCTGTGCCGCATCACTCAGGAAAGCCTGTACCTGGCGCTGAAGATGGTGAAGCCGGGCATCAACCTGCGCACCATCGGCGCGGCGATCCAGAAATATGTGGAAGCGGAAGGGTTCTCCGTGGTTCGCGAATACTGTGGTCACGGCATCGGCCGCGGCTTCCATGAAGAGCCGCAGGTGCTGCACTACGACTCGCCGGAAACCAACGTCGTGCTCAAACCAGGCATGACCTTCACCATCGAGCCGATGGTCAACGCCGGTAAAAAAGAGATCCGCAGCATGAAAGACGGCTGGACGGTGAAAACTAAAGACCGGAGCTTGTCTGCGCAGTACGAGCATACTATTGTGGTGACAGACAACGGCTGCGAAATTCTGACGCTACGTAAGGATGACACCATCCCGGCGATAATCTCGCACGATGAATGATGAAAAGCCGGCGCCCGCCGGCTTTTTTATTAGATAGTTTTTTCTTATGGTGACGCGATGAGCAACTCATTACCTGACACAGCCTCCCCCCTTCTGCCCATCCCGCCGGAACATCCGGTAAGCTGGCCGCAGGGCGATCTGAACTGTGCCGCAATTAAGGCGCACATCGATACCTTTCAGCACTGGCTGGGCGAGGCGTTTGACGCCGGTATCGCCGCGGAGCAGCTCATTGCGGCGCGCACCGAATTTATCGACCAGCTGCTGCAGCGGTTGTGGATCGCCTGCGGCTTTGAATCCGTCTGCGACCTGGCGCTGGTGGCCGTCGGCGGCTATGGCCGCGGCGAGCTGCATCCGCTCTCTGACGTCGATCTGCTGATCCTCAGCCGCAAAAAGCTGCCGGACGACCAGGCGCAAAAGGTCGGCGAACTGCTGACGCTGCTGTGGGACGTCAAACTGGAGGTAGGCCACAGCGTGCGCACTCTCGAAGAGTGTCTGCTGGAAGGGCTTTCGGATCTCACCGTCGCCACCAACTTAATCGAATCGCGCCTGCTGATCGGCGACGTCGCGCTGTTCCTTGAACTGCAAAAACATATTTTTAGCGACGGCTTCTGGCCATCAGAAAAGTTCTTCGCCGCGAAAGTCGAAGAGCAGAACGTCCGTCATCAGCGCTATCACGGCACCAGCTATAACCTCGAGCCGGACGTGAAAAGCAGCCCCGGCGGCCTGCGCGATATCCATACGCTACAGTGGGTGGCTCGCCGCCATTTCGGCGCCACCTCGATGGATGAGATGGTCGGCTTCGGCTTTCTGACCGAAGCCGAGCGCAATGAGCTCAACGAGTGTCTGCACCAGCTGTGGCGTATCCGCTTCGCGCTGCATCTCGAACTCACTCGCTATGACAACCGCCTGCTTTTCGACCGCCAGCTCAGCGTCGCCCGCCGACTCGGCTATGAAGGCGACGGCAACCAGCCGATTGAGCATATGATGAAGGACTTCTTCCGCGTCACCCGCCGGGTGAGCGAGCTGAACCAGATGCTGCTGCAGCTGTTTGAAGAGGCCATCCTCGCCCTGACCGAGGATGAAAAACCGCGCCCGATCGATGATGATTTCCAGCTGCGCGGCACGCTGATCGATCTGCGTGACGATACGCTGTTTATTCGCGAGCCGCAGGCCATTCTGCGCATGTTTTATATCATGGTGCGCAACAGCACCATCACCGGCATCTACTCCACGACGTTGCGCCATCTGCGCCACGCCCGCCGCCATCTGACCCAGCCGCTGTGCTATATCCCGGAGGCGCGCACGCTCTTTCTCAGCATGCTGCGCCATCAGGGGGCAGTGAGTCGCGGACTGCTGCCGATGCATCGTCACAGCGTGCTGTGGGCCTATATGCCGCAGTGGTCCCATATCGTCGGCCAGATGCAGTTCGACCTGTTTCACGCCTACACCGTCGATGAACACACCATCCGCGTGATGCTCAAGCTGGAGAGCTTTGCTAAAGAAGAGACCCGTAGCCGTCACCCGCTGTGCGTGGAACTGTGGCCGCGCTTAACGCACCCGGAGCTGATTTTAATCGCCGCCCTGTTCCACGACATCGCCAAAGGGCGCGGCGGCGACCACTCGATCCTCGGCGCGCAGGATGTGCTGAAATTTGCCGAACTGCACGGGCTGAACTCCCGTGAAACGCAGCTGGTCGCCTGGCTGGTGCGTCACCACCTGCTGATGTCGGTCACCGCCCAGCGGCGCGATATTCAGGATCCGGAAGTGATTAAGCAGTTCGCCGAGGAGGTGCAAACGGAAAATCGCCTGCGCTATCTGGTGTGCCTGACCGTCGCCGATATCTGCGCCACCAACGAAACCCTGTGGAACAGCTGGAAGCAGAGCCTGCTGCGCGAACTCTATTTCGCCACTGAAAAACAGCTGCGTCGCGGCATGCAAAGCACCCCGGACATGCGCGAACGGGTGCGTCACCATCAGCTGCAGGCGCTGGCCCTGCTGCGGATGGACAATATTAATGAAGAGGCGCTGCATCAAATCTGGAACCGCTGTCGCGCCAACTATTTCGTGCGACATACGCCGACGCAGCTCGCCTGGCACGCCCGCAACCTGCTGCGCCACGATCTGAATAAACCGATGATCCTCCTGAGCTCGCAGGCCACTCGCGGCGGAACGGAGATTTTTATCTGGAGCCCGGATCGCCCTTACCTGTTCGCCGCCGTGTGTGGCGAACTGGACCGTCGCAACCTCAGCGTCCACGACGCGCAGATCTTCACCACCCGCGACGGCATGGCGATGGATACCTTTATCGTCCTTGAGCCTGACGGCAGTCCGCTGTCCGCCGACCGCCACGAGGCGATCCGCCAGGGTCTGGAACAGACCATCACCCAGCGCAGTTGGGAGCCCCCGGCGCCCCGTCGTCAGGCGGCAAAGCTGCGTCATTTTTCGGTGGACACCGAGGTGAATTTCCTGCCGACCCATACCGATCGCAAATCGTTTCTCGAGCTGATTGCCCTTGACCAGCCCGGGCTGCTCGCCCGCGTCGGTCAGGTGTTCGCCGACCTCGGAATTTCGCTTCACGGGGCGCGAATTACGACAATTGGTGAGCGAGTAGAAGATTTATTTATAATCGCTACCGCCGACCGGCGTGCCCTTAATAATGAGCTGCAACAAGAAGTGCAACAACGGTTGACAGCGGCCCTCAATCCAAACGATAAAGGGTGACGTATTTTTTTTAGTGAATGGAAAGAAACAATGCAGCAGTTACAGAACGTTATTGAGTCCGCCTTCGAGCGTCGCGCCGACATCACGCCGGCCAATGTGGATACCGTGACCCGCGAAGCGGTTAACCAGGTTATTGCCCTTCTGGATTCCGGCGCGCTGCGCGTCGCTGAGAAGATCGACGGTCAGTGGGTGACGCATCAGTGGCTGAAGAAGGCGGTACTGCTCTCTTTCCGTATTAACGATAACCAGGTTATCGATGGTGCGGAAAGCCGCTACTTCGATAAAGTACCGATGAAATTCGCTGACTATGACGAAGCGCGTTTCCAGAAAGAAGGTTTCCGCGTGGTGCCGCCGGCAGCGGTGCGCCAGGGCGCGTTCATCGCCCGCAACACCGTACTGATGCCGTCCTACGTTAACATCGGCGCCTACGTTGACGAAGGCACCATGGTTGACACCTGGGCCACCGTCGGCTCCTGCGCGCAGATCGGTAAAAACGTTCACCTGTCCGGCGGTGTCGGCATCGGTGGCGTACTGGAGCCGCTGCAGGCGAACCCGACCATCATCGAAGATAACTGCTTCATCGGCGCGCGCTCTGAAGTAGTTGAAGGGGTGATTGTCGAAGAAGGCTCCGTGATCTCCATGGGCGTTTACCTGGGTCAGAGCACCAAAATCTACGATCGCGAAACCGGCGAAGTCTTCTACGGCCGCGTGCCGGCTGGCTCGGTAGTGGTGTCAGGCAACCTGCCGTCGAAAGATGGTAAATACAGTCTGTACTGCGCAGTGATCGTGAAGAAAGTCGATGCTAAAACTCGCGGCAAGGTCGGCATTAACGAACTGCTGCGCACCATCGACTAAAGCAAATAAAAAGCGGGAGATATCCCGCTTTTTTGATATTTGATGCTGGCGAGAATGGATTTTTTCGTTAATTATTCAATGGTTATGATGCTATCAAAGGTACCGTTATGTACGATAATCTGAAAAGTCTTGGCATTACCAACCCTGATGAGATCGATCGCTATAGCCTGCGGCAGGAAGCTAACAACGACATTCTGAAAATCTATTTTCAGAAAGACAAAGGCGAATTCTTCGCCAAGAGCGTGAAGTTCAAATATCCGCGTCAGCGCAAAACCGTCGTCGCCGACGGCGTCGGCCAGGGCTACAAAGAGGTCCAGGAGATCAGCCCCAATCTGCGCTACGTCATTGATGAGCTGGATCAGATCTGCCAGCGCGATCGCACTGAAATCGATCTCAAGCGTAAAATCCTCGACGATTTACGCCATCTGGAAAGCGTGGTCACCAATAAGATCAGCGAAATCGAAGCCGATCTGGAAAAGCTCACCCGTAAGTAAGCGCATCCCCGGCGGCGCGTCGCCTGACCGGGCTGGCGGTATCAAACCGCTACCGACAGCATGCATCGTCCAGGCCGGGTATGGCGAGTCGCTACCCGGCATTTTTCTACCTCCACGCCTTAGCGTTGTTCATCCAGCTGCAGCGCGATATACAGCAGCAGCCGGTCGTCAAAGCTGCCAAGATCCAGCCCCGTCAGCTCCGAGATACGATTCAACCGGTACTCCAGCGTATTGCGATGAATAAACAGCGCCTTCGACGTCGCCAGCGGCTGCACGTTATGGCGAAACCACGCCTGCAGCGTTCGCCGCAGCAGCCCGTTGTTATCCATTGTCTTGAGACGCGCCAGCGGACGGGCCAGCTCATTGGCCTGCCAGCCGCCGCGCAGGCTGTCAAGCAGCACCGGCAGCATCAGATCCTGATAGAAATAGCAGCGGCTCTCCGGCATCCGCTGCTTGCCCACCATCATCGTCGTGCGAGCGGTACGGTAAGAGCGGGCGATACTCCCGGGACCGGTGAAGAAGTTGCCCAACGCCACGCGGAAACGGAGCTGGCCATTCTCTTTCATCCTGGCGATAAGCTGCTCGACGCGCCGGACATGATCGTCGGCGTCCCAGCGGCCAAAGCTGTTCAGCGCCGGTTTCAGCACCACCATTTCCGTGAGCGAGACAATGGCCACGAGATTATGGCGATCGGGCGTGGTCAGCGCGTTCTGCAGCTGCTGTAGTTCCGCCATCGCGCTGTCTACGCCGAGCTGGCCGCTGTCCACCTCAATCATCGCCACCACGCGCGGCTGATTCAGGTCGATGCCTAATCGCTGAGCCCATTCGTTCAGCGCCGGGGTATGCTCTTCCGCCTGAATCAGGTTCATCACCAGCTCTTCGCGCAGACGGCTGTCCTGCGCCAGGAGATGCATCAGTCGCGACTGCTCCAGCATCATCTCTGCCGTCATGCACACCAGCTCGCCATATTTTCGCAGCGACTCCGGCTCGCCGGTCAGGCCGATCACCCCGACGATCTCCCCCTCCAGGCGCAGCGGCAGGTTAATGCCCTGGCGCACCCCGTGCAGATGGCGAGCCACCGCGTCGTCGATATCCACCACCCGCCCCTGAGAAAGCACCAGCAGCGCGCCTTCGTGCAATTCACCAATCCTTTCCCGATCGCCGCTGCCGATAATCCGCCCGCGGGCATCCATCACGTTGATGTTGGTATCGATGATGCGCATCGTCCGCGCCACAATATCCTGCGCCATTTTGGTATCGAGATGCCAGCCAGCCATGTAATCCTCCCCTTTGCAGGGCACCAGCATAAAAGAGTCGTCGCCCTGCCGCATTGTGCATATGCCCGAAGCCCGGATGAGATATGTGGAGTTGTGGAAGCGGTCACAGAACGAAAAAAAGCCCCTGCCCTCGGCGAGGGAAGGGGCTGGGATCAAGCGCTGACGATTACTGCAGCAGCAGGTAGATAGAGGCGTCGCCGCGCTGAATGTTCAGCGCCAGCACGGACGGTTTGGCGTCGAAGATTTTCCGCAGATCGGCGATATTTTTCACCGGCTGCTGGTTGGCCCCGACAATGATGTCGCCTTTCTTGAGGCCAATCTGCGCCGCCGGGGTGCCGGCTTTCACATTATTGACCACCACGCCTTTGTCCTGACCCTTGTTGCTCATTTCCGCCCCTTCAATCCCGTTGAAGATGGTGCTGGAGTCAACCTGGGTCTGGTTGCTCTGCTGCAGTTCGACGGTGACGGTCACCGGTTTGCCATCGCGCAGCAGGCCAAGCTCAACCTTGCTGCCGATAGGCATGGTGCCGACCTGAGCACGCAGCGCGGCGAAGCTGCTGATCGCCTTCCCGTTGAGGGAGGTGATCACGTCGCCGGCTTTAATGCCCGCTTTCGCGGCCGCCGACCCCGGCATCACCTGGCTGACGAAGGCGCCGCGCTGGGCGTCGACTTTCATCGCTTTCGCCAGCTCAGAGTTCAGTTCGGTGCCCATGATGCCGAGCTCGCCGCGTTTCACCTGGCCATATTTCACCATCTGCTCGGTCAGGTTTTTCACCATGTTACTCGGGATAGCAAAACCGATACCGATGTTGCCGCCGTCCGGCGCCAGAATGGCGGTGTTGATGCCGATCAGCTCGCCGTTGAGATTCACCAGCGCGCCGCCGGAGTTCCCGCGGTTAATCGCCGCATCGGTCTGGATAAAGTTTTCGTAGTTTTCCACGTTCAGGCCGCTACGACCCAGCGCGGAAACAATCCCGGAGGTCACGGTTTCGCCCAGACCGAACGGGTTACCGATAGCCACGGTGTAGTCGCCGACGCGCAGCGCGTCAGAGTCGGCAAGCTTAATTGCCGTCAGGTTTTTCGGATCCTGAATCTGAATCAGCGCGATATCAGAGCGCGGGTCTTTACCCACGACTTTGGCATCAAACTTACGACCATCGCTCAGCTGGACCTTAATCGTGGTGGCGTTGTCCACGACGTGGTTGTTGGTCACCACATACCCTTTGGCCGCATCAATAATCACGCCGGAGCCCAGCGCCATGAATTTCTGCTGCTGGCCGCCGTCAGGCTGACCGCCCTGTCCGCCGCCCTGGCAAAACGGCGAACTCTGGAATGGAGAACCATCCTGGCAGAACGGCGAGTTATCGCCAAAGAACTGCTGGAAGTTACGCGGCATCCGTGGGGTATTAACGGTGGTGCTACCTTCAACGTTAATGCTCACCACCGACGGCATCACTTTCTCCAGCATCGGGGCCAGGCTTGGCATCTGCTGCGCGTTAGTGGCCGAAGATGCCGTTTCCGCCGCGCTCGCAGAGAGCGGGGACAATGCCAGACCTAAACTCAGAGCCAGTGCACTCATTGCTAACGTGGTTTTTTTCATCAGTTTCAATCTCAATATCAGAAAACGAAAGTTGCTGTGTACGTGACTATCAGAGTCATTTTATAGCGCTAAGTTCCGGAATTAAGTTTCTGGAAAAAGTAAAAATTTATTGTCCATCTTTACAAAACTCCAGCCTATTCCACCGCCATCAGTCGTCGATATTCATCCCACGCATATAAATCCGTCATCCCGCTGATATAATCCTGAATCAGACGGCAGCGATAATAGTATTCCATCAGCGCAAATTCAGGCGCTGTGCGCGCGAGCTTATTTACCGCTTCCACATAGGCCAGCCGGTGGCGGGTTGAAAGTTTCTGATACAGCCGGGAGGCAATGGGTAAACGCCGTACCCGCTCCTGCGCTACTAATTCGCTGAAATCCTCCAGTGATAATTTCAGCAGCGGCTGATAGATATCCAGCAGGCCGCTGATCACCCGGTAGCCCTGCAATTCCAGTTGCTCGACATCCGGATGGCTAAACACCTGTTTAATCGCTACATTTTTATAAAGCTCCAGCAGCTGACTGCAATCGCTGTCGTCCTCGAGCAGCGCATGATTAAAGTCGCCCGTAAAGATGGCCGGCAGGTTGTCAATAAATCGGCGCGCCGCGTAGGGCACCAGCTTATTCAGCGTGTTCACCCGCAAATACATAAAAAACTGATCTTCCGCGCTCTGCTTCAGGGAATTGGCTCGTGATTTCTCCCAGGCATTTTCCACCACCTGCGAGAATAACGATCCTTTTTCATGGCTGCCCCAGGCGTCGTAAAGATGCTGATAAAGCTGCTCAGCGCTGAAAATACGTTTTTCCACCGCGTCCTCGAGATCCGCGACGCAATATGAGATGTCATCCGCGGCTTCCATAATCCAGGTTAATGGGAACCGATTGTAAGGCGCCAGATCCAGTTCTTTACGCAGGCGCGCCACATACTCCTCTTCGGCTAAATAGTAGCCAGGCTTCTTCATTAAATAACTGTGGCTGGCTGGCGTCGCCTCGGACCACCACGCCGGACGAGTATATTTCAGAATACAGCCGACCTGCGCCCAGGTCAGATTCATGCGCATCAGCGTATGGACCAGACGAATGCCCTGGGCGTTGCCCTCAAAGCAGCAGAGATCCTGGCGCACTTTGCGGCGCAGCGCGTTAAGCGACGTTTCCCCCTCCTGCAGGCGTAATGCCTGCACTTCACAGCGATCGTCGGTCAGCGGCTGCCCGAGCGCATCGCCGGGCGCCAGACGCTGGCGGAACCAGTCGTTAATCGCCGCCTCGCCAAAATGGCCAAACGGCGGGTTGCCGATATCGTGCATCAGGCAGGCCATCTCCACGACGCTCTCGAATGGCCCGGTCAGCTCTTCCAGGCCATACTCTTCCAGCAGCCTCTGCTCTTTCAGCCGGCTCAGTACCTCTTTGGCGATATAACGCCCCACCTGCTGCACCTCCAGCGAGTGGGTCAGACGGGTACGCACCGCTGCGTTGCGCTCCAGCGGGAAGACCTGAGTTTTTTGCTGTAAGCGACGGATGGCCGGCGAGTTGACGATCCGTCCCCGATCGCTTTCGAAGATCCGCAGGATGTCGCGCTCCGTCTCGACACGCGGCGGCGAACGGAAGCGTCGACGCCAGTTTATCTTGTTGCGAAAATCAATCTTTGCCATAGCCTCTCCCGCGCGAGCAATACGCTTCCCCTTAAGCGCATGATAGACTATGCAACTAAACCTGACACATCGCGAGTAAATCTATGAAAATTGGCATTATTGGCGCTATGGAAGAGGAAGTTACCCTTCTGCGCGACAAAATCGAAAACCGCCAGACTATCACTATTGGCGGGAGCGAAATCTATACCGGCCAACTTCACGGCGTTGACGTCGCGCTGCTGAAGTCTGGTATCGGGAAAGTGGCGGCGGCGATGGGCGCGACCCTGCTGCTGGAGCGTTGCCAGCCTGACGTGATCATTAATACCGGCTCAGCCGGCGGCCTGGCGTCGACGCTGAAGGTCGGCGATATCGTCGTCTCCGATGAAGCGCGCTACCACGACGCCGACGTCACCGCCTTCGGTTATGAGTACGGCCAGCTGCCTGGCTGCCCGGCGGGCTTTAAAGCGGACGAAAAACTGGTGGCCGCCGCGGAGAGCTGCATTAACGCGTTAGATCTCAATGCCGTTCGCGGCCTGATCGTCAGCGGCGATGCCTTCATTAACGGCTCTGTCGGTCTGGCGAAGATCCGCCATAATTTCCCGCAGGCGATCGCTGTGGAAATGGAAGCGACCGCTATCGCTCACGTTTGCCATAACTTTAAGGTTCCCTTCGTGGTGGTTCGCGCCATCTCCGATGTGGCCGACCAGCAGTCTCACCTCAGCTTTGAGGAGTTCCTTGCGGTCGCCGCCCGACAGTCCACCCTGATGGTGGAGAATCTGGTCCAGAACCTGGCACGTGGCTAAGTCGCTCTCCTTCGCGCTTGCCGCGCTGCTGTTACTCGCCCCGGCGTGGCTGCTGGCCGCGCCGCGGGTGATCGCCCTCTCCCCCGCCAATACCGAACTGGCCTTTGCCGCCGGGATCACGCCGGTCGGCGTCAGTAGCTATTCCGATTATCCGCCGCAGGCCAAAACGATTGAGCAGGTTGCCAGCTGGCAGGGGATGAACCTGGAGCGCATCGTAGCGTTAAAGCCAGACCTGGTGCTGGCCTGGCGCGGCGGTAATGCCGAACGTCAGGTTAACCAGCTGCAGTCGCTGGGTATCCACGTCCTCTGGGTGCAGACTTCGACCATCGAAGAGATCATCGCCACCCTGCGTCAGCTGGCGCAGTGGAGCCCGCAGCCGGAAAAAGCGCAGCAGGCGGCGCAGGCGATGCAGCAGGAATACGATGCGCTGAAAGCGCGCTATGCCAGCGCGCCGAAGAAACGCGTCTTCCTGCAGTTCGGTTCCGCCCCGCTGTTCACCAGCGGCCCCGGCTCGATTCAGGATCAGGTGCTGAGGCTGTGCGGCGGCGAGAATATCTTTGCCGCCAGCCGTGTTCCCTGGCCGCAGGTGAGCCGCGAACAGGTGCTGGCCCGTCAGCCGCAGGCGATTGTGGTGACCGGCGACGCCAGCCGCATCGCCGAGGCGCAACGCTTTTGGCAACATCAGCTCACCATTTCGTTGATTGCGTTACACAGCGACTGGTTTGAACGCGCAAGCCCACGTATTATCCTCGCCGCCAAACAACTTTGTGCGGCGCTCGACCAGGTAAAATAACCATCCGGTAAAGCGGATGTTCAGTGGGAATCAACGATGCTTGTCTATTGGCTGGATATTATTGGCACGGCCGTTTTCGCGATCTCCGGCGTTCTGCTGGCCGGAAAATTACGCATGGACCCGTTTGGCGTGCTGGTGTTAGGCGTGGTGACGGCGGTGGGCGGCGGAACCATCCGCGACATGGCGCTGGCGAATGGCCCGGTATTCTGGGTCAAAGATCCCACCGATCTGGTGGTGGCGATGGTCACCAGCATGCTGACCATCCTGCTGGTCCGCCAGCCGCGCCGGCTGCCGAAATGGATCCTGCCGGTGCTCGACGCCGTCGGTTTAGCTGTGTTTGTCGGCATCGGCGTCAATAAAGCCTTTCTCGCCGGCAGCGGCCCGCTGGTAGCGGTATGCATGGGGGTGGTGACCGGCGTTGGCGGCGGGATAATCCGCGACGTGCTGGCGCGCGAAATTCCTATGATTCTGCGCACCGAGATCTACGCCACCGCCTGTATTGTCGGCGGCATTGTCCACGCCACCGCGCACGACACCTTCCATCTCCCGCTGGAGAATTCGGCGATGATGGGGATGGTGGTGACCCTGGCGATCCGGCTGGCGGCGATCCGCTGGCACCTGAAGCTGCCGACATTTGCCCTGGACGATAACGGACGGTCATAAAAGCAAAACGGTAACCCTGAGGTTACCGTTTTTAGCGTTGGCGCCCTCTCGCTGCGAGAAAAAGCCCCCTGCCGCGCTCGCTTTAAACGCTGAACGAGGACCCGCAGCCGCAGGTGCTTTTCGCGTTCGGGTTGGTCACGATAAAGCGCGAACCTTCCAGCCCTTCGGTATAGTCGACAGAGCCGCCGACCAGGTACTGCAGGCTCATCGGGTCAACCACCAGGCCGACACCCTGTTTCTCAATGGTCATATCCCCTTCGTTCACCTGATCGTCGAAGGTGAAGCCATACTGGAAACCGCTGCAACCGCCGCCGGTGATATACACGCGCAGTTTCAGGTTCGGATTATCTTCATCCGCAATCAGGTGTTTTACTTTATTGGCTGCGGCTTCGGTAAACTCCAGCGGCAACGCTACGTCATCACTCATTTTTTGCTCCCATTGATACTTCCGGCCGGTTAAAGAATAACCGGACCTTTTGAGCCATTATCTAATACCCTGGTAAATCGTTCAAGTATTCTCCCGGGGTGCCTGCTGCGCTTTTGCCGCCTGCTCGGCCTCCTGCTTCGCCAGAGTACGTTGCAGAATGGTCGAATACAAAGGCTTACCGCCGAGGAATTGCGCCAGTAGTGTTGCGCCAAGGCAGGTAATAATCATTGGCAAAATGAGCTGATAGTTATCGGTCATCTCCAGCACCAGCACAATCCCGGTCAGCGGCGCGCGCACCGAGGCGGCGAGCAGCGCCCCCATGCCGGCGATGGCGAAGGTGCCGGCATCGAGATGGTAGGACGGAAACAGCGGAATAGCCGCCATGCCGAACGCCGTGCCCAGCAGCGTGCCAAGCGCCAGCATCGGAGCGAAAATGCCGCCCGGCGCGCCGGAAGAGAAGCAGATCAGCGTGGTCACCACGCGGGCAATAAAGATGAACAGCAGCAAACCGACGGAGAAGTTACCGGCGGCGGCGATGGGGATCAGGTTAAAGCCGCCCCCCACCGCGGAGGGCTGCATCAGCCCCAGCAGGCCGCAAAGCCCGCCGATGACCCCGCCAATTAACACCCATTTTTTGATGTGGCCGCCGTGAATGCGCTGGAACAGATCCTGGGTGCGTAGCACCAGAAAATTAAACAGCGGACCAAAGCAGCCAAACAGCATCCCCAGCACCAGGTACAGCCACAGGGTATTCACCGGGGCATTGCTCAGCTTACCCACCTCTATAATTGCCGCCTCGCCGTTGAAAATGCGAAACACAATGCTCGACATGATCACGCCGGTAAATACCGCTTTAATGGAGATCAGGTTGTAGCGGAACTGCGGGCGCATCTCTTCGATGATAAACAGGATACCGGCCAGCGGCGCGTTAAAGGCCGCTGAGAGCCCCGACGCCGCACCGGTCGCCAGCAGCGTGTGCCGCGCTTCCGGACTGCGCATGCGGAAAATATCCAGCACCATGCGTCCAATGTTGCCGCCAAGCTGCACCATCGGCCCCTCGCGTCCCAGTACCATTCCGGCGCCCAGGGTCCCCATGCCGCCGATGAATTTCACCGGCAGCACGCGCCACCAGCGCACCGGCCGCAGCTCCTCCAGCGCCCCTTCGATTTCCGGGATCCCCGATCCGCCAGCCTCCGGCGCAAAACGGCGCACGAGGAAATAGCCGACCATCGCCAGCAGCGCCGACAAGATAAACGCCAGCGGCCAGACCAGATACCAGTGGTCCGCCACCTGCGCCAGCGCGCCGATCCGCTGGTTCTGCACCCAGTTCACGCTCTTCTCAAACGCCACGCCCACCAGCCCGGCCAGCGTGCCGACCACCGCCGCCATAAACAGCACCGCCAGCGGCGTTTTATCGCGCTGAATCAACCGGCGCACCGCATCGCCGCGACGCACCCGCACGAACTGATGTGCCTCAAAAGAGGGAGTTTCTGCTTTCATGCCATTATCAATTATTGGTAATACAAATGAAGAGAGAGGCATTTTAGCCGCCCCGGCGCGCTGCGTCGTCAAAAAAATGCCCTTGCGGCACATTGTTTCAATTGGGCAAAACTTTCATAACCATCCTGGAATAACTTAGAATAGCCGATAAAACATTTTTCACGAACCAGGACCCTGGCCATGAGCAAATCTGAAAATCTGTACCACGCCGCGCGTGAACTGATCCCCGGCGGCGTTAACTCGCCGGTCCGCGCCTTCACCGGCGTCGGCGGCACCCCGCTGTTTATCGAACGCGCGGATGGCGCTTACCTCTATGACGTGGATGGGAAAGCCTATATCGATTATGTCGGCTCCTGGGGTCCGATGGTGCTGGGCCACAACCATCCGGCGATCCGCAACGCGGTGATCGAGGCGGCGTCCCGCGGCCTGAGCTTTGGCGCGCCGACCGAAATGGAAGTAAAAATGGCGGCGCTGGTGACCGAGCTGGTGCCGACCATGGATATGGTGCGCATGGTGAACTCCGGTACCGAAGCCACCATGAGCGCGATTCGCCTGGCGCGCGGCTTCACCGGCCGCGACAAGATCATCAAGTTCGAAGGCTGCTACCACGGCCATGCCGACTGCCTGCTGGTGAAAGCCGGTTCCGGCGCGCTGACTCTCGGCCAGCCGAACTCGCCGGGCGTGCCGGCTGATTTCGCCAAACATACCCTGACCTGCACCTATAACGACCTCGCCTCCGTGCGCGCGGCGTTCGAGCAGTATCCGCAGGATATCGCCTGCATCATCGTCGAGCCGGTCGCCGGGAATATGAACTGCATTCCGCCGCAGCCGGAGTTCCTGCCGGGCCTGCGCGCGCTGTGCGACGAATTTGGCGCCCTGCTGATCATCGACGAAGTGATGACCGGCTTCCGCGTGGCGCTGGCGGGCGCGCAGGCTTATTACGGCGTGGAGCCGGATCTGACCTGTCTCGGGAAAATCATCGGCGGCGGGATGCCGGTAGGCGCCTTCGGCGGCCGTCGCGAGGTGATGGACGCGCTGGCGCCCACCGGTCCGGTCTACCAGGCCGGAACCCTCTCCGGTAACCCGATCGCCATGGCCGCCGGCTTCGCCTGCTTAAGCGAAGTGGCGCAGCCGGGCGTGCATGAAACCCTCACCGAGCTGACCAACCAGCTGGCGCAAGGCCTGCTCGATGCGGCGCGTGACGCCGGGATCCCGCTGGTGGTCAATAACGTCGGCGGCATGTTCGGCATCTTCTTTACCGATGCCGAAACCGTCACCTGCTATCAGGACGTGGTGAAGTGCGATGTCGAACGCTTCAAGCGCTTCTTCCATCTGATGCTGGAGGAAGGCGTTTACCTTGCGCCGTCAGCGTTTGAGGCTGGCTTTATGTCCGTCGCCCACAGCGAAGAAGATATCGACAATACCATCGACGCCGCGCGTCGGGTATTTGCCAAACTGTAAGGTGCTTGAATGCCTGGTGACGCAGGGATTTTCCCGGATGCGGCGCATTGCGCCTTATCCGGGCTACCAAATCGCACAGCGCTGTAGCCCCGGTAAGCGATAGCGCCACCGGGGAGTTTCCCGGATGCGGCGCATTGCGCCTTATCCGGGCTACCAAATCGCACAGCACTGTAGCCCCGGTAAGCACTAGCGCCACCGGGGATGTTGAGGCCATCCGGGATCGTTAGCGGCTCTGCTTCCTCAGCAAATAGATAAAGTACGGCGCGCCGATAAAGGTCGACAGCAGCCCCGCCGGGATCTGGTACGGGAACATGATCATCCGTCCGCACCAGTCGGCGAAGACCAGCAGCAGCCCGCCAGTCAGTCCGGAGATCACCATATGCGGCAGCGTTCGGCGGAAGCCCATCATGCGCGCAATATGCGGCGCCATCAGCCCGACGAAGCTCAGCGGGCCGATGGTCAGCGTCGCCGCCGCCGTCAGGCAGGCCGCCAGCAGCAGCAGAACAATCCGCGATGACGTCAGCGCCATGCCCACCGCCCGCGCCGCCTCCCCGCCCAGCGGCAGGATGGTTAACCAGCGGCGACAGAGCGGCGCCAGCGCCAGCAGGACCAGCATCACCGCGCCGCTGCGTACCACCCTCTCCGGCGTCGCGCTGTAGGTCGACCCCGAGATCCACGTCAGGATCTGCGCCATACGCGGATCGCCGCTGGCCTGCAGCATCATCAGCAGCATAGTGAAGGCGGTACTGAGCGCCATCCCCGCCAGCAGCATCCGATGCGGCGAGAAACCGCCCCGCCCGGCGGCCAGCATAATGATCAGCAAAGTGGCCGCCGCGCCAAGGCTCCCGGCCGGCAGCAGCCAGCCAAAGGCGTCGCCAGGCACGAAGAACAGCATCAGCACCACGCCAAAGGCGGCGCCGGAGCTGATGCCCAGCACTTCCGGGCTGGCCATCGGGTTGCCGGTCAGGCGCTGGATAATACAGCCGGCGACCGCCAGCATCACCCCGGCGAACAGCGCCGACAGCACCCGCGGCCAGCGCCAGGGCAGCAGTTGCTCCAGTAGATCGCCGTGAGCCCACAGCCAACCATGGGCATCGCGACCAAAGGCCAGCGCCACGCTCATCGCCAGCAGCAGCAACGCGACGCCCCCGAGAACAAACCATTGCACGTGATAGCGCTCAGGCTGCACATTATCGCCGCCGTTCATCACCGGGGCGCTGATGCTGCGCAGCCGTGGCAGCAGCCACAGCAGCAGCGGCGCGCCGATCAGGGCGGTGACCGAGCCGGTGGAGATTTCCCGCCATACCCGGCTCAGCCAGAGGATCACCTGATCGGAAAGCCACAGGAGCAGCGCGCCGATCAGCGCCGCCAGCAGCAGCCGGGCCAGCAGTCGACGGGCGCCGAGCATTTTCGCCAGCAGCGGCGCGAACAGGCCGATAAAGCCGATAATCCCGACCGCGTTGACCAGCAGCGCGCTCATCACGATCGCCAGCGTCAGGGCGCCGAGGCGCGCCAGAGACAGCGCCAGCCCCAGGTTGCGCGCCACCCCGTCATCGAGCCCCATCAGAGTCAGCGGACGCAGCAGCAGCAGGGTGAGTATCGCCCCGCCCAGCAGCTGCGGCCACAGGCGCTGCGCCACGCTCCAGTCGGTTTGCGTCAGCGTCCCGGTGCTCCACAGGAACATGCTCTGCAGCTGGTCGTGATGGAAAATCACCATCAGCTGGTTAAGCGCCCCGCAGTAGAGGCTGACCACCAGGCCCGCCAGGATCAGCGTTACCGGCGACAGACGCTTGCCCCAGGAGACGCCAAACACCAGCGCACCCACCAGACAGGCCCCGGCCAGCGCGGCAAACTGCGACGCCAGCACGCCGGGGATGGCCCACAGCGTGGTGACCGTTATCCCCAGCTGCGCGCCGGTGGCGACGCCAAGGGTGGTCGGCTCCGCCAGCGGATTGCGCAGCACCTGCTGGAACAGTACGCCGACCAGTCCCAGCCCGGCCCCCACCAGCAGTGAAACGGCCACCCGCGGCAGCAGGCTGTAATGAAACAGCATCTGGGCAATCTGATCGCTATCCGGCTGCCGCAGCGCCTGCCGCCATTGCGCATAGGGCAAGGCGACATTGAGATTGACGATACTCAACGCGAAGGCGGCAACCAGCAGCGCGGCCAGCAGGATACTGGCTAACGGTGAAATACGCGTATTCATGCCGGACTCCCCTGGGCCTCGGCCAGCACGCGGGCAAAATGCATCGCCGACAGCGTCGCGCCATAGAACCATACGGCCGGAACGCGCTGGAAGCGCCCCGCGCGCACGAACGGCATCGCCTGCCACAGCGGGGTCGCCAGCAGCTGGGTCATCTCCCGCTCGTTACCATGATCAAAACAGATCACATCGGCCTCGTTAAACGCCGCCAGCCGGTCGATGCCAACGCTGACGCTGCCCCAGAACGCCGCTTCGCCGCGCCAGGCGTTTTTAATACCAAAGCGGTCAAGCACCTCCTGGAACAGGCAGTTTTCGCCAAACACCAGAACGTGGCGCGGATCGAGCAGGGAGATCATCAGCAGCGGACGGTCGCCGCGCCCGGCAAAACGCGGCTTCAGGCTCGCCATCAGCGCCTCAAACTCCGCCAGGTGGCGCTGAGCCTGCTGCGGTTTGCCCAGCAGGTCAGCCATCTCCAGCAGCGAGCGCTGAGCCATCGCCAGCGGGCGTTTGCCGTCGCTAAAGGTGAATCCGCGGCCGGGGGCGATACGCGCCAGCTTCTCCGGCGACGGGCCGTAGCCTGCTGACCAGACGATAAACGACGGTTTCATCTGCGTCAGCAGCTCAAGATTGGGTTCAGTGCGCAAACCGACATCGATCACCGAGTCGGGCAGCGCGGGCTCGTTCACCCACAGGCGATAGTTAGGGATATCGGCCACGCCGTAAGGCGTGACGCCCAGCGCCAGCAGCAGCTCCGCCGGCAGCCACTCCAGGGCGACCACACGCTGCGGGTCAACGTTCGCCGCCTGCGCGCCGCGCATCTGCCACAGCAGCGGCGAGAGCGCCATCGCGGTCAGCAGGCGGCGTCGGGTTATCTGAGTCGGGGTCATCATCAATAGACAAAGCTTACCGGCGCCGCGCCGGCCGGGTGCGGCAGGATCCCCATCGGGATGCCGTAGATTTGTTCCAGGGTGTCGCTGCGCATCAGTTCCGCCGGCGTCCCCTGGGCGATCATTTCCCCGCCGCGCAGGGCCACCAGATAGTCGCAGTAGCGGGCCGCCATATTAATGTCGTGCAGGACGGCGATCACCGTCAGGCCGCGCTGCTGGCTGAGACGATGCACCAGCGCGAGGACATCAACCTGATGGGCGATATCCAGCGCCGAGGTGGGTTCATCGAGCAGCAGACAGCGGCTATCCTGCGCCACCAGCATGGCGATCCACGCCCGCTGGCGTTCGCCGCCGGAGAGGCTGTCCACCAGACGATGGGCGAGCGGCTTCAGCCCTACCAGCGCAATCGCCTCTTCCACTTTCTCGCGGTCCGCCGCGCCAAAGCGACCCAGCGCGCCGTGCCACGGATAGCGGCCGATCGCCACCAGCTCGCGCACCGTCATACCTTCGGCCGGCGGCAGCTGCTGCGGCAGATAGGCCACTTTGCGGGCAAAGGCTTTGCTGCCCCAGCTCTCCAGCGGCTGGCCGTCCAGCAGCACATCGCCTGCGGAAGGCGGCTGATGGCGGCCAAGCATTTTCAGTAACGTCGACTTGCCGGAGCCATTATGGCCGATCAGGCCTGTGACTTTTCCGGCCGGGAAGGTGAGCGAGAGCGGATGGAGCAACGTGCGGCCAGGCACACGGAAAGTGACGCGATCCAGCGCGAAGGTGGTTTCTGCGTGCGGAGTCTGTTCCTGCATAGCGATAACCTGATAAAGGGCGCGGCGAACCGCGCCCGTAGGTGGTTAGAAACGGAAGGTGGCGGTGGCGACGACCTGACGTCCGGCCCCCCAGTAGCAGGCGTATTCGCTGTAGCAACTGGAGACATATTCGCGGTCGAACAGGTTGTTGACGTTGACGCCGACCGACGAGCCCGGCAGGCCAAAGCGCGCCAGATCGTATTTCACCGTCGCATCCATCAGCGCATAACCGGCCACACTAAAGGCATCATTTTTCTTACCGGTGCTGGTGTCATTTTTGTAGTAGCTGACCGTTGAACCGATATAGCGCGCCCCGGCCCCAATCGTCAGACCGCTCAGCGCGGTTTCGTGGAAGGTATAATCCGCCCACAGGGAGGCCATGTTACGCGGCACTTCCGCCGGACGTTTGCCGTTGAACACCGTATCGTGAGTGTACTCCGCATCGGTGTAGCTGTAGGCTGCGGTGACGTTAATATTGGCGTTCACCGCCGCCTTCGCCTCCAGCTCAAGGCCGCGGGAGCGGATTTCGCCGGTCTGGATGCTGAACGCCTGGTTAGCCGGATCCGCCGTCAGGTTCTTGTCTTTGGTCAGCTGATAGACCGCCGCGGTGACCACCACCGGCATATCTTTCGGCACATATTTCACGCCGGCTTCATACTGCTTACCGCGCGACGGATCGAACGGCTTACCGCTGCTGCTGGATCCCGATACCGGTTCAAACGATTCGCTGTAGCTGAAGTACGGAGAGATACCGTTATCGAACAGGTAGTTGATGCCTCCGCGCCAGCTGAACTGCTGGTCGTGGTTCTCCGCCAGGCTGTTGGTGGCGCGGGTTAACGTTGAGGTCGTGGCGTAATCGTAACGGCCGCCCAAGGTCATCACCCATTTATCCCACTCCATCTGATCCTGCGCGTACAGGCCAGTCTGCTCCATCCGGTTGAGCACCGCGTACGGGAAGGTGACCTGAATATTCGGGTTGCCGTACTGCGGATTGTTCATGCTGATGGGATCCGCCGTCCCGTAGTCGGCATCCACATCGTTACGCATCCGCGAGTAGTCCACGCCGGTCAGCAGGGTATGGCTAACCGCGCCGGTGGCGAAATCAGACTGCAGCTGAGTATCGACGGTGAAGGTGTTCAGGTGCTCGTCGGAGCGCACATAGGCGCGATTCATGTAGCCCGGCGCGACATAGCCGTTGCCGTACACCGAACGATAGAGCGTATGCACATCGGCATAGCGCAGGTTCTGCCGTACGGTAAAGGTGTCATCGAACTGATGGGAGAAGCTGTAGCCCACCATCTTCTGGCGGCGGGAGATTTTATTATCCGCCTCGCCTTCGTTGAAATCGGTCGGCAGCTTATGCGCCTTACCGTTGGCGTCGTAATACGGCACCACGGTGCCTTCGCGCGGCAGCCAGCCGTAGTAGCCCGCATCCGGATCATTCTGGAAGTTGCTCAGGAAGGTGAAGTCGGTTTTATCGTCCGGACGCCAGCTAAAGGAGGGCGCCACCGCGTAGCGGGTCGATTTCGCCATCTGCTGTTGGGCATCCTGGCTGCGGCCCAGGCCGGTCAGGCGGTAGGACCAGACGCCGGCATCATCAATGGCGTCGCTGAAGTCAAACCCGGTCTGCCACAGATTGTCGGTGCCCATCTTAAACTGCACTTCTTTCAGCGGCTCGGTGGTCGGGCGTTTGCTGACCATGCTGACGATACCGCCCGGGTTGCTGTTGCCGTACAGCACCGAGGTTGGCCCGCGCATCACTTCCACGCGCTCCAGGAAGTAAGGATCCATGGAGACTTCAGAGTAGTTATTCCCCTGCAGCTTCATGCCGTCCAGATACTGGTTGGTGTTGACGGTCGTCGAGGTGGTGAAGCCGCGAATGGTGACCACGTCATAGGTGGTCGAACTGCCGCGGGTGGAGAAGACGCTTGGCGTATAGGAGAGCGCCTCTTTTACCGTCGTCGGCTGACGCATCTCCATCTCCTGGCGCGTCACCACCGACACAGACTGCGGCGTTTTTTCTATCGGGGTATCGGTTTTCGTCGCCGTGGCGGAGCGTTTCGCCGCGATGGTCGGCGCCGGTCCCCAGGCGCTTTCCTGGGCGGCCGGGGCGGCAATGACGGTAATGGTTTCTTCTTGCTTCGGTTGTTCTGCTGCCTGTGCGTAGACAGACATGCCGCTAACCGCCGTGGCTACTACAGCTGCGACTTTACGCAGCGAGTGGTTTGGCTGAGCAGTTTTTGGACGCGCCATGGGTATATCTCTGATGAAAGTGAATGATAACGTAAACGAGAATTATTATTATGACGGGCGATATAATAGGCGAAACGTTGAAGGCAAGGCAAGCGATATGCCTGTCGCTGCGGGCTGAAGGCTGAATTAATAACCAGATAGTTATTATGGAGTTAAAGAGCCGTTAACTTTTTTACAGGCATAAAAAAACCCCTTAATACTTTCGTCTTAAGGGGTCTGGTCTTAGGGCTTAAATCAGTTACTGCCGAACATATCCTTGATCCAGCCCGCGACGCCGTCGCTCTTCTCCTGCTGCTTCGGCGGCTGCTGTTGCTGCTGCTGCTGTTGCTGTTGCTGCTGAGGCTGCTGCTGCCCGGACTGATTGAACGGGTTGTTCGCTTCCTGCTGCTGCAACTGCTGCTGCTGCATCATTTCGCCCTGGCGGCACAGCGCATCCGGCTGCGTCGTCCACACCGGCAGCGAACGCATACCGCCGCTGCAGACGAAGTTGCCGTTGCTGTCCACGCCCATGTCGACCACGTCCTCAGGCGCCGTCAGCACCAGCGGCGTTGGCGTCTGGTTCGCCAGATAACGCTGGTAGATCGACATCGCACCGCTGGCGCCGTACAGTTTGGTTGGCTGGTTATTATCGCGACCCACCCAGGTGATGGTCACCTGGCTACCGTCGATCCCGGCAAACCAGGTATCGACGTTATTGTTGGTGGTCCCTGTTTTCCCCGCCAGATGGAGGCCAGGATACTTCGCGCCCAGCTGACGCCCCGTCCCGCGCTGCACCACCTGCTGCATGGTCCACAGCGTCATGTAGGCCGCCTGGGCAGGCACCGCGCGCTCCGCCTGCGGGTAGCTCTGATACAGCACCGTGCCATCTTCCGCAATCACTGACCGCAGGGCGGAGAGTGGCGCACGGTTGCCGCCGCTGGCGATGGTCTGGAAGGCCTGGGCCACTTCAATTGGCGTCAGGTTCAGCGCGCCAAGCAGCATCGCCGGCACGGCGTTGAGCTGATTCTTCGGCGCCCCCAGTTTGGTCCAGGTATCGACCACCGCCGGCAAGCCCAGCGCCATCCCGAGGTTAACCGTCGGCACGTTCATCGAACGGGTCAGGGCATCCACCAGCATCACCTGGCCGCTGAAGCGACGATCGTCGTTCTGCGGCGACCAGGTCTGGCCGTTGGACAGGCGAATGGTCACTGGCGCATCGGCGATCCACGTATTCAGGCGATACTGGTTCGGCTGGCTCAGCGCGGTCAGATAGGTCGCCGGCTTGGCCAGAGAACCAATCGACCGGCGGGCCTGCATCGCACGGTTGTAGCCGGCGAACTGCGGCTCCGCGCCGCCGACCATCGCCCGCACTTCACCGGTAAAGCGGTCCACCACCACCATGGCGGTTTCCAGATCTGCCAGCTTGCGCTGTTTCTTCAGTACCGGGATCCCTTCAGTAGCCGCTTTTTCCGCGGCATCCTGCGCCACCGAGTCGAAGGTCGTGAAGATCTTCACGCCGGAGAGATCTTTCACTTTATCGCCCAGCTTCGCCTGCAGCTCCTGACGCACCATCTGCATAAACGCCGGCTGCGGTGAAATCACCCCGCCGCGCGGCTGCACGCCCAGCGGACGCGCGCTCAGCATGTCGTACAGCTCCTGGTCGATGACCTGCTGCTGCTGCAGCAGACGCAGCACCAGATTGCGTCGCTCAAGGGCCAGTTTCGGGTTGCGCCACGGGTTATAGACCGAGGCCCCTTTCACCATCCCCACCAGCAGCGCCTGCTGGTCGAGGCTCAGCTCTTCCACCGGACGGCCAAAGTAGTACAGGCTGGCCAGCGGGAAGCCGCGAATTTCGTTATCGCCGCTCTGACCGAGGTACACCTCGTTCATATACAGCTCAAGGATGCGATCCTTGCTGTAGCGGGCGTCGACGATCAGCGCCATGTACGCTTCGTTGGCTTTACGCCAGTAGGAGCGTTCGCTGGAGAGGAACAGGTTTTTCACCAGCTGCTGGGTCAGGGTACTTGCCCCTTGCACCGTCCGGCCTGCCGTCAGGTTCGCCAGCACCGCACGGCCGATGGAATAGAGGCTGATACCATCGTGCTCGTAGAAGTGGCGGTCTTCGGTCGCCAGCAGCGTATCCACCAGCAGGTCGGGGAAGCCGCTGCGCTTCACGAACAGACGCTGCTCGCCGTTCGGCGACTGCAGCATGGTGATAAGTCGCGGATCGAGGCGGAAGAAACCGAACTGGCGGTTGTTATCCATATTCTCGATGGTTTCCAGATGGTCGCCATCGAAGGTCAGACGCGCGCGCACCTGCCCTTCTTTACTGTCCGGGAAATCGAACGGACGGCGGATCATCTCGATGCTGTTGGCCTGCACCGTATATTCGCCGGGACGCGTCATCGCGCTGACCTGACGATACTGGGTGGCGTTCAGCAGACGCACCATCTCGTTTTTGCTGATCTGCATGTCCGGCTCAAGGTTCACCATTCGGCCATAGACCGCGGCCGGCAGCTCCCAGACTTTACCGTCAATGCGGCTGCGGATTTTCTGGTCGAGGTAGACGCCATAGGCGGCAATCAGCACCGCGAAGACAATCCCCAGCTTGACCAGCAGCCACAGCCAGCTGCGCTTACGACGAGGCTTACCACCTTTGCCTTTGCCTTTTCTCGGCACCGGTTTCTCATCCTCATAATCATCGTCATCATACTCGTCGTCGTAGTCCTCTTCCCGGACCCGGCGACGGGTGACTTTCTGTTTTGTCGGACGTGAGGGTCTTCCCTTACGTCCGATAGGCTCGCGGTCATCTCCCGCCATGCTTTTTCTCCGCAACGTTCAGGCGCAAAGGCCTGATTCTCAATACTTCCCCTGTTCAGAGGAAGAAGAAATCTCTCAAATTAACGTCCTGGCTGCTTACCCTCGGGACGACAACCTGCTGGCGGGCAGAACGCCCCGCCCACCTTTCAAAGGGTTGGTTTGCTTCGTTTCACATGATACTAACAATAAAAATTCACCATAAAATCATTGTGTTAAACGCATCACTGGCAGAATGAGTCAGAACATAGCACGTAATGTTCAGGGCATACAGGATAGCACTAAAATGCGACATTCTTAACCAGCATTTTACCTCGTGCTCACGTAACAAGATGGGAAAGAGTATGTTTTTTAATAACATAAAAAATGACGCTCGCCCTGACGCCAAATGCGGCGACATCATCTGCCGCAGAAAATATATTTTCCGGCCGCCAATATTTATTATTGAAAGAAGTAAAGGGGATTAATCGAGTTTCTGCCAATAAAAATGAGAGCCTGTTAACATTTATGCAGAATCATATTTTATGATGACACCAGGGAAATATTTGTTAAACTAGCGGCCAGTGATTCATTATTTTGATTACTCTACTATGCGCATTCCGCTTATATTTCCGCTTTGCGTGGTGGCCGTGCTCTCTGGCTGCCAACAGAAACCCGCCTCAACGCTCAGTCCGGCCATCAGTAGCCAGGCGCAGCTCGAGCAGCTCTCGTCCGTGGCGGCAGGAACGCGCTATCTCAAGAATAAATGTAATCGTAGCGATCTGCCCGCCGATGAAGCTATTTATCGCGCGGCGGTGAATGTCGGCAAAGCGCGCGGCTGGGGAAATATTGACCCGGCAACGTTAAGCCAAAATAGCGACCGGCTTTACCAACAGCTTTTACAGGACAGCACCCCGGAAGCCGCGCAGTGCAGTCAATTTAATCGCCAGCTTGCTCCCTTTATTGCCAGCCTGCGCGGCGACTAAGCAAAATATCTTCAACGCGCATTTTATTGCGCGTGCCCCTTATTCGCCTTTCGGCTCCTCGTCAATTTTCCCCCCGGGCCAGTCCTCCAGCGCCGCGAGGGTAAAGGTCGTGCCGTTGAAGCTAAAGATCGTCACATCCTGCTGGATCTGCTCCACCACCAGATTGGGCAGCGGGGAGTCGCCCTCCGTCCACGCTTTGCCATTTAACACAATGCTGCGCTTTTCCGCTAACGAGGCGTAGACATGCGCGCTATAGCGCAGAGGCGGCAGCGTATCGCTGTCCACCACCGGCGCGGCGGGCGCGCTGGGTTTTGTCGCCGGCGGCGGCGTCTTTGGCGCGGCCTCTCCGGCTGCGGTTAACGGCAGAAGCGCCGCATGCGCCACCGGCAAGGGCAGCGTTTGCGGCGGTGCCGGATGACGCCACTGCTCGCCGCCAAACCAGCCGAGCGCGAATAATAATCCGGCGTACAGCGGGATAATCCAGCCTGGGATCTGCACCATCCGGCCGCGGATCACCGGCGCGTCCGCCTGCGCGGAAGGCGGCTGATGCGCCACCAGCGGGGGGATCCCTCTTTCACTGTCATCACGAACAATCACCACGATCTCCTGTTCCCTCACGATAACGAGAAGGCGCCCTTACGGGCGCCCCAAACGGCTGACAAAGCGCAATCTTCAGGGATTGCCCGGCGGCGCTGCGCTTGCGCGGGCCTACAGCTAACTGCATAACGGTTTGATATTGCAGTCCTTCACAGGCCGGGTAAGGCGAAAGCCGCCACCCGGCAGAAAGGCGGCACAATATCAAACCAGGTTTGTCATCAGCCAGAGGCGCCCTTACGGGCGCCCCACGTCACGTTATTTACTGCTCACCGGCAGGCCGGCGCCCTGCGATTCGCCCTGCGGCAATTCGAGAACAGCAACCGACCAGGCCGGCAGCGTGACCGAGCCGTCAGCGGCAATCTGCACGCCGCTGGCCAGCGAACGGTCGCCCGCCGCCTGCTGGATGGCGCTCAGCTGGAGCGATGTGCCGGCGAAATCCTGCAGCGTCCGGCTTTCCGGAGCGGCGTTAATCGCCACCACGATGCCGTCGACGCGGCTGTCCAGACTGGCGCCAGCCTGCATCCCGTCATCGATGGTCATCACCAGCAGACCGGTCTGCTGATCGGCGCCGGTATTGCGGAAGTCCACACGCTGCATCACCGTCGCGCCGTCGCCGAGGGTAAACAGCGGAGATGACTTACGCAGCGCGGTCAGCTCCTGATAAAACGCGGTCATCTGCTTGAGCTCGGCTTCACCCGGGGTGGCCACCCAGTCCTTCACGCGGGCGATGATGTCATAGTTGCTGCCATCATCGCTGCTGCGCGGCATACCGACGTTGTAGTTGTTGTCCTGCAGGGAGTAATCCACGCGGTTAAACCAGTCGCCGGAATCATACGAGTCGCGGGTAAAGGATTTGGAGCGCAGCAGCTCCGAGCCCTGCTGGTCAAAGGCGATCCCCTGGCCGAGCATGACCGTGGCCAGCGACACCGCCTGCATCCGGACGCGGGTGTCGAGATCCGCCTCCTGAGCGGCTTTGTAGCTGATCATGTCCCACAGCGTCTGGTTGTCGTGTTTTGACACATAGTTCACGACTTCCGTCGGATCAGCCGCGTAGCCGCCAGGCGCGCCGTTATAATCAATCTCGCTGCCTCTCTTCACCGCGCCGTCTTTGTCGATCAGCACGAAGTCCGCAAGGTTACCGGCCATACCGAGACGGGTCAGATCGGCGAGATGGCGCGCCTGATCGTCGGTCAGGGTGGTCAGCTCATTCGGCAGAACGCCGGCCCCGCTGCCCACGCCCTGGTTCTGGCGCAATGCATCGCCGGAGTCGAACGGTCCGCCGCCGCGCACGGCGTCGCGCAGACGATCGGAGAACGTGCCGATCCCGGTGCCTTTGAGATTGATTTGCGAGGCAATTTCAAAGCGATCGCTCTGGTTGGAATCCCAGCCTTCGCCAAAGAAGTAGATATCCGGGTTCAGCGCTTTAATGCGCTCCCAGGCCGAGAGGATCTGCGCTTTCGGGTGGTAGCCCATCAGGTCGAAGCGGAAGCCATCGATCTTATAATCGGTGGTCCATACCGCCAGTGAATCGGCGATAAGCTTGGCGAACATCCGGTGCTCTGGCGCCGAGTCGGAGCAACAGGTGGCCGATTCCACGCTGCCGGTGGTTTCGTTCAGACGCTGATAGTACCAGGGGACGATCTTATCCAGCACCGAGGTGCGGTCGGTCGGGCCGGCGGCGTTGGTGTGGTTGTACACCACGTCCATAATGACGTTCATTCCCAGATCCTGCTTGATCGCCTGAATCATGGTGCGGAACTCTTTAATGCGCGCCGTGCCTTCCGGGTCGGTGGCGTAGGATCCTTCCGGTACTGTGTAGTGGAACGGATCGTAGCCCCAGTTATAGGAGTCGGTCTGCGCCACCAGCGTATTCAACGCCTGCACCTGCGGGTTATCCTTACTGTCGTTCTGCTTCAGCTGAGTCAGCACCTCTTCAACCGTCGAACCGCTGTCGCAATAGCCCGCGAACTCGCTGCTCTTCACCGCGCTGTTGACCTCGCACAGGCGACTGAACGGCTGCTGAATATCGGCGACTTTGTCGCTGAACTCATTGACCGTCGCCAGATCGAAGACCGGCAGCAGCTCAATATGGGTCACGCCCGAGGCCGACAGCTGTTTCAGATGCTGGACCATATTGCTCTCCTGGGCGGTGAGCGCCAGATACTTACCGCGCAGCTCCGCAGGAACGGTTTGATCCCAGGCGGAGAGATCGCGAATATGCGATTCGTGGATCGTCATTTTCGCCAGGTCGGCTTTGGTTTTCTGCGCGTGCGGCATCGTCAGCCCGTCCCAGCCTTCCGGCTTCAGCGCGCTGTCGTTCAGATCGACCACCTGGCTGTACTCCGAGTTGGTCGACAAACTATGGGCGTAGGGATCGGTCACTTCGTACTGCTCGACTTTACGCGACTGCGGGTGGTAGACCGTCATCGCGTAGCGGTAGAACGCGCCTTTCAGGTCGCTCCCTCCCTGCCAGGACCAGGCGCCGGAGGCGCTGTCGCGGGTCATCGGGTGACTGGCTATCACTTTCTTGTCCGCGCTATAGATCACCAGCTCGACCTGCTGCGCCGTGGGCGCCCAGACGCGGAAGGTCACGCCGCTATCGGTTAGCTGGGCGCCATAGCTCAGCGCCTCGGCGGCGGCGGCATAGGTATCGTCCAGTACGCCGGCGGTCTGCACCTGGGTGGCGGAGCTCAGGATCCCGTCGCTTTCGGCGGATATCGCCACCGTCTCGCCCTGCAGCAATTCATCGACGTTGACGTCATCCGGCAGCTTAAAGGCAGGATAGCTAGCGAGATGCGGGAAGCGCATGCTCACCTGCTGGCTGACGGTGGTGGGGGTCAGCTTGACATATTTATCGGTAAATTCGCCGTTACTGTCGGCAGCCACCTTACTGCTGTGGCTGTAATAGAGGCGCACAATGGGTTTATTTTCCCCGCCCGGCCACAGCAGAGTGGTCTTATCGACCCAGTGCGCATCGGCCAGCGCCACGCCAAAGGCGGCGCGGAAGGCGTCGGCGCGGGAGTCATAGACCGCGCTGTTGCCGGCGATGACCGATACCGTCCGATCGGTGAAATCGCTGAAAGAGACGCGCAGGTCGCTGTCGATAAGCTTATTGGTGCCATCGCGGACGATAACGTTGATACATCCGCTCTCTTTGGTCAACGGGATCACCCAGTAAGGGCCATATTTGTCGCTGCCGGTCGGCGTGGTGCTGACATCATTCCAGTCCGCCACCGGCGCGCTCAGCGCATCGCAGGTTTCGTTATTCCACAGATAGAGGTTTTTGCTGGCATAGTCGGCCGGCGTGCTGCTGGTGATGCCGGCGATATCGACGAGATGAATGACAGCCTGGTTGGCAGAGGCCTGTACCGCTTCGCCAGGGACGGCAACGTCCGGTAAACGGACGACGACATCCTGCGGGTCGGGCGTGCCGGGATTACCTGGGTCGCCAGGTGATCCAGAGGAAGAGGAGGAAGAGCTGTTATCACAGCCACTCAATAATACTAACGATCCAATAAATAGGGCATGACAGGTATATCTGAGCATTCGATAGTCCCTAATATGCTTATTAAATTATAAAAGGTAAGAAAGGATGAATATCTTTACAGCGCGCTAATTAGATATTTTTGCTTTCCCAGGCGCAATCATCCCCCACAAATGAGAGGGGGGCGTAGGAAGCCGGGGGAGTAAATGAATAAAGGGAATGACGACCGCAAACCGCAAACTGATTATGATTCGCCACGCTTATCGCCACTCTCCGGCAATAATTCATTCAAAAGCCAATAATCACCTACCTGTTTCGGTAGGGTATTACGCCAGCGTGCAGAAAAATAAATTAGCAAAGGAATTAAAATGCCAGTTTCTGTGATGGGGTTAACAAATATAAATAAAGGGATAATTAAATTATTACCCCAAATTGTGACGCTCATCATATTAATAACCGCCATTCCGCAGCTGGCGAAATTAACCTGGCGGGTGGTATTCCCTGTGAGTCCTGAGGATATTTCCGCCCTACCGTTAACCGCACCTCCGGCAGCGGAACCGGAATTAAAAAACGTGCGGCCCGCATTTACCCTGTTTGGCCTGGCGGCTAAAAACCCCCCCGCGCCAGCGGTGGCCACCAGCCTCAATCAGGTGCCGGTTTCCAGCCTGAAGCTACGTCTGGCCGGGCTGCTCGCCAGCAGCAACCCGGCGCGATCCATCGCGATTATTGAAAAGGGAAATCAGCAGGTTAGCCTTAGCGTCGGCGATACCACCCCGGGGTACGATGCGCAGATCGCTGCCATCCTGCCAGACCGGATCATCGTCAACTATCAGGGGCGCCAGGAGGCCATTTTATTATTTAACGATACCCGCGCGCCGTCGTCATCGCCCGCCGCCGCGCCCCGTCCGCCCCTGATGAAGCGACTCCGCGAGCAGCCGCAAAATATCCTCACGTATTTAACGATTTCGCCGGTACTCAGCGGCGACAAACTGCAGGGCTATCGACTTAACCCTGGCAAAGACCCCTCGCTGTTTCGCCAGGCCGGCCTACAGGCAAATGATTTGGCGATTGCCTTAAATGGCATCGATTTACGCGAACAGGAACAAGCGCAACAGGCGCTGCAGAATTTGGCCGACATGACCGAAATAACGCTAACCGTTGAGCGGGAAGGCCAACGACACGATATTGCTTTCGCCCTGGGGGATGAATAATTGCCAACCATGAAACGCCTGCGAAAAATGCTGCCTGCGCTGCTGATATTAACCCCGCTGCTATTTTCCCCGGCCGCCGCGGAGGAATTTTCCGCCAGTTTTAAAGGCACCGATATCCAGGAATTTATCAATACCGTCAGCAAAAACCTGAATAAAACGGTGATTATCGATCCCAGCGTACGCGGCACTATCACCGTGCGCAGTTACGATATGCTCAATGAAGAGCAATATTATCAATTCTTCCTCAGCGTGCTGGATGTATACGGCTTCGCCGTGATTAATATGAATAACGGCGTGCTGAAGGTGGTCCGCGCTAAAGACGCCAAGACCTCGGCCGTTCCGGTCGCCAGCGAGGCCGCGCCGGGCGAAGGCGATGAGGTCGTCACCCGGGTGGTGCCCCTGACCAACGTCGCCGCCCGCGATCTCGCGCCGCTGCTCCGCCAGCTGAACGATAACGCTGGCGCCGGCAGCGTGGTCCATTATGAACCCTCCAACGTCCTGCTGATGACCGGCCGCGCGGCGGTCATCAAACGCCTGCTGACTATTGTCGAACGCGTCGACAACGCCGGGGATCGCAGCGTGGTGACCGTGCCTCTCTCCTGGGCCTCCGCCGCGGAGGTGGTCAAACTGGTTACCGAACTCAATAAAGACACCAGCAAATCGGCGCTGCCGGGATCGATGGTGGCGAACGTGGTGGCCGATGAGCGTACCAACTCGGTGCTGGTGAGCGGCGAGCCAAACTCGCGCCAGCGCATTATCGCCATGATCAAACAGCTCGACCGCCAGCAGGCGGTGCAGGGCAACACCAAAGTGATCTACCTGAAGTACGCCAAAGCCGCCGATCTGGTGGAGGTCCTGACCGGGATCAGCAGCTCGTTGCAGAACGATAAGCAAAGCGCCAAACCGGTGGCCGCGATCGATAAAAATATCATTATCAAAGCCCACGGCCAGACCAACGCCCTGATCGTCACCGCCGCGCCGGACGTGATGAACGATCTGGAGCGAGTGATCGCCCAGCTGGATATCCGCCGCCCGCAGGTGCTGGTGGAGGCGATTATCGCCGAAGTGCAGGATGCCGACGGCCTCAATCTCGGTATCCAGTGGGCCAATAAAAACGCCGGCATGACCCAGTTCACCAACAGCGGTTTGCCGATATCCAGCGTCATCGCCGGCGCCAACCAGTACAACAAAGACGGCACCATCAGCAGCTCGCTGGCCAGCGCCCTCGGCTCGTTTAACGGTATCGCCGCCGGTTTCTATCAGGGGAACTGGGCGATGCTGCTGACCGCCCTCTCCAGCAGTACCAAGAACGATATTCTGGCCACCCCCAGCATCGTCACCCTCGACAATATGCAAGCCACCTTCAACGTCGGCCAGGAAGTCCCGGTGTTAACCGGCTCGCAAACCACCTCCGGCGACAACATCTTTAATACCGTCGAGCGCAAAACCGTGGGCATTAAGCTGAAGGTGAAGCCGCAGATTAACGAAGGCGATGCCGTGCTGCTGGAGATTGAGCAGGAAGTATCGAGCGTCGCCGATTCGGCCTCCAGCACCAGCAGCGATCTCGGAGCGACCTTTAATACCCGGACGGTGAATAACGCCGTGCTGGTCGGCAGCGGCGAAACGGTGGTGGTTGGCGGGCTGCTGGATAAAAGCGTCACCGATACCGCCGACAAAGTGCCGCTGCTCGGCGACATCCCGGTGATCGGCGCGCTGTTCCGCTCCGACAGCAAGAAAGTGTCGAAGCGCAACCTGATGCTGTTTATCCGCCCGACCATTATTCGCGACCGCGATGAGTACCGCCAGGCCTCTTCCGGCCAGTACACCGCCTTCAACGATGCGCAAACCAAACAGCGGGGCAAAGAGAGCAGCGAAGCATCGCTCAGCAACGATCTGTTGCACATCTACCCGCAGCAGGAGACCCAGGCCTTCCGCCAGGTCAGCGCCGCCATTGACGCTTTTAACCTCGGAGGCCGCCTATGACGCCAGCCGCCGAACGCCGTCCGCTGCTGCCCTTCGCCTGGGCCCGCGCGCACCATCTGGTGCTGCTGAGCGACGGCGAACGCTGCGAAGCGCTGTGCCGCGCGGACACCGCCGCCCGGGCGCTGCTGGAAGCGCGCCGCCTGGCGGACGGGCCGATGAGCGTCAGCCGTCTGGCGCCGGACGCGTTCGAGAAAGCGCTGGTGCTCAGCTATCAGCGCGACTCGGCGGAAGCGCACCGGATGATGGCCGACATCGGCAATGAGCTTGACCTCTATACCCTCGCCGAAGAGCTGCCGGATACCGACGATCTGCTCGACAGCGAGGACGATGCACCGATTATCCGTCTGATCAACGCCATGCTCACCGAGGCTATCAAAGAGAAAGCCTCCGATATCCATATCGAAACCTATGAGCGCCATCTGCAGATCCGCTTTCGCGTCGACGGCGTGCTGCGGGAAATTCTCCGCCCGCAGCGGCGGCTGGCCGCGCTGTTAATTTCGCGTATCAAGGTGATGGCGAGCCTGGACATTGCGGAAAAACGGGTTCCCCAGGATGGCCGCATGGCGCTGCGCATCGGCGGGCGGGCGATAGACGTGCGCGTCTCCACCCTGCCCTCCAGCCATGGGGAACGCGTGGTGCTGCGCCTGCTGGACAAAAACAGCGTCAACCTGGATCTGCTGACGCTGGGCATGCCCCCCGCCCTGCTCGACCAGGTCGACGCGCTGATCGCCCGGCCACACGGCATCATTCTGGTCACCGGGCCGACCGGATCCGGGAAAAGCACGACGCTCTACGCCGCCCTCAGCCGCCTCGACGCCCGGGAGCGCAACATCATGACCATTGAAGATCCGGTGGAATATGAGCTGGAGGGCATCGGCCAGACTCAGGTCAACGCCAAAGTCGAGATGACTTTCGCCCGCGGCCTGCGCGCCATCCTGCGCCAGGATCCGGACGTGGTGCTGGTGGGCGAAATCCGCGATGGCGAAACCGCGCAGATCGCCGTTCAGGCCTCGCTCACCGGCCACCTGGTGCTGTCGACCCTGCACACCAACAGCGCGCTGGGCGCTATTTCCCGTCTGCAGGATATGGGCGTGGAGCCTTTTTTACTCTCCACGTCGCTGCTGGCGGTGATGTCGCAGCGGCTGGTGCGCCAACTGTGCCCGCACTGCCGTCAGCCCACGCAGGCGGATGCCGACACCGCCCGGCAGATGGCGGTCCCGACCGGCACGCCGCTGTGGCGGCCAAAAGGCTGCGCCCGGTGTAATTTCACCGGCTATCGCGGACGCACCGGCATTCACGAGCTGCTGCCGATCGACGACCGCGTCCGCGCCGCCATCCACCGCGGCGAAAATGAGATCACCCTGATCCAGCAGCTGGGGCCGGCCTGGCAGACCCTGCGCCATGCCGGGCGCGATAAAGCGCTGGCGGGGATCACCAGCTGGGAGGAGGTGATGCGGGTCACCGAACAGCAAACGGCGGACAGCGTCTGAGATGGCCCTGTTTCGCTATCAGGCGCTGGACGCGCAGGGCAAAACCCGCCGCGGCGTTCAACAAGCCGACTCCGCCCGCCACGCCCGCCAGCTGCTGCGGGACAAAGGCTGGCTGGCGCTGGAAGTGGCCGCCGCCGACCCGGCGAGCCGGCTGTGGCGCGGCGGGCTCCTTACCCGGCGCACCAGCGCCGGTGATTTAGCCCTGCTCACTCGCCAGCTGGCCACCCTGGTCGCCGCCGGCATTCCGCTGGAGAAAGCGCTCGATGCCGTCGCCCAACAGTGCGAAAAGGCGCCGCTGAGAACGTTAATGGCCGGGGTGCGGAGCAAAGTGCTCGAAGGCCATTCGCTGGCGGAGGCGATGCGCGGCTATCCCGCCTGCTTCGACGGCCTGTTCTGCGCCATGGTGGCGGCTGGCGAAACCTCCGGCCATCTCGACGGCGTGCTGAATCGGCTGGCGGACTATACCGAGCAGCGCCAGCAGCTTCGCGCCCGCCTGCTGCAGGCGATGATCTACCCCATCGTGCTGACGCTGGTCGCCATCAGCGTGATCGCCATTCTGCTCTCCACCGTGGTGCCGAAAGTCGTCGAGCAGTTTGTCCATCTTAAACAGGCTCTGCCCTTCTCTACCCGGCTGCTGATGAGCCTGAGCGACATGGTGCGCAGCGCGGGCCCCTGGCTGGTGCTGCTGTCGTTACTGGCGCTGCTGGGGCTGCGCTATCTGCTGCGCCAGCCTGCCCGGCGGCTCGCCTGGGACCGGGCGCTGCTGCGCCTGCCGGTCATCGGCCGCGTGACGCGCAGCGTCAACAGCGCGCGCTACGCCCGCACCTTAAGCATTCTCAACGCCAGCGCGGTGCCGCTGCTGCTGTCGATGCGCATCAGCGCGGGCGTTCTCAGCAATGCCTGGGCGCGCAGCCAGCTGGAGACCGCCAGCGAGTCGGTGCGCGAAGGCGTCAGCCTGCATCGCGCGCTGGAGGCCACGGCGCTGTTTCCGCCGATGATGCGCTACATGATCGCCAGCGGCGAACAGAGCGGTGAGCTGACCGCCATGCTGGAGCGCGCGGCGGAGAACCAGGACCGGGAACTGAGCGCGCAGATCCAGATGTCTCTCAGCCTGTTTGAACCCCTGCTGGTGGTCACCATGGCCGGCATGGTGCTGTTTATCGTGCTGGCCATCCTGCAGCCGATCCTGCAACTGAATACCCTTATGAGTATGTGACTGTATTAATGGAGAAAACTATGCAACGGCAACGCGGCTTCACGTTACTGGAAATTATGGTGGTGATCGTCATTCTCGGTATCCTCGCCAGCCTGGTGGTACCTAACCTGATGGGCAACAAGGAGAAAGCGGACCGCCAGAAGGTGGTCAGCGATCTGGTGGCGCTCGAGGGGGCGCTGGACATGTATAAGCTGGACAACAGCCGCTACCCGAATACCGAACAGGGTCTGCAGGCGCTGGTGACCGCCCCGGCCGTCGAGCCGCATGCCCGCAACTACCCGGAAGGCGGCTATATCCGCCGCCTGCCGCAGGACCCATGGGGAAATGAGTATCAGCTGTTAAGCCCCGGTCAGCATGGTGCCATCGACGTCTTCAGCGTCGGCCCGGACGGGATGCCCGACACCAATGACGACATCGGCAACTGGACCCTCGGGAAGAAATAGTGTCTCAGCGCGGTTTCACCCTCCTGGAAATGATGCTGGTCCTGCTGCTGATCGGCGTCAGCGCCAGCATGGTGCTGCTGGCGTTTCCCTCCGCCCGCACCCAGGAGGCCACGCAGATCCTGGCGCGCTTTCAGGCGCAGCTGGATTTTGTCCGCGAGCGCGGGCAGCAAACCGGCCAGCTCTTCGGGATCGTTATCCACCCTGACCGCTGGCAGTTTATGCGCCTGCAGCCTGCCGACGAAGGCGCCCCGGCGGCGGCTGACGACCGCTGGGGCAACGCGCAGTGGCTGCCGCTGCAGGCCGGGCGCGCCACCACGGCGGAAACCCTCCCGCGTGCCAGGCTGACGCTGCGCTTTCCCAACGGCCAGGCGTGGACGCCGGGCGAGCAGCCCGACGTGATCATCTTTCCCGGCGGCGAAGTCACCCCGTTTCAGCTGCGGATTGACGCCGCGACGGGCATCAACATCGACGCCCAGGGCGACAGTCAGCCGCTGGCGGCGCGGGAGCAGCCATGAAACGCGAGAGCGGAATGACGCTTATCGAAGTGATGGTCGCGCTGGTGATTTTCGCCCTCGCCGGCCTGGCGGTGATGCAATCCACCCTGCAGCAGACGCGGCAGCTCGGGCGTATGGAAGAGAAAATCCTCGCCAGCTGGCTGGCGGATAATCAGCTGGTGCAGCTGCGGCTGGAGAAACGCTGGCCTGCCCTCAGCTGGTCTGAAACCACCGTGGAGGCCGCCGGGACGCGCTGGTTCGTCCGCTGGCAGGGGGTGGAAACCGCGCTGCCGCAGCTGCGGGCGCTGGACGTGGAGGTCCGGCGGCAAAAAAGCGATCCCGCGCCGCTGGCGACTCTGCGCACCTGGGTGACGCCGCCATGATAACGAAAATGCGCGGTTTCACCCTGATTGAAACGCTGCTGGCGTTGGCTATCCTCGCCGTCCTCAGCGCCGCCGCCGTGATGGTGCTGCAGAACGTCATCCGCGCCGATGGCCTCACCCGTGAGAAGAGCCAGCAGATCGCCGCCCTCCAGCGCGCTTTTCGCCAGATAGCCGACGATGTCACGCACATCATTCCCCGTCGCGCCAGAAACAGCGACACGCTTTTCTTTGCCGGACGTTTTCAGTTGCAGAGCGATGACTGGGGGCTGGCCTTCAGCCGCAGCGGCTGGCCGAATCCGCTGGGGATCCTCCCGCGCTCGGAGATCCAGAACGTCAGCTACCGCCTGCGCCAGCAGCAGCTTGAACGGCTGAGCTTCGATCAGCAGGATCCGCTGACCGGCAGCCAGCCGACGGTCCGGGTGCTGCTGCGCGGGGTGACGGCGTTTCGCCTGCGGTTTTATGCCGACGGCCGCTGGCAGGAGACCTGGGACCGCTCGCAGAAGCTGCCGCAGGGGCTGGAGATCACCCTGACCCTGGCGAACAGCGGGGAGATAACCCGCCTGTTTTTACTTACCCCGGGGGGCGGCCAGTGAAAAATCGGCAACGCGGCGTCGCGCTCCTGATGGTGCTGTTCATCCTCGCCCTGATGATGATCCTCGCCAGCGCCATGACCGAACGCACCTCGGTCATGTATCAACACACCGCCGTGACCCTCGATAATCTGCAGGCCAGATGGTACGCCCTGGCGGCGGAAAACATGGCCGCCGCGCTGCTGCAACGCGACGCGCTGGACTCGCCCAGTCAAACGAACCTGGCGCAAACCTGGGCGCAGGAGGGACGCCGCTTTACCCTCGACGATGGCGAAATCCTCGCCACGATCCGCGACGGGCACGCCTGCTTTAACCTCAATGCCATCAACCATCGCGCGGATGAGACCAGCGGCGAAACGCCCTACCTGACCGACGTCTTCGTCCGGCTGCTGGCGCTGCTCGGCGAGTCGCCGCTGCGCGCCAGCCAGATCGCCGCCGCCCTCGGCGACTGGACGGACAGCGACGGCCAGCCGCGACTGAACGGGGCGGAGGACGAGGTTTATATGGCGCAAACCCCGGGCTATCTCGCCGCCAACCAGCCGATGCAGGACGTCAGCGAGCTGCGCCTGCTGGCCGGTATGGACACCGCGCTCTATCAGCGCCTGCTCCCCTTCGTCTGCGTCCAGCCGGCTGACGCGCTGCAGGTCAATGTCAACACCCTGCGGCCCTCACAGGCCGCCCTGCTGGTGGCCCTCTTTCCCGGCGATCTGACGCTGCAGGAGGCGCAACAGCTGTTGCACAACCGCCCGCGAACCGGATGGAGCAGCGTCGCCGCCTTTCTCGCGCAGCCTACGCTGCAGAAAACCGATACCACGCTCGCCCGCCCCTGGCTGACGGTGCGCAGCACACGCTTTATCGCCGCCTTCACCGTGGTGACCGGCAACCTTCGCTTTCAGCTGCACAGCGTCCTGCAACAGGAGGGGCGCGCCTTTACCGTCGTCCAGCGGCGATACGGACTTTCTATGGTGGTTGATGAATAAGTTTAACGCTTCCCCCCAGGCCATGCTGATCGTGCGCTTCGCCCCCGGGCAGGCGCCGCTGCACTGGCAACTCTTCGCCCCCGGCGATCCGCATCACGAAGCCCGCGGCCGGTGGCCGGCTGACGACGCCAGCCCTTTCCCGGCGCTGGCGGCGCATTATCCAGCCTGGGTGCTGATCCCGGCCAGCGACTGCGCGTTTCACCCCCTCAGCCTGCCGGCGGGCCTGCGTAAACCGCCGCTGCAGGTGGCCCCGTTCCTGTTGGAAGAGCAGCTGGCCGACGATGTGGAAGCCACCCATTTTGCCCTGCTCCACCGCCAGCAGGCCCAGTGCGAGATCGTCGCCGTGCAGCGGCAAAAAATGCGCGACTGGATGGCGCGCTGCGAGTCGCTCTCCCTACGGCCCCTGGCGTTGACGCCCGATGTGCTCGCCCTGCCCTGGCAACCGCCGGCGTGGAGCGCGGTGCAGGTGGACGAGCAGTGGCTGATCCGCCACCAGCCATGGAGCGGCATGGCGGCAGAAAGTTCCTGGCTGGCGGAGCTGCTGCAGGGCGAGGCGGAAGAGCACGTCATCGACAGCTATTCGCCGCCGCCCGCGGCGCCGGGAGCGTGGCGCGCGCAGCCTGCGCAGACGCTGCTCTCCCTCGCCGCAAATCATCCGGCGGCGCAGAAGCTCAGTCTGCTGCAGGGAGAGTTTGCCATCCGCCGTCGGCAGCCTGCGCAGGGGAGCTGGCGTCCGGCTCGGTATGCCGCGCTGGCCCTGGCGCTGCTGGCGGCGGTGAATAGCGTTCTGGATCATCGCGATCTGGCGCGCCAGGCCGAGGCGGCCCAGCAGGCCAGCCGGGCCTACTATCATCGCTGGTTTCCTACGGAGAAAAAGGTGATTAACCCGCGACTGCAGATGCAGCAGCATCTGCAAACCCTCGCCCGTCAGGCGCAGCATGCCCCCCTCGTCGACCGCCTCAGCGCGTTGCAGAACATCATCAGCGACACGCCGGGGATCCGCCTGCGGGCGCTGAGCTGGGATGCCGCGGCCAACCGTCTGCAACTGGATATCGCCGCGGCCTCTTCCCGGGCGCTGGAGCAGTTCACCCAGCGGGCGCAGCCGCGGTTTCGCGTCCGGCCAGGCGACATGACCACGAAACCGGATGGCATTGAAGGACAACTGACGCTGGAGGAAAACGATGGCTAATCTGTTTATCTGGTGGCGGCAGCGCACGCCGTCGGAGCAGCGCCTGCTGCTCGGACTCGCGGGGCTGCTGGTGGTGTGCGCCCTCTGGTACGGGCTGTGGCAGCCCTGGCGAGCCCGCGAGGCGCAGTGGCGGCAAATCCTGGTGAAAGAACAGGCCAGCCTGCGCTGGATGACGCAGCAGGGTCCGCGCCTGCAGCAGCTCAGCCAGCAGCCCGCGCCGGCGGCAAAAGAGGCGCTCACCGCGCTGGTGATGCGCGAGGCGGCGAGCCACGGGCTGGAAGTCGTTCGTCTGCAGCCGCAGGGAAAACGTCTTCAGGTCACCCTTCAGCCCTGCGCCTTTCAGGCGCTGATGGACTGGCTGGACGCCCCGGCGATGCGCGGCGTCAACGCGGTCTCGCTATCCGTAACCGCACAGCCGTCGCGGCCGGGCTGGGTCATGGTCAACCATCTGCTGCTGGAGCGCGACGATGAAAGCTAACGGGTTCGCGGTTGGGCTACTGCTGGCGCTCTATCTGCTGTGGTTGACCGCCACCGCCCCGGCGCGTCTGTTAGTCCCGATGCTGCCGCCCGAGGTACAGGTGGCCAACCTCAGCGGCAGCATCTGGCGCGGCGCGGCGCAGTCAGTCTCCTGGAGCGGCGAACGGCTTGAGCGGCTGACGTGGTCACTCACCCTGGCTGGCTGGCAGATCGCGCTCAGCGATCCCCGCGGCGTGGAGGGTCAGGCCCGGCTGTGGGGCATCCGCGATCTGCGCCTGCAGGAGGGACGGCTCACCGCCCCCGCCAGCCTGCTCGGTCGCTGGCTAACGCCGACCATGCCCGTCAGCGCCGAGGGAGAGGTTACTTTCAGCCTGGCCGAAGCGCACTTCAGCGAGGGGCGCTGTCGGCAAATCACCGCCGGACGCGCGCAGTGGCGTCAGGCCAGGCTGCACTCTCCGGTCGGTAGCCTGGAGTTAGCCCAGGTCAGTGGCACCTTAAGCTGTACGGCGACCGGCGCCGTGGCGCTGGCCATCCGCCAGGATTCTCATCAGCTGAGCCTCAGCGGCCAGGGAACCCTGTCGCCCGATGGCCGCTATCTGTTTCACGGTACGCTACAGCCCCGGCAGGGGATACCGCCCCTGCTGGCGCTGCTGGTCACCCGCCCGATGGCCAAAAACGACCCGGGCCCGACGCCGTGGCAGCTGCAGGGAAAATGGTGATTAAAGGAGCAAAAATGACGACATTAGCCGCATTATCGCTGCATTTCCCTCTTATCTGGTATGGCTTTCTGCTGCTGTTCGGCCTGGCGCTGGGCAGCTTTTACAACGTGGTGATCTACCGTCTGCCGCGCATGCTGGCCCAGACCGCGGACGACGAGCCGCTAACCCTCAGCACGCCGGGCTCATCTTGTCCGCAGTGTCGCCAGCCGATAGCCTGGCGGGACAATATCCCGCTGGTCAGCTTCCTCTGGCTAGGCCGTCGCGCCCGCTGCTGTCAGGCGCGCATCTCGTGGAGCTATCCGCTGACCGAGCTGACCACCGGCCTGCTGTTTATCCTCGCCGGGGCGCTGCTCGCACCGGGACTGGCGCTGGCGGGCGGCCTGGTGCTGCTCTCCTTTCTGCTGATACTGGCGCGGATTGATGCCCGGACCCAGCTGCTGCCCGACCGCCTGACCCTGCCCCTGCTGTGGGCCGGACTGCTGTTCAATCTTAACGAGGTGTACATTGCGCTGCCGGACGCGGTCGCCGGGGCGATGGCTGGTTATCTGGCGCTGTGGTCGGTCTATTGGCTGTTCCGCCTGCTGACCGGCAAAGAGGCTCTGGGCTATGGCGATTTTAAGCTGCTGGCGGCGCTGGGCGCCTGGTGCGGCTGGCAGGCTCTGCCGCAGGTGCTGTTGTTCGCCTCAGCCAGCGGGCTGACGTGGACCCTGCTGCAGCGCCTGTGGACCCGGCAGTCGCTGCAGCAGCCGCTGGCCTTCGGCCCCTGGCTGGCGCTGGCGGGAGGGGGCGTTTTTCTCTGGCAGCAGATGGTCTAGCGTGAGTGGTTCGACTGGCCGGGCAGAATGCCGCCCGGCGCCTGGGGCTACGAATATTTTTTGCTGCGTCGGGTCGGAGCGGCGTTGGCCGGATCGTCCGGCCAGACGTGTTTCGGATAGCGTCCCTTCATCTCTTTCTGCACCTCACGGTAGCTCCCCTGCCAGAAGGCGCTGAGATCGCGAGTGATCTGCAGCGGACGCTGAGCGGGCGACAGCAGCTCCAGCACCAGCGGCACTCGCCCCTCGGCGATAACCGGCGTCGTGGCCTCGCCGAACATCTCCTGCATACGCACCGCCAGCGCCGGCGGGTTCTCCGCATGGTAACGGATCGCCAGACGGCTGCCGGTCGGCACGGTATAGTGCGTCGGCAGCTCGCGATCCAGCTTCTGGCGCAGCGGCCACGGCAGCCAGTCCTGGAGCGCCTGCCGCAGATCCAGCGCCTTCAGCGCCCGCAGCGAGTGAACGCCGTTCATCTGCGGCAGCAGCCATGCCTCCAGCGAGGCCAGCAGCGAAGCGTCATCCACCGCGGGCCACGCCTCTTCCGGCAGCCATTGCGCCGCACACTGCAGCCGCAGCCGCAGCTGCTCGGCCTCTGGCGTCCAGTTGAGCACACCGAGGCCTTTCTCACGAATCCCGTTGAGCATCGCCTGATGCAGCTCCGCCTCAGAGGGCTTCGCCAGCGGCTGGGTCTTAATCACCAGCTGGCCCGTCACCGTCCGCCGCCAGGCTTTCAGCGTCCCCTGCGCTTCATCCCACTCCACCGTGTCGGAACGCTGCGCCAGCTCGGGACGGGCGGCGATCAGCTCGCCGATATCCACCGGCAGAGCCAGCAGCATGCGGGCATCCGGTGAGGCGCTGCCCTGCAGCAGCAGCGGAGCGATCAGCCACTCATGGCGGCCCAGCGCGTCGTCGGCGTCCAGCATCGCGCCCATACCGTTCGCCAGCTGATAGCGTCCCTCCTGACCGCGGCGGCGGGCGATGCGGTCGGCGAAGGCCGACGCCAGGAGCGCAGCCATTCGTCCCGCGTCGGGCTGGCCGCTGCGGCAGGCCAGACGCTTCATCAGCTGCTGCGCGCGCTGCTGCCAGTTGGCCTGCTGACGGGAAAAGACGGCGCCCAAATCCACCAGCCCGCCGCGCGGCGGCTCCTCAAGGATCGCCGCCAGCCTGGCCGCCGTCGCCACCTCGTCATCGGTCTGCGCAGCGGCCAGCATCGCCGCCAGCCGGGGCTCGTTGCCGAGGGTGGCCATTTTGCGGCCAAACGCCGACAGCCGCTCGCCGTCCAGCGCCGAGAGCGCCTCCAGCAGGCGGCGCGCGGCAGCCAGGTTCACCGCCGGCGGCTGATCCAGCCAGGCCAGCGAGGCCGGATCGTGGCAACCCCACTGCAGCAGCTCCAGCAACAGCGCCGACAGATCGCTGTGCAGGATCTCCGGTTCGCTCTGCGCCGCCGCTCGTTCGGCCTGTTCTTTGCCGAGCAAATGCAGGCAGATCCCCGGGGAGAGACGACCGGCGCGTCCGGCGCGCTGGGTCATCGATGCCTGGCTGATGCGCTGCGTCACCAGCCGGGTCAGGCCGGTGCGCGGGTCAAAGCGGGCAACACGCTCCTGGGCGGTGTCGACCACCAGGCGGATGCCCTCGATGGTTAAACTGGTCTCAGCAATGTTGGTGGCCAGCACCACTTTGCGCTTCCCGGCCGGCGCCGGGAGGATCGCTTTGCGCTGCTCGCTTAGGGGCAAAGCGCCATACAGCGGGCAGAGGATGACATCCTCCGCCACGCGCTCCGTCAGCTGTTCCTGAACGCGCTGGATCTCGCCGACGCCGGGCAGAAACAGCAGCATCGATCCCTGTTCATGCCGCAGGAGCTCCGCCGCCGCTATCGCCACCGCCTCATCAAAACGCTGGTGCGCGGAGAGCGGGCTGAAGCGACGCTCCACCGGATAAGCGCGCCCCTCCGAGACCACCACCGGCGCCTCAGGCAGCAGACGCTGCAGGCGATCGTTATCAAGGGTCGCCGACATGATGAGCAGTTTGAGATCGTCACGTAACCCCTGCTGGACATCAAGCAGCAGGGCCAGCGCCAGATCCGCCTGCAGGCTGCGCTCGTGAAACTCATCGAGGATCACCAGCCCCACGCCCGTCAGCTCGGGATCGCGCTGGATCATGCGCGTCAGGATCCCCTCCGTGACCACCTCCAGGCGGGTCTGTGGCCCGACGCAGGTTTCGGCACGCATGCGGTAACCCACGGTCTCCCCTGGCTTTTCGCCGAGCAGTTCAGCCAGCCGCTGCGCGACATTGCGCGCCGCCAGACGCCTCGGCTCCAGCAGGATAATGCGTCCCGCGATGTTACCCTCAGCGAGGATCTGCAGCGGCAGCCAGGTCGACTTCCCGGCGCCGGTCGGCGCGTTGAGCAAAACCTGCGGCGCATGCTGCAGGGCGGATAACAGTTCTGGGAGGACGGCGGCAACCGGCAATGAGGACACAAAAGGCTCCGGGGGTTAACATTCAGGGGCTCGCATTGTAGCATCCCCCTAATTCATTACCGAGTCTCTATCATGTCTGAGCCGAAAAGGCTGTTTTTTGCGATTGAACTGCCGCCTGCCGTCCGCAAACAGATTGTCCAGTGGCGGGCAACGCACTTCCCTGAGGATGCCGGCAGGCCCGTCGCGGCGGATAACCTTCATCTGACGCTGGCGTTTCTCGGCGAGGTGAGCGCGGAAAAACAGCGGGCGCTGTCTGCCCTCGCCGGCCGCCTCCAGCAGCCGGGCTTTACCCTGACGCTGGACGATGCCGGACAGTGGCTGCGTTCGCGGGTGGTCTGGCTTGGGACCCGTCAGCCACCGCGCGGCCTGCTGCAGCTTGCCAGTATGCTGCGCGCTCAGGCGGCGCGCAGCGGCTGCTATCAGAGTCCGCAGCCGTTTCATCCGCACATTACCCTGTGGCGCGATGCCCGTCAGGCGGTGCCGATCCCGCCGCCCGGCTTTCGCTGGACGTTTCCGGTGAACGAGTTCGTGCTCTATGAATCCAGCTTTAGCCGCGGGCGCACGCGCTACACGGCGCTGGAACATTATCCGTTTGATAAGGAAAATTGATGCAGTTTGATCCGCCGTTGCAACCCGCCATTTTGCTTAAACGTTACAAACGTTTTCTTGCCGACGTGGTGACCCCCGATGGCCGCGAATTGACGCTCCACTGCCCAAATACCGGTGCCATGACCGGCTGCGCCGTCCCGGGCGACACCGTCTGGTATTCCACTTCTGACAATGCGAAGCGCAAATATGCCCATACCTGGGAATTAACTGAAACGCAGCAGGGTGCCGTTATTTGCGTCAACACGCTGCGCGCGAATACGCTGGCGAAAGAAGCAATTTCCGCCGGAATAATCCCTGAACTTTCAGGCTATAACCAGCTGAAAAGCGAAGTGAAATATGGCGCTGAGAATAGCCGTATCGATATTATGTTACAGGCAGATGATCGCCAAAACTGCTATATTGAAGTGAAATCGGTTACGTTGGCGGAGAAAGAATACGGTTATTTTCCTGATGCGGTGACTATGCGCGGACAGAAGCACCTGCGGGAGCTGATGGCCGTCGCGGCAAATGGCGACCGCGCGGTGATTTTATTTGCCGTCCTGCATTCGGCAATTGACCGTTTCTCTCCCGCGCATCATATTGATGCCAGATACGCACAGCTGTTAACAGAAGCCCGCGACAAGGGGGTGGAAATTCTCGCCTGGAAAGCGGAACTTTCTACGACGAGGATGACTCTGAATAAGCCGATCGCCGTGGTGTTAAACCCCGGTAAATAAGTGGCTAAATAGTGTTCGGGTCGCAAGCGCGAATACGCTTTTCTTCACAGGGTTGTCAAGTGTAACGTTTAGATAATTGCTATCCGGAAAAGCATCTGCTATTTATAGCGGCCTGATTTTCCCCCACATGGGGATCGATAGTGCGTGTTAAGGAGAAGCAACATGCAAGAAGGGCAAAACCGTAAAACATCGTCCCTGAGTATTCTCGCCATCGCTGGGGTGGAGCCGTACCAAGAGAAACCGGGCGAAGAGTATATGAACGAAGCCCAGCTGGCGCACTTCAAGCGTATTCTTGAAGCATGGCGTAATCAACTCAGGGATGAAGTGGATCGCACCGTATCGCACATGCAGGATGAAGCTGCTAACTTCCCGGACCCGGTAGACCGTGCCGCCCAGGAAGAAGAGTTCAGCCTGGAGCTGCGTAACCGCGACCGCGAACGTAAACTGATCAAAAAGATCGAGAAAACGCTGAAAAAAGTTGAAGACGAAGACTTCGGCTACTGCGAATCCTGCGGCGTGGAGATCGGCATTCGCCGTCTGGAAGCGCGTCCGACAGCGGATCTGTGCATTGACTGCAAAACCCTGGCGGAAATTCGCGAAAAACAGATGGCGGGCTAATCCCCTGCTGCCTCACTCTCTGGCGGGAGTCTCTCCCGCCTGGTTCTGTTGTCCGTACCATGACTGACTCACGCTATATAGGGCGCTTTGCTCCCTCCCCCTCCGGCGAACTCCACTTCGGCTCTCTGATCGCCGCGCTCGGCAGCTACCTGCAGGCCCGCGCGAACCAGGGTATCTGGCGCGTTCGTATTGAAGATATCGACCCGCCGCGCGAAGTCCCCGGGGCCGCCGACACCATCCTGCGCCAGCTCGACCACTACGGTCTGCACTGGGACGGCGAGGTGCTCTGGCAGTCGCAACGGCACGAAGCCTACCGCGAGGCGCTGGCCTGGCTGAGCGAGCAAGGGCTGAGCTACTACTGCACCTGCACCCGCGCGCGGATCCACGCCGTAGGCGGGATCTATGATGGTCACTGCCGCGACCTTGGGCTGGGGGCGGAAAACGCCGCGCTGCGTCTGCGCCAGACCCGTCCGGTTCTGCAGTTCACCGACCGCCTGCGCGGCACGCTGGTCGCCAACGAGCCGCTGGCGCGAGAAGATTTTATTATCCACCGTCGCGACGGACTGTTTGCCTACAACCTGGCGGTGGTGGTCGATGACCACTTTCAGGGGATCACCGAGATCGTCCGCGGCGCCGATCTGATTGAGCCGACGGTGCGGCAGATTTCGCTGTATCAGCATTTTGGCTGGCAGGCACCGGACTACCTCCATCTGCCGCTGGCCCTCAATGCCGACGGCAATAAGCTCTCTAAACAAAACCACGCGCCGGCGCTGCCGGAAGGCGATCCGCGCCCCGAAATCGTCCGGGCGCTCCGCTTTCTGAATCAGGAGATCGCCGGGGAGTGGCAGGCCCTGAGCATCGATGATTTACTCGCCCAGGCCGTCGCCAACTGGCAGCCGGCGAAAATCGAGCATTCTCAAATGGCTCCCGCTGAGCTATGATTAGCCGCTATTTTTACACTGTACAATTGATCTGAAGTCCGTCTGACACTACGAGGTGCACCATTTTTACCCGAGTCGCTAATTTTTGCCGTAAGGTGCTAAGCCGTGAGGAGCGCGAGGCAGAAGCCGCCGTCGAACCAACGCCTATGACGGTGATCCCGCGTGAGCAGCATGCTATTTCCCGCAAAGATATCAGTGAAAACGCCCTCAAGGTCATGTACCGCCTCAACAAGGCGGGCTACGAGTCCTGGCTGGTTGGCGGCGGCGTCCGCGACCTGCTGCTTGGCAAAAAGCCAAAAGATTTTGACGTCACGACCAACGCCACGCCGGATCAGGTGCGTAAGCTGTTCCGCAACTGCCGTCTGGTCGGGCGCCGTTTCCGCCTCGCGCACGTGATGTTCGGGCCGGAAATCATTGAGGTCGCTACCTTCCGTGGCCATCACGAAGGACACACTACCGATCGCGTCACCTCCCAGCGGGGCCAGAACGGCATGCTGCTGCGCGATAACATCTTCGGCTCGATCGAAGAGGACGCCCAGCGTCGCGACTTCACCATAAACAGCCTCTATTACAGCGTGGCGGACTTTACCGTGCGCGACTACGTCGGCGGCATGAAGGATCTGCAGGACGGCGTGATCCGCCTGATCGGCAATCCGGAAACCCGCTATCGCGAGGATCCGGTACGCATGCTGCGCGCGGTGCGCTTCGCCGCCAAGCTGGATATGACCATCAGCCCGGAAACGGCCGAACCGCTGCCGCGGCTGGCCGCCCTGCTCCACGACGTGCCGCCGGCGCGCCTGTTCGAAGAAGTGCTCAAGCTGCTGCAGGCCGGGCATGGCTATCAGACCTACCTGCTGCTGCGGGAATACAACCTGTTCCAGCCGCTGTTCCCGACCATCACCCGCTACTTTACCGAGCGCGGCGATAGCCCGATGGAGCGGATCATCAACCAGGTGCTGAAGAACACCGACACCCGCATTCATAACGACATGCGCGTCAATCCGGCCTTCCTCTTCTCGGTAATGTTCTGGTATCCGCTGCTGGAAACGGCGCAAAAAATCGCTCAGGAGAGCGGTCTGGCGTACTATGACGCCTTCGCGCTGGCGATGAACGACGTACTGGACGAAGCCTGCCGTACGCTGGCGATCCCTAAGCGCATCACCACCCTGATCCGCGATATCTGGCAGCTGCAGCTGCGCATGTCCCGTCGCCAGGGCAAACGCGCCTGGAAGCTGATGGAGCATCCGAAATTCCGCGCCGCCTACGATCTGCTGGAGCTACGCGCCGGCGCTGAAAACAACGGCGAACTGCAGCGTCTGACCAAATGGTGGGGCGAATTCCAGGTCGCCGCGCCGCCGGCGCAAAAAGATATGCTCAACGACCTCGGGGACGATCCGGCGCCGCGCCGTCGCCACCGCCGTCCGCGCAAGCGCGCGCCGCGCCAGGGTAACGCATGACCCTGGTCTATATCGCCCTCGGTAGTAACCTCGCTTCGCCACTGGCGCAGGTGCAGGCGGCTATCCGCGCCCTGGGCGAAATACCTTACAGCCGCGTGGTGAACGTCTCTTCGTTCTACCGCACGCCGCCGCTGGGCCCGCAGGATCAGCCGGACTATCTCAACGCCGCCGTCGCGCTGGAAACCACGCTGGCCCCCGAGGCGCTGCTCGATCACACCCAGCGCATTGAGCTGCAGCAGGGTCGGGAACGCAAAGCCGAACGCTGGGGGCCGCGCACCCTCGATCTCGATATCATGCTGTTTGGCGATGCGGTCATTAACAGCGAGCGTCTGACCGTTCCGCACTACGATATGAAAAACCGCGGCTTTATGCTCTGGCCGCTGTTCGAGATCGCCCCGGACCTCCGCTTTCCTGACGGCCCTGCGCTGCGTACCGTACTGGATGATCTCGGCGCGACAAAACCCGCTATCTGGTAATTCCCTCTCCTTTTTTAGCATTTACGGCGATCGTCGTAATCGGTTGCCCAAAATCATTGCCCCTCTAAATGCTGCTGTTAGAATGCCGGTTAATATGACTTTCATCATCAGGAAATGTTATGAAACCGACCACCATTGCCCTGCTGCAGAAATGCAAACAGGAAAAGAAGCGCTTTGCCACCATTACCGCCTACGACCATAGCTTCGCGAAGCTGTTCGCCGATGAAGGCATTAATGTGCTGCTGGTGGGCGACTCGCTGGGAATGACGGTGCAGGGTCACGACTCCACCCTGCCGGTCACCGTGGAAGATATCGCCTATCACACCCGCGCCGTCCGCCGCGGCGCGCCGAACAGCCTGCTGCTCGCCGACCTGCCGTTTATGGCCTACGCCACGCCGGAGCAGACCTTCGAAAATGCCGCCATCGTGATGCGCGCCGGCGCCAATATGGTCAAACTCGAAGGCGGCGCCTGGCTGGCCGAGACCGTGAGGATGCTGGCGGAACGCGCGGTGCCGGTTTGCGGCCACCTCGGCCTGACGCCGCAGTCGGTGAACGTATTCGGTGGCTATAAAGTGCAGGGCCGCGGCGATGCGGCGCAAACCCTGTTTGAAGACGCGTTAGCGCTGGAAGCGGCAGGCGCGCAGCTGCTGGTGCTGGAGTGCGTCCCGGTCGCCCTGGCGAAACGCATCACCGAAGCCCTGACCATTCCGGTGATCGGCATCGGCGCGGGCAACGTCACCGATGGGCAGATCCTGGTGATGCATGACGCTTTCGGCATTACCGGCGGCCACATTCCGAAATTTGCCAAGAATTTCCTTGCCGAGGCGGGCGACATCCGCGCCGCGGTGCGGCAGTATATTGCCGAAGTCGAATCCGGGGTCTATCCGGGCGAAGAACACAGTTTCCATTAAGGAGTCTTGTTGTGCTGATTATAGAATCCGTGCTGCTGCTGCGTCAGCATATCCGCCGTCTGCGTCAGGAAGGCAAGCGTATCGCGCTGGTCCCGACGATGGGCAACCTGCATGATGGTCATATGAAGCTGGTTGATGAAGCCAAAGCCAGCGCGGACGTGGTGGTGGTCAGTATTTTCGTCAATCCGATGCAGTTTGACCGCGCCGATGACCTGGCGCGCTACCCGCGCACCCTGCAGGATGATTGCGAAAAGCTGAACAAGCGTCATGTCGACTTTGTCTTCGCGCCGACGCCGGCGGAAGTCTACCCGCAGGGCACCGAAGGCCAGACCTACGTCGACGTCCCCGGCCTGTCCACTATGCTGGAAGGCGCCAGCCGTCCGGGCCATTTTCGCGGCGTGTCGACCATCGTCAGTAAGCTGTTCAACCTGGTTCAGCCAGACGTCGCCTGCTTTGGCGAGAAAGACTTCCAGCAGCTGGCGCTGATCCGCAAGATGGTTGCCGACATGGGCTACGATATCGATATTATCGGCGTGCCGATCGTCCGCGCGAAGGATGGCCTGGCGCTGAGCTCGCGTAACGGCTATCTGACCGCCGACCAGCGCAAAATCGCCCCCGGTCTGTATAAAGTGCTGAGCGCGGTGGCGGAAAAACTGGCCGCCGGCGACCGTCAGCTCGACGAGATCATCGCTATCGCCGAGCAGGAACTGAACGAGAAAGGTTTCCGTGCCGACGACATTCAGATCCGCGATGCCGACACCCTGCTTGAGCTGACCGACACCAGCCAGCGCGCGGTGATCCTGATGGCCGCCTGGCTCGGTCAGGCCCGCCTGATCGACAACCAGATCGTCACGCTCGGTCAGTAGACAGCGGGTAAAAATCGGGCAATACTTGCCCGGGCTTTTCTCAGGGCGGACGTCGTGTCCGCTCTGCTACATTAAGGTTGAAGGGTAGAAGTTATGATGCGTAATATGCTGCAGGGCAAGCTCCACCGCGTAAAAGTGACGCAGGCTGACCTGCACTATGAAGGTTCCTGCGCCATTGACCAGGATTTCCTGGATGCGGCCGGTATTCTGGAGAATGAAACCATTCACCTCTGGAACGTCACCAACGGTAACCGTTTCTCCACCTACGCCATTGCCGCCGAGCGGGGTTCCAGAATCATCTCCGTTAACGGCGCCGCCGCGCACTGCGCCAGCGTCGGCGATATCCTGATCATCGCCAGCTTCGTCACCATGTCTGACGAAGAGGCGCGCCGCTGGCAGCCCAACATCGCCTACTTCGAAGGCGACAACGAAATGAAGCGCCAGGCGAAAGCGATTCCGGTGCAGGTCGCCTGATGACCACGACGCTGCGCTCAGGCGCAGCGCCGAAGTTTACCCCTGCGGCTGGTTACTGATCAGCCGCGACATCGTCTCCAGCGAATCCGTGCGTAAGATATATAACCGCTTTAGCAGAAACGGATTGTCCCCCGGCTTCACCTTCCCACGCACTGTCGTCACCGCCATATGAAACCCGGCGTCATTCGCCGCCTGCACCGCCGTGGCGTTATAGCCGCCGAAGGGATAGGAAAGGTAGAGCACATGTGGATTAAACTGGCTCAGCGCCCGGCGCGAACGGGCAAAATCAAACAGAATATTATGGTAATTGCGGCTGAATAAGATTGGCCGCCGGCCGGCGTCCACCCGGTGCAGGAAGTGGGTATGCGACTGAATGTCAAAGACATCCTGGATCTGCCTGAGCTCAGAAATGCTCATGAACTGCAGCGATTTCGGATCCCATTGCTGCGGATGACGCTTGATGCGCGAAGAGATAATAAAGGCGGTGGCGTGGAAGCCATACTGTTTCAACACCGGATAGGCGTAGCGGTTTACCGATTTCAAACCGTCATCGAAGGTAATGGCGACTGCCCGCGCCGGAAGGTTAATTTTATTGCGCACGTAGCCTTCCAGCTGATACAGGGTCAGCGTGGTATACCCCTGATCCCGCAGCCAGGTCATCTGGTTATTGAAGGCGCGTACCGAGGTGGTGGTCGAGGTATGGCGGAAACGGGTGTTCTCTTCGTCACGCAGAATATGGTGATAGGTCAGCACGGGGATCCCGTTATCCTCCTGCGCATCCAGACTGCTGACCCACGCCAGCCGATCGCCAATGCGGATCTGAAACCAGGTCTGATTGAGGCGGTCTTTCAGCTTGCTGAGGATCGGATAGCGCAGATTATTGGCCAGCGTGCCGAACGGCGCGCTGCTCACTGAGGGAGCGTCATAGAGCGGTGTATCTTTCCAGGTGAGTAAATTCTGGTTACTCAGCGGCTTATTGAGATCCCCCAGACGGTCCTCCACCCGCTGCTTCCCCTGCACTGGCTCCAGATGGCCCTTGTCAATAAACCCGGTGCCGAAGCCGAAGCGAAACTCATAGTAATCAGCCGCCGTCGGGACAACCGCGAGGATCTGCCCGGCACGCACATTGCCCACGCTGACCACATGGTTCCCCACCTGCGCCCAGATCACCGCGTCTTCGGTGGTTTGCATATAGCGCACAGGTTTGCCCTGCTGACTAAGCAGACTGGCGGAGGCGCTGAGTGAGGTCAGTAAAAGAAGCAGAGTAAAAAATCGGACAAGCATGCGCATCGAACCGGTAAACCATCAACGGCGGTTATTGTAACAAAAGCGGCATCTGTCCCGCTGCTTAATTTCCAAAGGTATCATGACGCAACCGGAACGGGGGGTTCTTCTGCTGCTGATGCCACAGGCTGCTCACCATCGGCCCGCCCGCGCTGACGATAGCCTGGCGAAACGCCTCGCTGCTTAACGTGTCCCGCAGCAGATACATTCGCTCAAGTAATGAATAGCTGACGCCGGAGATCACTTCGCAGTGGGTATGTTTGTGACTCATCAGCGCCGCGGCCCGATAAGGCGCCGCGCCGGTTCTGTCGGTTAGGAAAATGACCCCGTCTCCGGAGTCGGTGGCATGCAGCGCATCGCACATCATCCGGCTCAACATATTGCTGCTGAGATTGCGCCAGTAATTGACCGCCCGGCACTGGGCCAGCGGACCAAATTTTTGTTCAAGACGATCCAGCATCTCCTGCGCCAGCTCATCGTGGCAGGTAATGACCCAACCAAGCATGCTTCCCTCCTTAGCCAGCCAACAATGTAGCAAGGGGAAGATGGCGTATCGGTGATGGGGGTCAAAGATAAGCGGTTAGCGCTTCGCGTATTGGCGTCCGGAAGCGCTAACCGTGATGAGTATCAGCTACGCAGGCCGCGACCGCGCTGGATTAACGACCAGCAGAGAAGATAGAAGGCGACGATGAAGACCACCAGCACCGCAAAGGTGGTCACCAGCGGCACATCGTTGATACCGAGGAAGCCGAAGCGGAAGCCGCTGATCATGTAGACGATGGGGTTCAGATGCGACAGCCCCTGCCAGAACGGCGGCAGCAGGGTCAGCGAGTAGAACACCCCGCCGAGATAGGTCAGCGGCGTCAACACAAAGGTCGGGATCAGGCTGATGTCATCGAAGGTCTTGGCAAACACCGCGTTCAGCAGTCCGGCCAGCGAGAACAGCACCGCGGTGAGGAGCAGCGTCAGGGCGACAAACAGCCAGGAGTGAACCTGGAACGGCACAAAGAACAGCGACACCGCGGTCACCAGGATACCCACGCACAGCCCGCGCGCCACCCCGCCGCCCACGTAGCCGGCGATAATCACGTGCGTCGGCACCGGCGCCACCAGCAGCTCCTCAATGTTGCGCTGAAACTTGGCGCTGAAGAACGACGAGGCGACGTTGGCGTAAGCGTTGGTGATCACCGCCATCATGATCAGGCCCGGCACGATAAACTGCATGTAGGTAAAGCCATGCATCTCGCCGATGCGCGACCCGATCAGGTTACCGAAAATCACGAAGTACAGGGTCATGGTGATCACCGGCGGCACCAGCGTCTGCACCCAGATGCGCATAAAACGGTGGATCTCTTTGGTCCAGATGCTTTTCAGCGCGACCCAATAAAGCTGCATCATGCTGACTCTCCTTTTCGCTCATGCACCAGGGTGACAAACAGCTCTTCCAGACGGTTGGCTTTGTTACGCATACTCAGTACCTGCACCCCCTGGGCGCTCAGCTGCGCAAAGACGCTGTTAATCCCCTGCTCGCGCAGGACCTCCACTTCCAGCGTCGAGGTATCGACCAGCTGATACTGGTAGCCCTCGAGCTTCGGCACCGGGCTTTTTGGCGCGAGGTCGAGAATAAAGGTCTCTGATTTCAGCTTCGACAGCAGCGCTTTCATCGAGGTGTTTTCCACCAGCGTACCGTGCTGGATGATGCCGATGTTGCGGCACAGCATTTCGGCCTCTTCCAGATAGTGGGTGGTCAGAATAATGGTGGTTCCGCGATCGTTGAGATCCTTGAGGAAGCCCCACATCGAGCGGCGTAGTTCGATATCGACGCCGGCGGTCGGCTCGTCGAGGATCAGCAGCTTCGGCTCATGCATCAACGCGCGAGCGATCATCAGGCGGCGCTTCATCCCGCCGGAGAGCATCCGCGCGCGTTCGCTACGTTTTTCCCACAGATCGAGCTGTTTTAAGTACTTTTCGCTGCGGGCGATGGCTTCTTTACGCTCAACGCCGTAGTAGCCCGCCTGGTTAACGACAATCTGCTGCACGGTCTCGAACGGGTTAAAGTTAAACTCCTGCGGCACCAGGCCAAGCTGGCGCTTGGCGTTGACGACGTCTTTCTCCAGATCGTAGCCAAAGACATTGACCTGACCGGAGGTTTTGTTCACCAGCGAGCTGATGATGCCGATCGTCGTGGATTTTCCCGCCCCGTTCGGGCCCAGCAGGGCATAGAAATCCCCCGCTTCAACCTGCAGGTCAATTCCCCGCAGCGCCTGAACCCCGCCGGGGTAGGTTTTTTTGAGCTGTTTTAATTCCAGAGCAATGGTCATTAAATATCTCTTCTCGTGTCATGACACGTCATTAACCCGCCTGACTGACGTTTGCGCTGTAGTGGCGCGGCCAGCGCATCTGCAGCCGGAAGTATCACGGGTTAAGATGGTTTTAAAAAAGGTGAGCTTACCCTATATTAGCGCAACGCACTTACTTGGTTACAGGCCGATAACGTCCATGAATGATATAGATACACTCATCAGCAACAATGCACTATGGTCAAAAATGCTGGTGGAAGAGGACCCCGGCTTTTTTGAGAAACTGTCGCAAACGCAGAAACCGCGCTTCCTGTGGATTGGCTGTTCTGACAGCCGCGTTCCCGCTGAGCGACTCACCGGCCTGGAGCCAGGCGAACTGTTTGTGCATCGTAACGTGGCGAATCTGGTGATCCACACCGACCTCAACTGCCTGTCGGTGGTGCAGTATGCCGTCGATGTTCTCGAAGTCGAGCACATTATTATCTGCGGCCACTACGGCTGCGGCGGCGTACAGGCGGCGGTGGAGAACCCGGAGCTGGGGCTCATCGACAACTGGCTGCTGCATATCCGCGATATCTGGTTTAAACACAGCTCGCTGCTGGGGGAAATGCCGGAGGAGCGCCGGCTGGATACCCTTTGTGAACTGAACGTAATGGAACAGGTGTACAACCTGGGACATTCGACGATTATGCAATCGGCGTGGAAGCGCGGACAGAAGGTGACCATCCACGGCTGGGCATATGGCATTCACGACGGACTGCTGCGCGATCTGGATGTGACCGCCGTGAGCCGGGAAACCCTTGAACAGCGCTATCGCCACGGGATCTCCAACCTCAAGATCAAGCACATCAACCACAAATAGCCTTCAGACTTAGCCACTCTGGCGCGCGCGCCAGAGTGGGATATCCCCTTACTCGTCCAGCAGGGTGACTTTGCCGATATACGGCAGATGGCGGTAGCGCTGAGCGTAGTCGATACCGTAGCCCACCACGAACTCGTCCGGAATGGCGAAACCGACGAACTCAACCGGGACATTCACTTCACGGCGGCTTGGTTTATCCAGCAGCGTACAAATGGCCAGCGACTTCGGCTCGCGCAAGCTGAGGATCTCACGCACTTTAGACAGGGTATTGCCGGAGTCGATGATATCTTCCACGATCAGAACGTCTTTACCACGGATGTCTTCGTCCAGATCTTTGAGGATTTTCACATCACGGGTGGTGGACATGCCGCTGCCGTAGCTCGAGGCGGTCATAAAATCGACTTCATGCGGCACCTGCACTTCACGGCACAGGTCGGCCATGAACATAAACGAGCCGCGCAGCAGCCCCACCAGCACCATTTCGCTGCCGCTGTTCTGATAATGTTCGTTGATTTGACGACCCAGTTCCGCGATGCGCGCTTTGATCTCGGATTCCGGGATCATCACTTCTACAGTATGTTTCATAAGACTAACCATTTGATTCTAAATATAAATCATCAAAGCCGCTGCTTTCGCCCCGACGATGACCGGCAAGCCATCCAGTATACCAGCAAAAAGAAATCTGCGGTGCAGGGATTAATAAAGCCATATTTGTGATTCCGATCACACTTGTTAAATCCTATAATTAATTGCAGTTAAAAAATTAACAAACACATGAGTAACTTTCTATGGCTGAAACAAAGTCTCAACAATCAAGGCTCCTGGTGACGCTGACTGCGCTATTTGCAGCGTTCTGCGGCCTCTATCTTTTAATCGGCGGAGCATGGCTGGTCGTGCTTGGCGGCTCCTGGTACTACCCCGTCGCCGGTCTGGTGATGCTGGGCGTGACCGTGATGCTGTTCCGCGGCAAGCGCGCTGCGCTGTGGCTGTACGCCGCGCTGCTGCTGGCGACCATGATCTGGGGCGTCTGGGAAGTCGGCTTCGACTTCTGGGCGCTGACGCCACGTAGCGACATCCTCGTCTTCTTTGGTATCTGGCTGATCCTGCCCTTTGTATGGCGTCGTCTGCCGGTGCCTTCCGCTGGCGCCGTAGGCGCGTTGGTCGTCGCCTTGCTGATCAGCGGCGGCATGCTGACCTGGGCCGGTTTTAACGACCCGCAGGAGATCAACGGCACTCTGAGCGCCGACGCCACCCCGGCGGCGCCGATCTCCAACGTTGCCGACGGCGACTGGCCGGCCTATGGCCGCAACCAGGAAGGCCAGCGCTTCTCCCCGCTGAAGCAGATTAACGCCGACAACGTGAAGAACCTGAAGGAAGCCTGGGTGTTCCGCACCGGCGACCTGAAACAGCCGAACGATCCGGGTGAAATCACTAACGAAGTGACGCCGATTAAAGTCGGCGACACGCTCTTCCTGTGTACCGCCCACCAGCGTCTGTTCGCGCTTGACGCCGCCTCCGGTAAAGAGAAGTGGCATTTTGACCCGCAGCTGAACGCCGACCCGTCGTTCCAGCACGTCACCTGCCGCGGTGTCTCGTATCACGAAGCGAAAGCGGATAACGCCCCTGCTGACGTCGTCGCCGACTGTCCGCGCCGCATTATCCTGCCGGTGAACGATGGTCGCCTGTTCGCAGTGAACGCCGACAACGGTAAGCTGTGCGAAACCTTTGCCAACAAAGGTATTCTCAACCTGCAGACCAACATGCCGGTGACCACGCCGGGCATGTATGAACCCACTTCCCCGCCGATTATCACCGATAAGACCATCGTGATTGCCGGCGCAGTTACCGATAACTTCTCTACCCGCGAGCCATCAGGCGTGATCCGCGGCTTTGATGTGAATACTGGTAAACTGCTGTGGGCCTTCGATCCGGGCGCGAAAGATCCGAACGCCATCCCAAGCGATGAGCATCACTTCACGCTCAACTCACCCAACTCCTGGGCGCCTGCCGCCTACGACGCCAAACTGGATCTGGTCTATCTGCCGATGGGCGTGACCACTCCGGATATCTGGGGCGGTAACCGCACGCCGGAGCAAGAGCGCTATGCCAGCTCGATTGTCGCGCTGAACGCCACCACCGGTAAGCTGGCCTGGAGCTACCAGACCGTCCACCACGATCTGTGGGATATGGACATGCCTTCCCAGCCGACGCTGGCTGACATTGAAGTCAACGGCAAAACCGTGCCGGTCGTCTATGCTCCGGCGAAAACCGGCAACATCTTCGTGCTGGATCGCCGTAACGGCGAGCTGGTGGTCCCGGCCCCGGAAAAACCGGTTCCGCAGGGCGCCGCCAAAGGCGATTACGTCGCCAAAACCCAGCCGTTCTCCGATCTGAGCTTCCGTCCGAAGAAAGATCTGACCGGGGCGGACATGTGGGGCGCCACCATGTTCGACCAGCTGGTGTGCCGCGTGATTTTCCATCAGATGCGCTATGAGGGTATCTTCACCCCGCCATCTGAGCAGGGCACCCTCGTCTTCCCGGGTAACCTGGGGATGTTTGAATGGGGCGGTATCTCCGTCGATCCGAACCGTCAGGTGGCTATCGCCAACCCGATGGCGCTGCCGTTCGTCTCTAAACTGATCCCACGCGGCCCGGGCAACCCAATGGAGCCGCCGAAAGATGCGAAAGGCTCAGGCACCGAGTCCGGCGTGCAGCCGCAGTACGGCGTCCCGTACGGCGTCACCCTGAACCCGTTCCTGTCGCCGTTCGGTCTGCCGTGCAAACAGCCGGCCTGGGGCTATATCTCCGCGCTGGATCTGAAAACTAACGAAGTGGTATGGAAAAAACGTATCGGTACCCCGCAGGACAGCCTGCCGTTCCCGATGCCGGTTACACTCCCATTCACCATGGGTATGCCGATGCTGGGCGGTCCGATCTCCACGGCGGGCAACGTTCTGTTCATCGGCGCGACCGCGGATAACTACCTGCGCGCGTACAATATGAGCAACGGTGAGAAGCTGTGGGAAGCCCGTCTGCCAGCCGGCGGTCAGGCCACCCCGATGACCTACGAAGTGAATGGCAAACAGTATGTTGTCATCTCTGCCGGCGGTCACGGCTCGTTCGGTACCAAAATGGGCGATTATATCGTCGCCTATGCGCTCCCGGATGAGGCGAAATAAAACGCAAAACGGCAACGAAAGTTGCCGTTTTTTTTGTCTTTATCCCCTCTCCCACGCGCCAGGGTTATACCGCCCTAAACCGTGAACCCCAACATCATCCCGGTGTCTTCATGTTCCAGCAGGTGGCAGTGGGCCATATAGGCAAACTCCTTCGGCGCCGGATGATCAAACTTCACTAATACTTCACTCACGTCCCCTTCCACACGCACGGTGTCTTTCCAGCCGCGACGATGCGCCGCTGGCGGCTTGCCGTTTTCGCTCAGGATGCGGAACTGGGTGCCGTGGATATGGAACGGATGCAGCATCATGTCGCCCTTACCCGAAATCACCCAGCGCTCATACTGGCCTCTGGCGGCGGCAAACATCGGCACATTCATGTCGAAGGCTTTGCCGTTGATGCGGTTGGCGTTATGGAAATCAAATCCCTTGCCCGACGACATGCCATGATCCATGCCGGACCCGTGGTTCATGTTGCTCATGTCGCCGTGGTGCATATTCCCCATGTCGCCCATCCCGCCGTGCCCCATCATGCCGTGATCCATTCCTGCCATCGCCTGATCGCCATATTTCTCCATCAGCGCCTGCATGCCCATCCTGTCGAGCATCGGATCCATCGACAGCTGGAGCTGACGCTGCGTCAGCCCCGTCAGAGAAGGTAGCGCCGGCATAGCGGCCAGGGTATCCAGCAGCTTGCCGGAGGCAGGAATGACCAGCGGCTGGACGCGCAGTACCGGCTGTGGTTTATCAAAAGGCGCAATGGCCATGCCCATCTGACCCACCGGCAGGGTCACCAGATCAAAAGGTTTGCCGTCGCTGGTGTCCACCAGCACCTCAAAACGCTCCCCCATCAAGACCGGCAACTCATTGACCTTCACCGGCTCTGCCAGCAGACCGCCGTCGCTGGCCACCACGTACAGCGGGCGCTTATCGCTGGTCGCAAAATTGAGGGAACGGGCATTACAGCCGTTCAGCAAGCGCAGACGTAGCCAGCCGCGCGGGGCGGCATGTTCAGGATAGAGAGCGCCATTGGTCAGCAGCGTATCGCCAAACCAGCCGACGGCAGCGCTCATCACATCCAGCTGATAATCAATTTCGCCAGCGGCGGTAAACTTCTTGTCCTGCACAATCACCGGTACATCATCGATTCCCCACTGCTTCGGCAACAGCAGGCGTCCGCTCTCTTCATCCTCGATCAGCACCAGCCCCGCCAGCCCCATCGCCACCTGCCGACCGGTGGTCCCGTGCTGATGCGGGTGAAACCAGCAGGTGGCCGCCCGCTGCGTTGGGGTGAAGCTCACCGTCCGAGTGGCGCCCGGGGCGATGACCCCCTGCGGTCCTCCGTCGACCTCGCCGGGTACCTCCAGACCATGCCAGTGCAGCGTCGTCTCCTCTGCCAGCTGGTTGGTAATGTCCACCGTGATAGCCTTCCCCTGCGTCAGCTGCAGCGCGGGACCCAGTAGCGAGCCGTTATACCCCCAGGTGGTGGCGTTCAAAGCGCCAAACTGCGTTTTGCCCGCCTGGATGGTCAGCGCGATACGGTTGCGCGCATCAGCCGTCAACAGCGGCGGTACCGGCAGGGCCGGGCGACTGGCCGCAAAGACCGCATGGCTCCAAAGCGGTAACGCGCTGGCCATGCTGACCGCGGCGGTCAGTTTGAGGAAGTCTCGACGTTGCATATTCACATCCTTTTATTCTGCGGGCGAATATTTGAGCTTAAACCCTACCGTAACGGGAAGGTCAAGCAGAAGAGTAAGAATAAAGATCGGCGCTGTGTAAAGAAGTATGCTAATTTGAAGCGTCGGTGATCTAACGGTAGAAAAAATGAAGACGCTTTTCAGAACAATGGTACTCGGCAGCCTGCTTACTCTCTCCGCCAACAGCTACGCGCTCAGCGAATCAGAAGCGGAAGACATGGCTGATTTAACCGCGGTTTTTGTGTTTCTGAAAAACGACTGTGGCTACCAGAACCTGCCCAACACGCAGATCCGTCGCGCCCTGGTGTTCTTTGCTCAGCAGAACCAATGGGACCTGAGCAACTACGACAGCTACAACATGAAAGCGCTTGGCGAAGACAGCTATCGCGATCTCAGCGGCATTAACCTTCCGACGGCGAAAAAATGTAAAGCGCTGGCCCGCGATTCACTTAGCCTGCTAGCTTACGTCAAATAATTACACGCGCGGGCGGCAACGCGCCGCGCTTCTCCCCGATTCACCCGCCTTTAATATTTACCATTATTATTTTATACAAAATAAATTTTATCTACCTCGCAATACATCAAGCCAATAAATAAATTAAACCCGTACTAACAGCCCTGGCAGATAAAAACAATAAAATATCCCTAACGATATATTGCAAAATAAAAAGCAGCCTTTTAGAATCCGTTGAAAATATATCTACTTCATGGACTGAAATTGTGAATATCTCGCTGACTCTTCGTATTATTCCACTTGCCGCTATGTTATTAGCCGGCTGTAGCAATACCGCCTCTCGCCAGCAGGTAAAACCGCTCACCACCCCGCTAACGTCGCAGCAGCAGGCAGAGCAGGAGCGAGCGGCCAGCGAACAAGCGCGCATTGAATCCTGCCGACAGGCGCTGGACTCGCTAAAAGAGGTTAACCCACAGCAGGCAACCAAACTCAGCAATGACTTCAATGCCTTAGTGCGTGCGGCGTCACAATACAACAGCGTGCGCGAGAAAGTGGCGGATCCCACCCGGCTTGGCATTGACTCCATGTATCAGTTTAAATCCATCAAATTGTGCGCCGATATTCAGAAAACGCTAATCGATAGCCTGGTACAGCGGGGTGAAAGCAAGCAGCCATGAACAGAGCCGCCACGCTGACCCTCAACGCGCCCCTGCTGATGCTCGTCGCGGCGCTGGCGCTTTCAACACCTTTCTTCGCCGGCGCCGCGCCGGCGTTTCTTGACTACGCCCAGCAGCAAACCCAGGCGCATGAAAAAAGCGATGCTGCAACCGCAAAGCAAACGTCAGGCGATCGTCAACCTGCGGATAATAAAAAAAAGACGCCCAATACCGCACAATTGCAAAAAAGAATCGTCAGCCAGCAGGCGACGATTGAGCAAAAAAATAAAACTATTCAGCAATTAAAAAAACAGCTTGCTAACACTCCGGCCACAGAAACCTCCATCGCGAATGAGCAAGCGGCCTTAAATAACAAAATAAAAGAATTACAGATCGCCTTAACCGCCGCCACCGCGAAAAATGAGGCATTAATTAAAAAAGAAGGCGCAGTCCAGAATACGACTCTGCAGCAAAGTCAGGCCGCCGTGCTGAAGCAGATCCAACAATTAACGTCACAGCTTCAGCAAGCCGCAGCTGAAAATAAACGGCTCAGCGCCAGCCTCACCGCTCTGAATACAGATAAGCAGACGCTGGCTAACCGGCTCGCCGCGGCAGAGAAGGCGCAGCAGACCACCCTCGACCAGGTCAAAACCCTTAACGCCGACAAACAGCCGCTGGTCAACCGGCTGGCGGCGACGGAAAAAGAGAAGCAGACCGCCCTCGACCAGGTCAAAACCCTTAACGCCGATAAGCAGTCTCTGGCTAACCGGCTGGCGGCGGCGGAAAAAGAGAAGCAGGCTGCTCTCGACCAGGTCAAAACTCTTAACGCTGATAAACAGCCGCTGGTCAACCGGCTGACGGCGGCCGAAAAAGAGAAACAGGCCGCCCTCGACCAGGTCAAAGCACTTAACGCCGACAAACAGCCGTTGGTCAACCGGCTGGCGGCGGCGGAAAAAGAGAAGCAGACCGCCCTCGACCAGATCAAAACCCTTAACGCCGGTAAGCAGTCGCTGGCTAACCGGCTCGCCGCGGCGGAGAAAGCGCCATCGAGCCGTGCCGATGCCGCCGTGGCGGCAAAAGATGAACCCCCCGAGATGGCGGCCATAGTGGCGGCCTATCGCCTGCAGGCGGACAAAGATAACGCCCAGCTGCGGATGAAAGAGGATGAAATCCAGCTGCTGCGGACGCAGCTGACGATCCCGCCGAGAAATACCACCGGCAAAACCGCCGCCAAACTCAGCGCGCCAGGTGAACAGCAGGCTTACGCCATCGGCGCCTCGATGGGTACAGAGGCGCTTAATGTCCTCACGACTCGTCGCACTCAGGGAGTTAACGTCGACGCTGGCCTGGTGCTGCAGGGCATCGAAGATGCTTTCAGCGGCCAGCTTCGCCTCGGCGAACAGGAGCGTAACAAAGCGCTGTTTGACATTTCACAGCAGGTTTTCCAGAACCTGAATAAAATCGAGCAGAAAAACATCAGCGCCGGTCAGAAATACCAGCAGGCGTTTGCGCGCAAAAAAGGTGTGGTCTTCAAAGAGGGCGTCTACAGCCGTATCGATTACCCGGGTAAAGGAAAAATTAGCGGCAACGATCTGGTGACCGTGGTGATCAAAGAGATGCTGACGGACGGAACGGTGATCAATGATATGGAGACGAAAGATCAGGCGCTTACCCAGAAACTGGATGCCTATCCCCCGGTATTTCGCGGGCCGCTGAAGCGCCTGCAGAACCACGGCTCCGTGACGCTGGTCGTCCCGCCCGACAAAGCCTATGGCAGTAAAGGGTTGCCACCGAAGATCCCCCCAGGCGCCACCATGGTCTATTCCGTGCGGATAGTGGATAGCCAACCCGCGCCGGTAAAATAGCCCTGTCTCCCCACCGCCCTCTCCGGGCGGTGCTGTTATTCCTACCGCATTGCTGCAATAACCGCCGTGCATCCTCATCTATAGTTGTCTATGATGTTGCACTCGTTTTACGGGTGTAACAGATGTTAACGAAGGAGGAGCCTCACCGTGGCCGATAATCCACTGTGGCATGAAACGCTGCATGACCATTTTGGTCAGTACTTTAGCGTTGATAACGTGCTGTACCACGAAAAAACCGATCATCAGGATCTGATCATCTTTGACAACCGCGCCTTTGGCCGGGTGATGGCGCTGGATGGCGTCGTGCAAACCACCGAACGCGATGAGTTTATCTATCACGAAATGATGACCCACGTGCCGCTGCTGGCTCACGGCAACGCCAAGCATGTCCTGATCATCGGCGGCGGCGATGGCGCGATGCTGCGCGAAGTCTCTCGTCATCGCAGCATCGAAAGCATCACCATGGTGGAAATCGACGCCGGGGTGGTCTCATTCTGCCGCCAGTACCTGCCCAACCATAGCGCCGGCGCCTATGACGATCCGCGCTTTACGCTGGTGATTGATGATGGCGTCAATTTTGTTAACCAGACGACGCAAACGTTTGATGTGATCATTTCGGACTGTACCGACCCTATTGGCCCGGGGGAAAGCCTCTTCACCTCGGCTTTTTATGAAGGCTGCAAACGCTGCCTGAATCCGGGAGGGATTTTCGTTGCGCAGAACGGCGTCTGCTTCCTGCAGCAGGATGAAGCGGTCGGTAGCCATCGCAAACTGAGCCACTATTTTCGCGACGTCAGCTTCTACCAGGCGGCGATTCCGACCTATTACGGCGGGATAATGACCTTTGCCTGGGCGAGCGACAACGAGGCGCTGCGCCATCTTTCCAGCGAAATCATTCAGGCGCGCTTTCACAAAGCCAACCTGACCTGCCGTTACTACAATCCGGCAATCCATACGGCGGCCTTCGCCTTACCACAATATCTGCATGATGCTCTGTCCGCACCGTGAAGCGAAATAAGGGGGTGAACTAAATTGAAAAAATTGAAGCTGCACGGCTTTAACAACCTGACCAAAAGCCTGAGTTTTTGTATCTACGATATCTGTTACGCCAAAACGGCAGAAGAGCGCGACGGCTACATCGCCTATATCGACGAACTTTATAATGCCAATCGCCTGACAGAGATCCTGAGCGAAACCTGCTCTATTATTGGCGCTAATATCCTGAATATCGCCCGCCAGGATTATGAACCCCAGGGCGCCAGCGTGACCATTCTGGTAAGCGAAGAGCCCGTCGACCCGCGGCTTATCGACCAGACCGAACACCCCGGCCCGCTGCCTGAAACCGTGGTCGCCCATCTCGATAAAAGCCATATCTGCGTGCATACCTATCCGGAGAGTCACCCGGAAGGCGGCCTGTGCACCTTCCGCGCCGATATCGAAGTCTCTACCTGCGGGGTTATTTCACCGCTCAAAGCGCTGAACTATCTGATTCACCAGCTGGAATCGGACATTGTGACCATTGACTACCGCGTGCGTGGCTTTACCCGCGACATCAATGGGATGAAGCATTTTATCGATCATGAAATCAACTCAATTCAGAACTTTATGTCTGACGATATGAAGTCGCTGTATGACATGGTCGACGTCAACGTTTATCAGGAAAATATCTTCCATACCAAAATGTTGCTTAAGGAGTTCGACCTTAAGCATTACATGTTCCATACCCGACCGGAAGAGTTGACCGCTGAAGAGCGCAAGGTCATTACCGACCTGCTGTGGAAAGAGATGCGCGAGATTTACTACGGCCGCAATATTCCTGCCGTGTAATGCCTCAAATGCCCGGCGGCGCTTTTGCTTGCCGGGCCTGGGTTCTGCGCCGGCGGGAAGCGGGGAAAGGTACTCGTCGCGACCGGAGATGTGCCCTGCGCACGCGACGCTTAGCCGGGCTACGGTTTTCCGCAGCCCGGCGCACAACGAGTCATCAACGCTGCTGCATAAACTCACGATAGGCGGCAACCACCTGCAGGAAATCCTCAACACCGCACAGAGAGAGGCTTTCTTCGTCGTAGTAGCTCATCCCCTCCTCGATTTCGTCGCCGGAAAATTCCAGCTGATTGGCGCGGATCATCACCTCTTCGCCATCCAGCCACAGCGTATATTCATGTCCGGCACGCTGCCAGGAACGTTCACTGCCTTTCACGGTGCGCGCAGCCTGCTCCACTTCGTCAAGCAGAGCCAGATTGTCTTTCACCTCCTCGTTGAACCAGTGGCCAATCGCCTCGTGATCCATCGACATTCGCACCTTTACCACTCCGGTAATATCGCGCAGAAATTCGTAGTCCATCGTCTTTTCCTCTGCAAGGGCAATGCGTCACCGCTGCACTGTACCCATGGAGTAATTATCGCAGCAGACCGAAAGAAAAAAAGCGTAACAGGCAGGAGGTTTGGAAATAAAAATGCCCGGTGATGCAATGTTCACCGGGCATTGGGGAGTTTGTAGCCAAACGGTCAGCCAGGCTGACCGACTGGTTTTACACCGCGGTCTGGAAGATCACGCCGTCAGCTTTTTCAGTGTACTGATCCAGCTGGTTGAAGTTCAGATAGCGATAGGTATCTTCCGCTGTCTTATCCACCTGCGCCACGAAGGTCTGGTACTCTTCCGGCGTCGGCAGTTTACCGAGCAGAGAAGCCACCGCTGCCAGCTCGGCAGAGGCCAGATAGACGTTAGCGCCGGTACCTAAACGGTTCGGGAAGTTACGGGTAGAGGTGGAAACCACCGTCGCACCGTCGGCGACGCGCGCCTGGTTACCCATACACAGGGAACAGCCAGGGATTTCGATACGCGCCCCGCTCTTACCAAATACGCTGTAGTAACCTTCTTCGGTCAGCTGCGCGGCGTCCATACGGGTTGGCGGCGCCACCCACAGGCGAGTCGGCAACTGGCCTTTGTGGCTGTCCAGCAGCTTACCGGCGGCACGGAAGTGGCCGATGTTGGTCATGCAGGAGCCGATGAACACTTCGTCGATTTTCTCGCCCTGTACGTCAGACAGCAGGCGGGCATCGTCCGGATCGTTCGGCGCGCACAGAATCGGCTCTTTGATATCCGCCAGATCGATGTCGATCACTGCCGCGTATTCCGCGTCAGCATCGGCTTCCAGCAGCTGCGGATCCGCCAGCCATTTCTCCATGCCCTGGATACGACGCTCCAGGGTACGGCGGTCGCCGTAGCCTTCGGCGATCATCCACTTCAGCAGGACGATGTTGGAGTTCAGATACTCAACGATCGGCTCTTTGTTCAGCTTGATGGTGCAACCTGCAGCAGAACGTTCAGCGGAGGCATCGGTCAGCTCGAACGCCTGCTCCACTTTCAGATCCGGCAGACCTTCAATCTCAAGGATGCGGCCAGAGAAGATGTTTTTCTTACCTTTCTTCTCAACGGTCAGCAGGCCCTGCTTGATGGCGTACAGCGGGATCGCGTGGACCAGGTCGCGCAGCGTAATGCCCGGCTGCATTTTACCTTTGAAACGCACCAGCACCGATTCCGGCATATCCAGCGGCATCACGCCGGTCGCGGCGGCGAAGGCCACCAGACCAGAGCCCGCCGGGAAGGAGATACCGATGGGGAAACGGGTGTGGGAGTCGCCGCCGGTGCCCACGGTATCCGGCAGCAGCATGCGGTTCAGCCAGGAGTGGATCACGCCATCGCCCGGACGCAGCGAGACGCCGCCGCGGTTCATAATGAAGTCCGGCAGAGTATGATGCGTGGTGACGTCAACCGGCTTCGGATAGGCCGCAGTGTGGCAGAAGGACTGCATCACCAGGTCAGCGGAGAAGCCCAGGCACGCCAGGTCTTTCAGTTCATCACGGGTCATTGGACCGGTGGTGTCCTGAGAACCGACGGAGGTCATTTTCGGCTCGCAGTAGGCGCCCGGGCGGATACCGGCAACGCCGCAGGCGCGGCCAACCATTTTCTGCGCCAGAGAGAAGCCGCGGGTGCTTTCCGCCACGTCTTTCGCCTGACGGAAGACATCGCTGTGCGGCAGACCCAGCGCTTCACGGGCTTTGGTGGTCAGGCCGCGACCGATGATCAGCGGGATACGGCCGCCGGCACGGACTTCGTCGATCAGCACATCGGTTTTCAGCTCGAAGCTGGCCAGCAGTTCGTTGGTCTCGTGATTACGCACTTCGCCTTTGAACGGGTAAACGTCGATGACGTCGCCCATGTTCAGGTTTGACACATCCACTTCGATAGGCAGCGCGCCCGCATCTTCCATGGTGTTGAAGAAGATTGGCGCGATTTTGCCGCCCAGGCACAGGCCGCCGCCGCGCTTGTTCGGCACGTTCGGGATATCGTCGCCCATAAACCACAGCACCGAGTTGGTGGCCGATTTACGTGAAGAGCCGGTCCCGACCACATCGCCGACGTAGGCCAGCGGGTAGCCTTTCTGCTGCAGGGCTTCGATCTGTTTGATCGGGCCAACCACGCCCGGCTGATCCGGTTCAATGCCTTCGCGGGCGTTTTTCAGCATCGCCAGGGCGTGCAGCGGGATATCCGGACGCGACCAGGCATCCGGTGCCGGAGACAGGTCATCGGTGTTCGTTTCGCCAGTGACCTTGAAAACGGTAACGGTGATTTTCTCTGCCAGCTGCGGGCGGTTCAGGAACCACTCAGCGTCGGCCCAGGATTGCATAACCTGTTTAGCGTGCTCGTTACCCGCTTTCGCTTTCTCTTCCACGTCGTAGAAGTTATCGAACATCAGCAGAGTATGGGACAGCGCTTTCGCGGCAATCGGCGCCAGTTTCGCGTCGTCCAGGGCATCGATCAGCGGGTGGATATTGTAACCGCCCTGCATGGTGCCCAGCAGTTCAACGGCTTTTTCAGGGGTAACCAGGGGGGAGGTCGTTTCGCCTTTGGCGATCGCGGCAAGGAATCCAGCTTTAACATAGGCGGCTTCGTCGACGCCCGGCGGTACACGGTTAATCAGCAGGTCTAACAGGAATTCTTCTTCGCCCGCAGGCGGGTTTTTCAGCAGTTCTACCAGCGCGGCCATTTGGGTTGCATCTAAGGGTTTGGCAACAATCCCCATGGCGGCACGCTCAGCTACGTGCTTACGGTATTCTTCTAGCACGACGGTTCTCCTCGCTTCTCATTGTCATAATGCGGCCTACACCTCTTCAATCAATCTGCTTCGGTATTGGCAGTTTGCCGCCTTGACGCATCTTGAAGGATTTAGTGGCTGGGCGATTTTCTTCACGCTCCTGTGAGACAGCAGTTTGTAGGGTAAATGCCCGATACCGCGTCGGCAGCATAGCAGGATTTTTGAAAGGTGTTAATCTGTTTACAAAAAAGCAACATTAAAATTTAGCTGAATCGTTAAGGGCAGGATATTGCAGGCTTTCTGTTCAAATCCCGCGACAAAAATTCCTTTCCACGTACAACGCCATGGGCCGATCCCAACAATCATCAATAAAAATCCATACCGCTTACTTATACTCAGCAAACGCGCCGTTTTCGCCGATACTTTAGCGAGATGGGTTACTTTTTGGGTCAGGAGCTTCTATGTCACTGCCGTTCAAACCCCATATTATCACCCTGCTCTGTAGCGCTGGCTTACTCGCGGCGGCGGGAACACTCTATGTGCAAAGCCGTACTCCAGAGACGGTCACTCAGCCGACGGCGCAGCCTGCGCCAGCCGCACCCGCCGCCGCGCAGCCGGTGGCCGCCACCTACACCCAGGCGCAGATTGACCAGTGGGTTGCCCCCATCGCGCTCTACCCGGACAGTCTGCTGTCGCAGGTGCTGATGGCTTCCACCTACCCGGACAACGTCATGCAGGCGGTGCAGTGGTCCCAGGATAACCCCACCATGAAAGGGGATCCCGCCGTTCAGGCTGTTGCCAGCCAGCCGTGGGATCCCAGCGTCAAATCGCTTGTCGCTTTCCCTGCCCTGCTGGCGATGATGGGCGAGAATCCGCCCTGGGTGGAAAATCTGGGTAATGCGTTTTTGGCCCAGCCGCATGATGTGATGGACTCGGTGCAGCGCCTGCGTGCCATCGCCCAGGAGACAGGGACGCTGAAATCCACGCCGCAGCAAAAAGTGATTGTCGCCGCAGCGGCGCCTGTGCCGGCCACCACTTCGAAAAGTAGCACCGTATCAACGTCAAGCACTACCGCGGCGGCGCCTGCGCCGACGCAGGTCATAAAAATAGAACCGACCGACCCGCAGGTGGTCTATGTTCCCAACTACAACCCCTCCACCGTCTATGGTACCTGGCCGAATAGCGCCTATCCTCCGGTCTATCTGCCGCCCCCTCCCGGGGAGCAGTTTACCGATAGCTTCGTGAAAGGATTCGGTTACAGCCTGGGCGTGGTGACCACCTGGGCGCTGTTCAGCAGCATCGACTGGGATGATGATGATGACTACCACCATCACGATGACGACTACCACCGCGGGGATTACTCGCATAATGGCGATAACATCAATATCAATGTGAATAATTTTAACCGCATTACCGGACAAAACCTGCCGGGCGACCACGTAAACTGGCAGCATAATCCCGCCTATCGCGGTCACGTGCCATACCCCGATAATACCGTCGCCCAGCGCTTTCATCAGACCAACGTATCCGGCGGACTGAGCGCGACCCAGCATGCGCCGGTCGATCGTGAGGCGCAGCGCCAGGCGGCAATGACCCAGCTTCAGCAGCGCAGCGCGTCGACCGCCACGGCAGGCAACCTGGCGGCAAACACCCCCTCGCGCGATGCCCAGCGTCAGGCGGCCTCGGCTCAGTTGAAACAAGCCACCCAGCGCAGCAACTACCGCGGTTACGACAGCGCGCCGACATCAACCCAGCAGCGTCGAGATGCGGCGAAAGCGCAGTTGAAAAACCCGACGCCGCGGCAACAGCAGCGTAGGGAAACCATTAAGAACCACGAGCAGAATGCTACACCGCAGCAGCAACAGCGCCGGCAGCAGCTCCATTCCACCACGCCCGCCCAGCGTCAGCAGACGGTCAATCATCTGCGCGCCAGCGCCCTTAGCGGCAACGAAAGCCGCGCCCCCTCCTGGCAAGCGCAGCAGGAACGGGGACGACAGAGTCGTCAGTTTTCCAGCGTAAACCGCGAGCAGCGCGACGGCGCCAGAGAGCGTCTTTCTGAACACCATGAACTACGCCGCCGCTGAGGATGAGCAGAATGAGAAACCCATTACCTATTGCCCTGTTCACGTTAATGCTGTCACCACTTGCCGCCTTCGCCCAGCAGCAATATGCCACCCCCGAGCAGGCCGCGAGCGCGCTGGCCGAGGCGATCGGCCAGCAAAATGACGCGGCGCTGAGCGAGGTGCTTGGCGATAACTGGCAGCATTTTTTACCCCCCGACGGGATCGACCCCACGGCCGTCGATCGCTTCCAGCGCGACTGGCAGGTGAAACATGTGATTGTGCAGCAGGGTGATAACGCCTGGCTCGACGTTGGTAGCGAAGCGTGGCGCCTGCCCGTCCCCATCGTCAAATCATCCCAGGGCTGGCGCTTTGATATGGCCGCTGGCGAAGAGGAGATCCTTACCCGCGCTATTGGCCGTAATGAACTGTCGGCAATAGCCGCCATGCACGCCTACGTTGACGCCCAGCAGGATTACTATCAACTGAACCACCACTGGGCGCAGAAAATCATCAGTAGCGAAGGCAAAAAAGATGGTCTGTACTGGCCCACCTCGCCGGGCGAAGCGCCAAGTCCGCTTGGGCCCGCCTTTAGCCCGACGGTACCCGGCAGCGGCTACCATGGCTACCGCTTCCGCATTATCACCGGTAGAGATGAGCAGAGCGTCGCCTTGCTGGCATGGCCGGTGGCGTGGGGGGAAACCGGCGTGATGAGCTTTATGATCGATCAGCACGATACGGTTTATCAGGCCAATCTCGGTGAAGAGAGCGCGGCAAAGGCCCAGGCGATAACGCGCTTTGCCCCCGACGCTGACGCCGGTTGGCAGGTGGTCAAGCCATAAAAAAACGCCCGGTTACGTATACGCAACCGGGCGTTTTCATTCACTTAGCCCTGGTGGGGCATCAGAGACGGATCGCCGGCAAAGGCTGGTTTCGTACTGGACAATGCCGCTTCGTCAGCGCTGATGCTGCCGGAATTCGCCGCCCATACCCCTTCACTGGTCTTCGTCACCTGCTGATGCTGGGCATTCAGATCCTGGCCCATCGCCGCGATATGGGTCGTTTCCGTGCCGCCGCTGTTATCCGCCCACGGAATCGTGGCGTCAGCCGCGCAGGCTACACCGGATAAGCACGTTGCTGCGACCAGCGCAGTGGTTAAAAAGCGTTTCATCACACACCTCATCGATATCGTTAACTTCCTATAAGTTTACTGAGTGACTATTTACAAAGTATGTATGAGGTGTAGCGGTTTATGAATAGCGACACAGTTCTAAACATCAGGCATAAAAAAAGCGGCTCCGGGAGCCGCTTATGCTTTTTGCCTGAAAAAAAAAGTTACTTTTTCTTCGCTTTGGCGTTCGGCAGGTCGGTGATGCTGCCTTCGAAGACTTCTGCCGCCAGGCCAACAGACTCGTGCAGAGTCGGGTGAGCGTGGATAGTCAGCGCGATGTCTTCAGCGTCGCAGCCCATTTCGATAGCCAGGCCGATCTCACCCAGCAGCTCGCCGCCGTTGGTGCCGACAATCGCGCCGCCGATAACACGGTGGGTCTCTTTGTCGAAGATCAGTTTGGTCATACCGTCTGCGCAGTCGGAAGCGATAGCGCGGCCGGAAGCCGCCCACGGGAAGGTGGCGGTTTCGTAGCTGATGCCTTTCTCTTTCGCTTCTTTCTCAGTCAGGCCGACCCATGCCACTTCTGGCTCGGTGTAGGCGATGGACGGGATCACTTTCGGATCGAAGTAGTGTTTCAGGCCGGAGATAACTTCAGCGGCAACGTGACCTTCGTGGACGCCTTTGTGCGCCAGCATCGGCTGACCGACGATATCGCCGATAGCAAAGATGTGCGGCACGTTGGTGCGCATTTGTTTGTCAACGCGGATGAAGCCACGATCGTCCACTTCCACGCCCGCTTTGCCTGCGTCGAGGTTTTTGCCGTTCGGTACGCGGCCGATAGCCACCAGTACGGCGTCGTAACGCTGTGCTTCCGCTGGCGCTTTTTTGCCTTCCATGGAAACGTAAATACCGTCTTCTTTCGCTTCAACGGCAGTCACTTTGGTTTCCAGCATCAGATTGAATTTCTTGCTGATGCGTTTAGTGAAGACTTTCACCACGTCTTTATCGGCCGCCGGGATAACCTGGTCGAACATTTCAACCACGTCAATCTCTGAACCCAGCGCATGGTATACGGTACCCATTTCCAGACCGATGATACCGCCGCCCATGACCAGCATGCGTTTCGGTACGGATTTCAGCTCCAGGGCGTCGGTGGAGTCCCATACGCGCGGATCTTCATGCGGGATAAATGGCAGTTGAATCGGACGGGAACCCGCCGCGATGATGGCGTTGTCGAAGTTGATCACGGTTTTGCCGTTTTCACCTTCCACTTCCAGGGTGTTAGCGCCGGTGAATTTACCCAGACCGTTAACCACCTTCACTTTACGCCCTTTGGCCATGCCAGCCAGACCACCGGTCAGCTGAGTGATGACTTTTTCTTTCCAGGTGCGGATCTTGTCAATATCAGTTTTCGGTTCGCCGAAAACGATGCCGTGTTCGGCCAGCGCTTTCGCTTCTTCGATAACTTTTGCCACGTGCAGCAGCGCTTTAGAAGGGATACAACCCACGTTCAGGCACACCCCACCGAGGGTGCTGTAACGTTCTACGATGACGGTTTCCAGACCTAAATCAGCGCAACGGAAAGCTGCAGAGTAGCCTGCAGGACCTGCCCCAAGTACCACGACCTGAGTTTTGATTTCAGTACTCATCATGACCTCTGTAATTTATATCCGGCGGGTCTGACGCTATTATTCTTACGCCCAAGTCCACCGGGACGTTCTATCCGCGTGTATTTTACAAAATTGTTAACAATTTTTAAACAACAAACGGCAAACGATTTTGTCCTTTGTTGCTGATAATCCCAAACAGCCTGAGGTTATCAGAAAAAAGCCGGCCGTCAGGCCGGCTTTTTCGATTACATCACCAGGCGGCGAATGTCGCTCAGGGTGTTGTTGATGATGGTAATGAAGCGGGCACCATCAGCACCGTCGATCACGCGGTGGTCGAAGGACAGAGAGATCGGCAGCATCAGACGCGGCACGAACTCTTTACCATTCCATACCGGCTCCATCGCGGACTTAGACACGCCGAGGATGGCCACTTCCGGCGCGTTAACAATCGGCGCGAAGTGGGTCGTACCCAGGCCGCCGATGCTGGAGATGGTGAAGCAACCGCCCTGCATTTCGCCCGCCGTCAGTTTGCCATCGCGCGCTTTCTTCGAGATGGTGGTCAGTTCGCGAGACAGCTCGGTGATGCTCTTCTTGTTCACGTCTTTAAAGACCGGAACCACCAGACCGTTCGGGGTATCAACCGCCACACCGATGTTGATGTATTTCTTCAGCGTCAGGCGCTGACCATCTTCGGAGAGCGAGCTGTTGAAGCGCGGCATCTGCTCGAGCGCAGCGGCCACGGCTTTCATGATGAAGACAACCGGGGTGAATTTCACGTCCAGTTTACGCTTCTCAGCTTCGGCGTTCTGCTGCTTACGGAACGCTTCCAGATCGGTGATATCGGTTTTATCGAAGTGGGTAACGTGCGGGATCATGACCCAGTTACGGCTCAGGTTAGCACCAGAGATTTTCTGGATACGGCCCAGCTCCACTTCTTCGATTTCGCCGAACTTGCTGAAGTCAACCTTCGGCCATGGCAGCATGCCCGGGATACCGCCGCCAGCGGCAGCCGCCGGTGCGGATTCAGCGCGTTTAACAGCTTCTTTCACGTAGGCCTGAACGTCTTCGCGCAGGATACGACCTTTACGGCCGGTGCCTTTCACTTTCGCCAGGTTAACGCCGAACTCGCGCGCCAGGCGGCGAATCAGCGGAGTCGCGTGAACGTAAGCATCGTTTTCAGCGAATTCGGTTTTGCCTTCTGCTTTCGCAGCCGGCGCCGCGGCAGGCTTAGCAGCCTGAGCCGGCGCAGCAGCCGGTGCCGGTGCAGCAGCCTGAGCCGGAGCGGCGGCAGGCGCAGCGCCTTCCACTTCGAAGACCATGATCAGGGAGCCGGTTTTGACTTTATCGCCGGTGCTGATTTTGATCTCTTTGACGGTGCCCGCGAACGGCGCCGGCACTTCCATAGACGCTTTGTCGCCTTCGACGGTGATCAGGGACTGCTCAGCAGCCACTTTATCGCCGACTTTCACCATCACTTCGGTGACTTCAACTTCGTCGCCGCCGATGTCCGGGACGTTAACGTCTTTCGCGCCGGCAGCAGCAGCCGGTGCCGCGGCAGCCGGAGCGGCAGCCTGTGCCGGAGCGGCCGCAGGCGCAGCGCCCGCGACTTCGAAGATCATGATCAGGGAGCCGGTGGACACTTTATCGCCGGTGTTGATTTTGATCTCTTTCACGGTACCCGCGAACGGCGCCGGTACTTCCATAGAGGCCTTATCGCCTTCTACGGTGATCAGGGATTGCTCAGCGGCGATGGTGTCGCCCACTTTAACCATGATCTCGGTAACTTCAACTTCATCGCCGCCGATATCCGGGACGTGCACTTCTTTCGCTGCCGCGGCGGCGGCTGGCGCAGCAGCGGCCGGAGCGGCTTCTTTCTTCTCTTCCTGCGCAGGTGCAGCGGCTGCTGCACCCTCGGCGGAATCGAAAATCATAATCAGTTTGCCAGTCTCGGTTTTGTCGCCGACGGAGACTTTAATCTCTTTCACGACGCCAGCCTGCGGAGACGGGACTTCCATAGAGGCTTTATCGCCTTCTACGGTGATCAGCGACTGTTCAGCTTCTACTTTGTCGCCAACTTTGACCAGGATCTCGGTGATTTCAACTTCATCAGCCCCGATGTCCGGTACTTTGATTTCGATAGCCATTATTCTTTTACCTCTTACGCCAGACGCGGGTTAACTTTTTCTGCATCGATGTCGAATTTCGCGATAGCGTCAGCGACCACTTTCTTATCGATTTCACCACGTTTAGCCAGTTCGCCCAGCGCTGCAACGACCACATAGGAAGCATCAACTTCGAAGTGGTGACGCAGGTTTTCACGGCTGTCGGAACGACCGAAGCCATCGGTACCCAGTACGCGGTAATCGTCAGCCGGTACGTAAGTACGAACCTGCTCGGCGAACAGTTTCATATAGTCAGTGGATGCCACAGCCGGAGCGTCGTTCATCACCTGAGCGATGTACGGCACGCGCGGGGTTTCCAGCGGGTGCAGCATGTTCCAGCGTTCGCAATCCTGGCCATCACGCGCCAGTTCGGTGAAGGAGGTGACGCTGTACACGTCAGAGCCCACGCCGTAGTCTTTCGCCAGGATCTGCGCTGCTTCACGGACGTGACGCAGGATAGAACCGGAGCCCAGCAGCTGAACTTTACCTTTGCTACCTTCGATGGTTTCGAGTTTGTAGATACCTTTACGGATACCTTCCTCGGCGCCTTCCGGCATCGCCGGCATGTGGTAGTTTTCGTTCAGGGTCGTGATGTAGTAGTAAACGTTCTCTTGTTTCTCACCGTACATACGCTCCAGGCCGTCATGCATGATGACCGCCACTTCGTATGCGTAGGACGGATCGTAAGAGATACAGTTCGGGATAGTCAGAGACTGAATATGGCTGTGGCCATCTTCGTGCTGCAGACCTTCGCCGTTCAGCGTCGTACGACCGGAAGTACCACCGATCAGGAAGCCGCGAGCCTGCTGGTCGCCTGCCTGCCAGCACAGGTCGCCGATACGCTGGAACCCGAACATCGAGTAGTAGATGTAGAACGGGATCATCGGCAGGTTGTTGGTGCTGTAAGAGGTCGCCGCAGCCAGCCAGGATGCGCCTGCGCCCAGCTCGTTGATCCCTTCCTGCAGGATCTGGCCTTTTTCGTCTTCTTTGTAGTAAGCAACCTGCTCACGGTCCTGCGGGGTGTACTGCTGACCGTTCGGGCTGTAGATACCGATCTGACGGAACAGACCTTCCATACCGAAAGTACGCGCTTCGTCGGCGATGATCGGCACGAGGCGGTCTTTGATGGATTTGTTCTTCAGCATCACGTTCAGGGCACGAACGAACGCGATAGTGGTAGAGATCTCTTTATTCTGCTCTTCCAGCAGCGGGCGGAAATCTTCCAGCGTCGGCAGCTCCAGCTTCTCAGTGAAGTTCGGCTGACGGCTCGGCAGATAGCCGTGCAGTTTCTGACGCTGAGCGTGCAGATAGGTGTGCTCTTCGGAACCTTCCGGGAAGGTTACGTACGGCAGTTTTTCCAGATCGGCATCGGCAACCGGCACGTTGAAACGATCGCGGACGTAGCGAACGCCGTCCATGTTCATTTTCTTAACCTGGTGAGCGATGTTCTTACCTTCAGCAGTATCACCCATGCCGTAACCTTTGATGGTATGGGCGAGGATGACGGTCGCTTTGCCTTTGGTTTCCTGCGCTTTTTTCAGTGCAGCGTAAACTTTCTTCGGATCGTGGCCGCCGCGGTTCAGAGCCCAAATCTGCTCGTCAGTCCAGTCGGCAACCAGCGCGGCGGTCTCCGGATATTTACCGAAGAAGTGCTCGCGCACATAAGCGCCGTCTTTGGATTTGAAGGTCTGGTAGTCACCGTCAACGGTTTCTTCCATCAGCTGAATCAGCTTACCGCTGGTGTCTTTACGCAGCAGCTCATCCCAACGACCGCCCCAGATAACCTTGATAACGTTCCAGCCAGCGCCCGCGAAGATGCCTTCCAGTTCATTAATGATTTTGCCGTTACCGGTGACCGGACCATCAAGACGCTGCAGGTTACAGTTGATAACGAAGACCAGGTTGTCCAGCTTCTCACGGGTCGCGATGGTGATCGCGCCTTTAGATTCCGGCTCGTCCATCTCACCGTCGCCCAGGAACGCGTAAACGGTTTGTTTGGAGGTGTCTTTCAGACCACGGTGTTCCAGATATTTCAGGAATTTAGCCTGATAAATCGCCCCGATTGGGCCCAGGCCCATAGAAACGGTCGGGAACTGCCAGAATTCCGGCATCAGTTTCGGGTGCGGATAAGAGGACAGACCTTTACCGTGAACTTCCTGACGGAAGTTGTTCATCTGCTCTTCAGTCAGACGACCTTCCAGGAAAGCACGCGCATAAACGCCCGGAGAGATGTGACCCTGGAAGTACACCAGGTCGCCGCCATCCTGCTCATTGCGTGCGCGGAAGAAGTGGTTGAAGCACACTTCGTAGAAGGTTGCGGAAGACTGGAAAGAAGCCATGTGGCCGCCCAGTTCGAGATCTTTTTTCGATGCGCGCAGAACGGTCATGATGGCGTTCCAGCGGATCGCAGAACGGATACGACGTTCCAGATCCAGATTACCCGGGTACTCCGGCTCATCTTCAACGGCAATAGTGTTCACGTAACCGCCGGTCGATGCGCCAGCAGCCACTTTCACCCCGCCTTTGCGGGCTTCAGAAAGGAGTTGGTCAATAAGATACTGAGCGCGCTCAACACCTTCTTCACGGATGACCGATTCGATCGCCTGTAGCCAGTCGCGAGTTTCGATCGGATCCACGTCATTTGGTAAACGTTCTGACATGGGGGGTATTCCTTATCTATCTAATCGTTGATTAATCTGGAACCTGTCCCATTGAACTCTTCGTTCTTCACCTTTGAACAACCAAAAATTCAATAAGACAGGTTCTGCGTTTAGTTGCCGCGCTCTAAAAATGGCGCTTAAGAACCGGAGTTCTCGTCCTTTCGTTGCTGTAAACGACGCAGCGAGCGTTCTCTACGACTCTGCTCACGGCTACGGTCCAGCAAAATTTCCTCAATGAACGCCAGGTGACGGTGCGACGCCTCACGCGCCTGCTCCGGCTCCCCGGCCATTATCGCCTCGAAAATGCGAGTGCGATGGTTGCTGACCAACGGGAGCATTTCCCGGCGGGCATACAGCAATTCAAAGTTCTGACGCACGTTTTGCGCCAGCATCGGCTCCATACACCTTAGCAGATGGAGCAAAACCACATTGTGTGCCGCCTCGGTGACGGCGATTTGGTACTGGACGACGGCGCCGGACTCGGCGTCCAGATCGCCCGACTGCTGAGCCCGCTCAATAGCCTGATGCAGCTCGCGGATACGGTCGCGATCTTCATCATTGCTGCGCAGCGCCGCGTAATAGGCCGCAATGCCTTCCAGCGCGTGACGGGTCTCAAGCAGATCGAATTGGGATTCAGGGTGATCGGACAGCAGCTCGACCAGCGGATCGCTGAAGCTCTGCCACAGGCGGCTCTGTACAAACGTTCCACCTCCCTGACGACGAAGCAACAGGCCCTTGGCTTCGAGGCGTTGAATCGCCTCACGCAGCGAGGGGCGGGAAACGTCGAACTGTTTAGCCAGTTCGCGTTCAGGCGGGAGTTTTTCGCCGGGGCGCAAGGTCCCCTCAAGGATCAGAAACTCCAGCTGCTGCTCTATCACATCGGATAATTTTGGTTGGCGGATTTTGCTGTAGGCCATATTCCCTGTCTCTGCCATTAGCCCGGAGTCAATTGGTCTTACCAATTTAAAGTTCGTAGCGCTAAAGTAACAAAGTATTCACCTTCTGTCCATACAGGTTTTGATTGAAATCAGTAAACCACGGACATTTTAACAACCTTACAGAAATAACATTTCAGAAATGTAACCTTGCACAAATGTTACGTTTACTCATAAAGAGGTAGCATTAACTTAATGGAAACGAAAAATTACGCTATCTGAACCGATTCAACGACCAGATAAGTGAATATAAAGGCAGTAAATACGAATAAATAACCAAATGAGAACAATGCGTCGGAATAATACTGAATGTGTCTATTGATGTCTTTTTAAACACATGGTCATCATCCCTTCATAAAGCAGGTGCATTCAAGCGCGCTTACCACTATTCTCCCTGAGACGAAAGGCCTTTTTCTGAATTACTGCACCGCCTTCCGTAAACAAAACAATACAGAAACGGAAGTCGAAAAATACACAAACACAACAATATGTGCGCGCCATCACTCAGGTAAAAAGCGGGCCACTTCGCCCAAATTTTCGCTGGCTATGCTTTCTGGCAGGGACAGCAGTGAAGCAGCAACCTGACGGATGACGTACACAAAAAATAACCACACACGAGGTTTCATATGGAAGGTCAACAGCACGGCGATCGGCTGAAGCGCGGCCTCAAAAACCGCCATATCCAGCTCATCGCGCTGGGCGGGGCTATCGGCACCGGCCTGTTTCTGGGGAGCGCGTCCGTCATTCAGTCCGCCGGCCCGGGTATCATTCTTGGTTATGCGATTGCCGGTTTTATCGCCTTTCTGATCATGCGTCAGCTGGGCGAAATGGTGGTGGAAGAGCCGGTAGCCGGTTCGTTTAGCCACTTTGCTTATAAATACTGGGGCGGCTTTGCCGGCTTCGCCTCCGGCTGGAACTACTGGGTGCTGTATGTCCTGGTGGCCATGGCGGAACTGACCGCCGTCGGCAAATATATCCAGTTCTGGTGGCCGGAAATCCCGACCTGGGCCTCAGCGGCGGTTTTCTTCATCGCCATCAACGCCATTAACCTGACCAACGTGAAAGTGTTCGGTGAAATGGAGTTCTGGTTTGCCATTATCAAAGTGGTCGCCGTCGTGGCGATGATTTTGTTCGGCGGCTGGCTGCTGTTCAGCGGCAACGGCGGCCCGCAGGCGACGGTACGTAACCTGTGGGATCAAGGCGGGTTCCTGCCGCACGGCTTTACCGGGCTGGTGATGATGATGGCGATCATTATGTTCTCCTTCGGCGGTCTCGAGCTGGTGGGTATCACCGCGGCGGAAGCGGATAACCCGGAGCAAAGCATTCCGAAAGCCACCAACCAGGTTATCTACCGTATCCTGATCTTCTATGTTGGCTCGCTGGCGGTCCTGCTCTCGCTGCTGCCGTGGACGCGCGTGACCGCGGACACCAGTCCGTTCGTCCTGATTTTCCATGAGCTTGGCGATACGCTGGTGGCAAACGCCCTCAACGTGGTGGTGCTGACGGCGGCCCTGTCGGTGTATAACAGCTGCGTCTACTGCAACAGCCGTATGCTGTTCGGCCTTGCCCAGCAGGGGAACGCGCCGAAAGCGCTGCTCAGCGTCGACAAACGCGGCGTGCCGGTCAATACCATTCTCGTCTCCGCCGTGGTCACCGCCCTGTGTGTGCTGATCAACTACCTGGCGCCGGAATCCGCATTTGGCCTGCTGATGGCACTGGTGGTATCCGCCCTGGTGATCAACTGGGCGATGATCAGCCTCGCGCATATCAAATTCCGTCGCGCCAAACAGCAGCAGGGCGTCACCACCCGCTTCCCCGCCCTCTTCTACCCGCTGGGTAACTGGGTGTGCCTGCTGTTTATGGCCGCGGTGCTGATCATTATGCTGATGACCCCGGGGATGGCGATTTCCGTTTGGCTGATCCCGGTATGGATCGCAGTGCTGGGCGTGGGTTATCTGTTTAAACAGAAAGCCGCCGCCACCGTAAAAGCACAATAATACATCTCATCAATAATTCTCTTTGCTCTGCGCCCTCCCTTAATAACGGGCGCAGAGCATTGTTATCTGCTTCACACTTTCCCTTCCATAGCTTATTTATCCATATCGTCAACGCGTTCCTGCAACGTAATTCTCTCGATAGCAGCCAATAATTCTCTCCATACTGCAACGGAGAGACCGCACATGGCAGACAATAGACTTTCAATAAAAGAAAAGATTGGTTATGGGATGGGGGATGCCGGATGCAATATCATCTTTGGCGCCATCATGCTGTTTGTTAACTATTTTTATACCGATATCTTCGGCCTGGCGCCGGCGCTGGTGGGCGTACTGCTGCTGTCGGTGCGCGTCATCGATGCGGTGACCGACCCGATCATGGGCGCCCTCGCCGACCGCACCCGCAGTAAATATGGCCGCTTTCGTCCATGGCTGCTGTGGATTGCCTTCCCCTACGCCCTGTTCAGCGTGCTGATGTTCACTACTCCTGAGTGGACCTATAACAGCAAAGTCATCTATGCGTTTGTCACCTACTTTCTGCTGTCGATTACCTATACCGCGATTAATATACCCTACTGCTCGCTGGGAACGGTGATGACCGCCGACCCGAAAGAACGTGTTGCCTGCCAGTCCTATCGTTTCGTGATGGTGGGTATCGCCACGCTGCTGCTGTCATTGACGCTGTTGCCCATGGCCGACTGGTTCGGCGGCGCCGATAAAGCGAAAGGCTATCAAATGGCGATGACCGTGCTGGCCTTTATCGGCATGTGTATGTTCCTGTTCTGCTTCGCCACCGTGCGCGAACGCATCCACCCGGCGGTGCAGACCAATGATGAACTGAAAAAAGATCTCAAAGACGTATGGAAAAATGACCAGTGGGTACGCATCCTGCTGCTCACGCTATGCAACGTCTGTCCGGGCTTTATCCGCATGGCCGCCACCATGTACTACGTCACCTGGGTGATGGGGCAAAGCACCCATTTTGCCACGCTGTTTATCAGCCTCGGCGTGGTCGGGATGATGATTGGCAGCATGCTGGCAAAAGTCCTCACCGACCGCTGGTGCAAACTGCAGGTCTTCTTCTGGACCAACATCGTGCTGGCGATCTTCTCCTGCGCCTTCTATTTCTTTAATCCGCACGCCACCACGCTGATTATGGTGCTCTACTTCCTGCTCAATATCCTGCATCAGATCCCCTCCCCGCTGCACTGGTCGCTGATGTCCGATGTTGACGACTACGGCGAGTGGAAAACCGGCAAGCGCATCACCGGTATTAGCTTCTCCGGCAACCTGTTTTTCCTTAAAGTCGGCCTGGCGGTCGCCGGGGCGATGGTCGGATTCCTGCTGTCATGGTACGGCTACGACGCCGGCGCCAAAGCGCAAAGCGCCTCGGCCCTCAACGGCATCGTGCTGCTGTTCTCGGTCATCCCCGGCGTCGGCTACCTGATCACCGCCGGCGTGGTGCGCCTGCTTAAAGTTGACCGCACCCTGATGCGCCAGATTCAGAGCGATTTAGAGAAGCGCCGCAGCAACTACAGCGAGCTGAATGAATACCAGGAACTGAAAACCAGTGAACACGTAAGGAAAGCCTGATGAACAACTGGCCAAACCCCTTTATTGAGCAGCGCGCAGATCCCTTTATTCTGCGCCACCTGAATCATTACTACTTTATTGCCTCAGTGCCGGAATACGACCGGCTGGAGATCCGGCGCGCGGCAACCCTTGAGGGGTTGCGCGATGCTGAGCCGGTAGTGGTGTGGCGCGCACCGCAAAGCGGGCCGATGAGCCAGCTGATTTGGGCGCCGGAGCTACATGAGATAGACGGTAAGTGGTATATCTATTTTGCCGCCACCCATACCCACGATCTGGATGCGCTGGGCATGTTCCAGCATCGCATGTTCGTTATCGAGTGCGCCGACAGCGATCCGCTGACCGGCCGCTGGCAGGAAAAAGGCCAGGTGGTGACGCCTTTCGATACCTTCGCCCTCGATGCCACCACCTTTATCCATCAGGGCAAACGCTGGTACCTGTGGGCGCAAAAATCTCCGCATATCGAGGGCAACTCAAACCTGTATCTCGCTGAAATGGCCAACCCGTGGACGCTAAAAGGCGAGCCGGTCATGCTGAGCAAGCCGGAGTTCGACTGGGAGTGCCGGGGATTTAAGGTCAATGAAGGACCCGCGGTGCTGGTGCATGGCGATAAGCTTTTCATCAGCTATTCCGCCAGCGCCACCGATGAAAACTACTGCATGGGATTGCTCTGGATCGACCGGGAGGCCGATCCGCTGCAGCCGGAAAACTGGCATAAAGCCCCGCAGCCAGTGTTCCGGACCAGCTATGAAAACCGCCAGTATGGCCCGGGCCATAACAGTTTTACCCAAACGCCGGCGGGGGAAGATGTGCTGGTATATCACGCGCGGAATTACACCGAGATTGAAGGCGACCCGCTGTATGATCCCAATCGTCATACGCGGCTAAAACTCGTCGCCTGGAGAGAGGACGGCATGCCCGACTTCGGCATCCCGCCGGCGGATACGCTGTAGCGGTTCGGTATGCTGCCCGCGGGCGCGGGTTTTCCTGGCCGGGTCAGGCGAAGCCGCCCCCCCGGCAACATGACAAGCGCGGCGTCAGATATAGCGCCCGGCGGCGCTGTTGCTTGCCGGCCTGCGTGGTGTGAGCCCCAGGCCGGATAAGCGCAGCGCCATCCGGCAATCAAAGCCCCGCAGGTGGGGTATCCTGACAGATAGAGTACGGGTGCAGGCCGTTACACCAGGGTGCCGTAAATCGTCAGCAGCGCCATGATCACCACCACCACCAGCGAGGTTTTCTTGGCCATCGACACCGCGGCCTTTGGGGTCGCCACTTTATCCACGTGCGGTTCACGGGCCAGGGAATACTGCGCCAGGCGGGTCAATACCTGATACTGCGACGAATGGCGGTCGCCTAACGATGCAAACCACGCCGGAAGCGCTTTCTCTCCATGCCCCACCAGGGCATAGACAACCCCCACCAGACGCACCGGCAGCCAGTCGACAATATGCAGGATACCATCGATTCCAGACTGCAAACGGTGATGCGGCGTCTGGTAGCGCGCCAGCCACGTCTGCCAGGCGCGCAGAACGCAATAAGCGATAAGCGTCAGCGGCCCCCACGCCCCCCCCACCACAAACCAAAAGAGTGGCGCCAGGTAGTAACGATAGTTAATCCATAACAGCGCATTTTGCAGTTCGCTAAGGTACTCGCGCTCATCACAGCCCGGCGGGACGCCATGGATCAACGTCAGCTCGCTGGCCATCGCATCGCAGGCGCGGCTGTCATTGCGCGACGCCGCTTTCAGATAGGCATGATAGTGCAGCCGAACCTTGCCGGCGCCGATGCACAGCAGACCCAGCAAGATCCAGAACACCAGCAGCGGTACGTTGAACAGCTGCCCCTGCAGCAAGCGCTGAATGAGGTAGACCACCGCGACGGCGACCAGGGTCATCAGCAGCGTTCCCGGCAACGAGAAATGTTTTATCCGGCGGAACACCACCTCCAGCCGATGATCAAGCTGCCAGTGTTCGCTCAGTTTAAACAGGCGTTCAGCGATAAGCACCAGCAGCGTAGTAAACAGCGTCATGAGGTCTCCTTTTCTGACGGCGCGCTGAGCAGCGCACGAAATTTTTTCCAGTCAAAGGCCGGTCCCGGGTCTGTCTTGCGCACGGGCGCGATATCGCTATGGCCCGTGATGTTTGTGGCGATGGCAGGATAAATCGTGATAAGCAGATCCGTCACCGCCGCCAGCTGCTGGTACTGCGCATCGGTATACGCCAGGGTATCCGTGCCTTCCAGCTCTATGCCGATGGAAAAGTCATTGCAGCGTTCGCGCCCCTGATAGCAGGAGACCCCCGCATGCCACGCACGCTTATCGAAAGGCACATACTGCACGATTTCACCATCACGCCGAATCAGACAATGCGCCGAAACGCGCAGATGAGCGATCTCGGCAAAGAAAGGATGCGCGTGCGGATCCAGGGTGCCGGTGAACAGCGCGTCAATCCATGGACCACCAAATTCACCTGGTGGCAGGCTAATGTTATGCACCACCAGTAAGGAAGGGGCTTCTTCATCCGGACGGCAGTCATGGTGCGGCGAGGGAACCCGACGCGCGCCGACCAGCCATCCCTCGTTCAACTGCATGCGGGATCTCCTTTCGCGAACTCATGCTTCCGGGCCACACGCCGGCCCAAAGGATGAAGTGTGTATGGTACTGAAACGTCGTTCAGGTTAGCATGTTTCCCACTTCTGAATCTTATCTATCTGGAGCTTTATCATGTCGCCTCGTCGTTACAACCCCGACCGCCGCCGTGACGTGCTGCTGGAACGAATTAATCTCGATATTACCGATGCTGTCGCACACTCCCTGCGGGAAGATTTGGGCGGCGAAGTCGACGCCAGCAACGATATTAGCGCACAATTATTGCCGCAGGATGCACGCTCCCATGCGGTGGTCATTACCCGCGAAGATGGCGTCTTCTGTGGTAAACGCTGGGTGGAAGAGGTCTTCATTCAGCTCGCCGGTGACGACGTGACTATCACCTGGCACGTCGCCGATGGCGACGCGGTCAAAGCCGATCAACCCCTGTTCGAGCTGGAAGGCCCATCGCGCATTCTGCTCACTGGCGAACGTACGGCGCTGAACTTTGTGCAAACCCTCTCCGGCGTCGCCAGCGTCGTCCGCCGCTATGTCGACCTGCTGGCCGGCACCAAAACCCAACTCCTGGATACGCGTAAAACGCTGCCAGGGCTGCGTACCGCGCTGAAATACGCGGTTCTCTGCGGCGGCGGCGCCAACCACCGTCTGGGGCTGTTCGACGCTTTCCTGATTAAAGAAAACCACATCATCGCCTCCGGCTCGATCCGTCAGGCGGTGGAAAAGGCGTTCTGGCTGCATCCTGATGTGCCGGTGGAAGTGGAAGTGGAAACGCTGGATGAGCTGGAGCAGGCGTTAAAAGCCGGGGCCGATATCATTATGCTCGATAACTTCACCACCGACCTGATGCGCGAGGCGGTGAAAATCACCGCTGGCCAGGCGGCGCTGGAGGTCTCCGGCAACGTCACCTTTGACACCATCCGCGAATTTGCCGAGACCGGGGTCGACTATATCTCCGTCGGGGCCCTGACCAAACATGTGCAGGCGCTCGACCTGTCGATGCGTTTCCGCTGAGGATTTGGCCTTCACGCTTCCGGGCGTGAAGGCCTGAATTTGCGACCCGACTCGCAGTCGCTCTTGCGCGCCATGCAATACCGGTAAAAACCCTGGAACCCGGTTTCCCGGATCGTTTTCGTCTCCTCGCCTGCCCCCCAGAATCCCGTCACAGTGCTCCTGTCACAACAAGGAGCGACTTATGGATAAACAACAAGGTTTTACCCTGATTGAACTGATGGTGGTCATCGGCATCATCGCCATTCTCAGCGCCATCGGCATCCCGGCCTACCAGAACTACCTGCGTAAAGCCGCCCTCACCGACCTGCTGCAGACCTTTGTCCCCTACCGGACGGCAATCGAACTTTGCGCGCTCGATCATGGCGGCCTGACGACATGCGACGGCGGCAGCAATGGCATCCCCTCGCCAACAACCACGCGCTACCTCTCCGCCATGAGCGTGGCCAAAGGCGTCGTTACCCTCACCGGCCAGGAAAGTCTCAACGGACTGGGCGTCACCCTGACCCCGACCTGGGATAACGCCGAAGGCGTCACCGGTTGGCAGCGGGTCTGCACTATCACCGACAACAGCGCACTTCAGCAGGCCTGCGAAGACGTCTTCCGGGTGAAGTGAGGGCGACAACATGAAAACAGAACAGCTGATCCCTCTCTGTCGTCGCCATCACGCCCTGCTGCTGCACAGCGATGAGCAGACGATATCCATTGCGGTGGTCGATACCCCACCGACGGAGCTAATGGAGGCGCTGCGTTTCGCGACGCAAAAACGGATCGATATTGAATGCTGGAGCCAGGAGCAGATGGATAAGCGCCTGCAAGTCCAGGAAAAGCAGGCGCTGCTGGCGCAAAATGCAGGGCCGGAAAACATCGCCGAGCGGGTCAACCAGATCCTCGAGCAGGCCCTGCGTCAGCGGGCGTCCGATATTCATATCGAGCCCACGGAAGCGCACTTAAGGATCCGCCTGCGTGTCGATGGCGTGCTACACGCGCTGCCGCTGCTGGCGCCCGAGCTGGCCGCGCCGGTTATCGCACGACTCAAGGTGATGGCCAATCTCGATATCGCCGAGCATCGTTTGCCGCAGGATGGTCAGTTCGCGCTGAACCTCGCCGGACGGCCGCTCTCCTTTCGCATCGCCACCCTGCCCTGCCGCTATGGCGAGAAAATTGTCCTGCGCCTTCTGCATCAGGTTGACCAGGCGCTGGATCTGGAGGCTCTCGGCCTCTCATCCTCTCAGCTGGCGGCCTTTCGCCAGGCGCTGAATCAGCCGCAGGGGCTGCTGCTGGTCACTGGCCCAACCGGAAGCGGGAAAACGGTGACCCTCTACAGCGCCCTGCAGGCCCGAAACCGGGAGCAAGTGAACATCTGTAGCGTCGAGGATCCTCTGGAGATCCCTATCGCCGGGATGAACCAGACGCAAATCAATCCGCGCGCCGGGCTGACCTTTCACAGCGTGCTGCGCGCCCTGTTACGCCAGGACCCGGATATTGTGATGGTGGGTGAAATCCGCGATGCCGAAACCGCTGAAATCGCGCTGAAAGCCGCTCAAACGGGCCATCTGGTGCTCTCTACCCTGCACACCAATTCCACCAGCGAAACCCTCACTCGCCTGCAGCAAATGGGCATCGCCCGCTGGATGATCTCTTCTGCGCTCTCGCTGGTTATCGCCCAGCGTCTGGTCCGCAAGCTGTGCCCCCACTGCCGGCGCAATGCCGGCAGCGCCGCCGACCTGCCGCACAGTCTGTGGCCCCGCCCGCTGCCGCGCTGGCAGGCAGCAGGCTGCGAAAACTGTTATCACGGGTATCATGGCCGTCTGGCGCTGTTTGAGGTCTTGCCTGTCACCCCGGGGCTACGTCAGGGGATAGTCCAGGGACTCAACGCCCTTGAGATCGAATCTCTGGCGCGAGCCGCGGGCATGATGACGCTTTTTGAAAGCGGATGTCAGGCTATCGAACAGGGGTTGACGAGCCTCGAAGAGGTGGTGCGGGTGCTGGGGATCCCCCATGGCGACTAAGCGTCTCTGGCGCTGGCGAGGCGTCGATGCACAAGGCGCTCCTTGTCAGGGGATGCTATGGCAAGCCAGTCGTCCGGAGGTGCTGCATCACCTCCAGCAGCAGCGCATCATGCCGCTGGCTATACGCCGCTGTTCGGTGAAGCAAAGCCTGTGGCACCCGCGCTACAGCAGCGAAACCATCCGCCAGTTGGCAACCCTGCTGCAGGCCGGGCTACCGCTGGCGGAAGGGTTATCGCTGTTGGCGGAGCAGCAACCGCATGCGCAGTGGCAGGCGCTGCTTGAGGCGCTGGGCCGCGAACTGGCCCAGGGCGTAGCCTTCTCTGCCGCACTGGCGCAGTGGCCGCAGGCTTTTCCGCCACTGTATCTGGCGATGATTAGCACCGGCGAACTGACGGGCAAGCTCGATATTTGCTGCCAGCAGCTGGCCAACCAGCAGCAGGAGCAGCAGCGGCTTGCCGGCAAGGTCAAAAAGGCGCTGCGCTACCCGCTAATCGTGCTCACTCTGGCGTTGCTGGTGGTGCTTGGAATGCTCTATTTTGTCCTTCCCGAATTCACCGCCATCTACCAGACGTTCAATACGCCGCTGCCGTTGTTGACGCGAATGGTTATTGCGGCAGGCGACATGCTGAGCCGCGGCTGGCCGTTGCTGTTGGCCTTTCTGCTGAGCCCGCTGCTGCTCAACCAGCTGGTCCGGCAGCGCGCCGACTGGCTGCTGCGTCGCCAGCAGTTGCTTAACGCGCTCCCTCTCGTCGGCCCCCTGATCGGCGGCCAACAGCTGAGCCTGATATTCACCGTTCTGGCGTTAACCCAAAGCGCCGGTATCAGCTTTCTGCAGGGGCTGCAAAGCGTTGAAGAGACCCTGTCGTGCCCGCTGTGGCGCCAGCGCCTGGCGCAGGCCCGCTCGCTGATCGTTCAGGGGGATCCGATCTGGCAGGCGTTAAGCCGCTGCGGCGGTTTTACACCGCTGTGTCTGCAGCTCATCCGTACGGGGGAAAGCGCGGGGGCGCTGGATCAGATGCTGGAAAACCTGGCGCATCATCATCGTGAGCAGACCCATCAGCGAGCCGACAGTCTGGCTGCGCATCTGGAACCCCTGATGCTGGTAATAACCGGCTCGCTGGTTGGGATCCTGGTGGTGGCGATGTATTTGCCCGTTTTTCACCTGGGCGATGCCATTGGCGGGGCGGGAGGATGAGAAACGCTGGCACCGCGCAGGCGCCAGCGCAGCCGGTTACAGGCTGTTGAATACCCGGTTCTCTTGTTCCTGAACGCGGATAAAGGTGGTGCGTTTGGTCAGCTCTTTCAGTCGCGAGGCGCCAACGTAGGTGCAGGCTGAACGCAGGCCGCCGAGAATGTCGCGCGCGGTATTGTCCACCGGGCCACGCAGCGGCAGCTTCACGGTTTTCCCTTCCGCCGCGCGGTATTTCGCGACACCGCCCACATGGCGGGTCATCGCCGACTCGGAGCTCATACCGTAAAACAGCATGAATTTTTCACCGTTCTCTTCAACCACAGTACCGCCGCTCTCTTCGTGGCCCGCCAGCATACCGCCGAGCATCACGAAATCAGCGCCGCCGCCGAAGGCTTTCGCCACATCGCCCGGCATGGTGCAACCGCCATCGCTGATGATCTGGCCGCCAAGGCCGTGTGCAGCATCAGCACACTCGATCACGGCGGAGAGCTGCGGGTAGCCGACCCCGGTTTTGACACGGGTGGTGCAAACGGACCCCGGGCCAATACCAACTTTGACGATATCGGCGCCGGAGAGGATCAGCTCTTCGCACATTTCACCGGTGACCACGTTCCCGGCGATAATGGTTTTTTGCGGCCAGGCTTCGCGCGCCTTCGCCACAAACTGAACGAAGTGTTCAGAGTAGCCATTGGCGACGTCAATGCACACAAAATTCAACTGTGGGTTCTCAGAGAGGATCTGTTGCGTTTTATCGAAATCCGCGTCGGAAGTACCGGTGGAAACCATCACATGCTTGAGAACGTCTGCGGATACGCTCTGGACAAACGCCTGCCATTCTTCTGCGGTGTAGTGCTTGTGTACTGCGGTCAGAATGCCAAAAGTGGCCAGCGCTTTCGCCATGCTGAAGGTGCCGACGGTATCCATGTTTGCCGCAATAATCGGCACGCCGGACCAGGTCAGGCCTGAATGTTTAAAGGTGAATTCACGTTCCAGCTCAACATCAGAACGGCTTTTGAGGGTAGAGCGTTTCGGGCGGATAAGAACGTCTTTGAAACCAAGCTTCAGATCTTCTTCAATACGCATGTGCGAATTCCTGGGGTTAATGGCATTAATGTGAGAGCACAACTCCAGTGACGTTATCATACGCACGAATCAGGCCCGCGCAAGACTGCGATTTTCACTTTTTTTACGCTACAATCGTATAAATTTACCTGGTGAATGGAGAAAAAAGCGCTTATGTCTCCACCCGCCAGCGTATTATTTTTAACCATTTGATTTGCTTGATTAAAATAAACAGAATAGCGGACGGCGCTCCCGGTTGGCACGGGGCCATCACGACAAGATCGCTGTCGCCTCCCCGGCATACTGCCCGTCCTCGCTGTCTGAATACCAAAAAATACGAGCAATCCGTTTCAGGGTCAGAAGATATGGGGTACACAGTCGCGTTAACAGGCGGGATTGGCAGCGGTAAAAGTACGGTTGCCGACGCCTTCGCGCAGCTTGGGATTAACGTTATCGATGCCGATGTTATCGCCCGCCAGGTAGTCGAACCCGGCACCCCGGCGCTCCAGGCCATTGCCGGCCACTTCGGGCCACAGATGATCGCGCCCGACGGCACGCTAAACCGCCGTCTGCTGCGGGAAAAAATTTTTGCTCAGGTGGAGGAAAAAGCCTGGCTCAACGCGCTGTTGCATCCGCTAATTCAGCAGGAAACGCGCCGCCAGATGCAGGCCGTCACCTCCCCTTATCTCCTCTGGGTCGTACCTTTGCTGGTCGAAAACCGCCTGTCCAGCCAGGCCGATCGCGTCCTGGTCGTCGATGTGCCAAAAGAGACGCAAATCGAACGCACCATGCTGCGCGATAAGGTCAGCCGCGAACATGCTGAACATATTCTTGCCGCCCAGGCCACGCGCGAGCAGCGCCTGGCCGTCGCGGACGATGTTATTGAAAACACTGGCACACCGGATGCAGTGGCATCGGATGTTGCCCGCCTGCACGAAAAGTACTTAACGCTGGCATCGCAGGCCGCCTCACAGGAAAACTCGTAATGCATACCCCCGTTCTGTTTGAACATCCTCTTAATGAGAAAATGCGCACCTGGCTGCGCATCGAATTTCTGATCCAGCAGATGGCTTTCCATCCGATGATTGCCAGCCATGCCGATGCGCTCCATTTTTTCCGTAACGCCGGCGATCTGCTGGATGTCCTGGAGCGCGGCGAGGTGCGTACCGATCTGGTCAAAGAGCTGGAGCGCCAGCAGCGTAAGCTCCAGTCCTGGGCAGAAGTGCCGGGAGTCGATCAGGAGCGCATTAACGCGCTGCGCCAGCAGCTCAAGCAGTCTTCCAGCACCCTGATGGCCGCGCCGCGCATTGGTCAGTTTCTGCGTGAAGATCGCCTGATTGCGCTAGTGCGTCAGCGTCTGAGTATCCCTGGAGGCTGCTGCAGCTTCGATTTACCGACCCTGCATATCTGGCTCCATATGCCGCAGGCGCATCGTGACGAGCAGGTGGCCAGCTGGCTTGCCAGCCTCGATCCTTTGGTCCAGTCCCTGAGCCTGATCCTCGATCTGATCCGTAACTCCGGGCAGTTTCGCAAACAGACCAGCCTCAATGGCTTTTATCAGGATAATGGCGAAGATGCCGATCTGCTGCGCCTGCGTCTCGATCTGGCCCACCAGCTTTATCCACAGATCTCCGGCCATAAGAGCCGTTTCGCCATCCGCTTCCTGCCGCTGGACAGTGAGTATGGGATCGTGCCGGAGCGCTTTGATTTTGAACTGGCCTGCTGTTAAGGAGATAACATGTCAGAAGAGACTATCGTCAATTGTCCGACCTGCGGCAAAAATGTGGTATGGGGCGAACAAAGCCCCTATCGTCCGTTCTGCAGCAAGCGCTGCCAGCTGATCGATTTGGGAGAATGGGCAGCAGAGGAGAAGCGCATCCCCAGCGCGGGCGATCTCTCCGATAGCGATGACTGGAGCGAGCAGCAGCCCTGATTTGACGGCACGCTAACCCACGCCTGTCGGGTTAGCCTCCCGGCCCGGGGCTCAGCCCTGGGCGATAAGTTTGCGGATAACCGGTTCATTAGCCGGGGGAAACGCCGCCGGATCCAGCGCCTGCCGCGCCATCCACTGTCCAGGCTGCCCCTCTTTGCCCCAGGGCTCGCCTTCCCAGCTTTCCACGAGGAAAAACCACAGCGTAATGTGGCGATCGGGGAACTTATACTCCAGCTTATCAAATAGTGAAAACGTGGTGACCGTAATCCCCACCTCTTCCTGTAGCTCGCGGATCAACGCCTGCTCTGGCGTTTCAGCAGATTCAATCTTCCCGCCCGGGAACTCCAGTTTATTCGCCATATGGGCATCGGCGGCGCGCTGGGTAATAAAGATGTCGCCTTCTGGATTGCGAATTATCCCTACGGCGATTTGCAGTTTTTTCATTGAATCAGCTCCATAAAAAAGGCGCAGAACTCTGCGCCTTTGTTTTTTTATCAGCCCTTAGCTCAGACGTCCATGGCACTGTTTGTATTTTTTACCGGAACCGCACGGGCAGGGATCGTTACGCCCCACTTTACGTTCGCCGGTTTGCGCCGCCAGATCCTGTGCAGCGGCTTCATCATCGCTCTGATGGCTGAGCTGCTGCATCTGCGCCAGGCGCTCGGCCTCTTCACGACGCTGCTGCTCCATCGCCTCGACTTCTTCCGGCATCCGCACCTGCACTTTGCTCAGGGTGCTGATCACTTCATACTTCAGTGACTCCAGCATCGCGGCAAACATAGAGAACGATTCGCGCTTGTACTCTTGCTTCGGATCTTTCTGCGCATAGCCGCGCAGGTGGATACCCTGGCGCAGGTAGTCCATCGCCGCCAGATGTTCTTTCCACAGCGAATCCAGGGTCTGCAGCATCACGCCTTTCTCGAAGTGGCGCATCATTTCGGCGCCGACCACTTCTTCTTTACGCTGGTAGGTTTCTACCGCGCTCTGCAGAATACGTTCGCGCAGGGTCTCTTCATGCAGCTCCGGCTCTTTATCCAGCCACTCTTTGATTGGCAGGTCGAGGTCGAAGTCGTTTTTCAGACGCTCCTGCAGGCCTTCGATATCCCACATTTCCTCCAGCGACTGCGGCGGAATATGGGCATCGATAGTCGCCTTAAACACGTCTTCGCGGATGCTGTTGATGGTTTCGCTGACGTCAGACACGTCCAGCAGTTCGTTACGCTGGGTGTAAATTGCCCGGCGCTGGTCGTTGGCCACATCATCATATTCCAGCAGCTGCTTACGAATATCGAAGTTACGGCTCTCGACTTTACGCTGTGCGTTGGCGATAGCCTTGGTGACCCACGGGTGCTCAATGGCTTCGCCGGGTTTCATCCCCAGTTTACGCATCATGCCGGATACGCGATCGGAGGCGAAGATACGCATCAGGGCATCTTCCATCGACAGGTAGAAGCGGGAAGAACCGGCATCCCCCTGACGACCGGCACGGCCGCGCAGCTGGTTATCGATACGGCGTGATTCATGACGCTCGGTACCGATGATGTGCAGGCCGCCTGCGGCCAGTACCGCATCGTGGCGCACCTGCCAGTCGGCTTTGATTTGTTCAATCTGCTCAGGCGTTGGGTTTTCCAGCGCCGCGACTTCCGCCTGCCAGCTACCGCCGAGCATAATATCGGTACCACGGCCCGCCATGTTGGTAGCGATGGTCACCGCGGAAGGATAGCCTGCCTGGGCGACGATGTCCGCTTCGCTGGCGTGGAACTTGGCGTTCAGAACGTTGTGCTTAATGCCGGCTTTGGTCAGCTCACGGGAAACCACTTCCGATTTCTCGATCGAGATTGTCCCCACCAACACCGGCTGACCGGCTGCGGTACGGGTTTTAATATCTTCGATAATCGCCTGAATTTTTTCCGCTTCGGTCATATAGACCAGATCCGCCATGTCTTTACGGATCATCGGACGGTTGGTCGGGACGACCACGGTATCCAGCTTATAGATGGAGCTGAATTCAAAGGCTTCAGTATCGGCGGTACCGGTCATCCCCGCCAGTTTCTCATACAGACGGAAATAGTTCTGGAAGGTGATAGAGGCCAGGGTCTGGTTCTCGTTCTGGATCTCCACGCCCTCTTTGGCCTCAACGGCCTGGTGCAGGCCATCGGACCAGCGGCGGCCCTGCATCGTACGGCCAGTGTGCTCATCAACGATGATAACTTCGCCATCTTTAACGATGTAGTCAACGTCGCGGGTGAACAGCGCATGGGCGCGCAGCGCGGCGGTGACGTGGTGCATCAGCATAATGTTGGTCGGGGAGTACAGGGACTCACCTTCATCCATAATGCCTTCCTGTACCAGCAGCTCTTCAATCAGCACCAGACCGCGTTCGGTCAGGTTAACCTGACGCGCTTTTTCATCCACCGAGAAGTGGCCTTCGCCGGTGAAGGTGTCCGAATCCTCTTTTTCCTGACGAATCAGGTGTGGAATGATCTTGTTGACCTTGCGGTACATTTCAGAGCTGTCTTCTGCCGGGCCGGAAATGATCAGCGGGGTACGCGCCTCATCGATCAGGATGGAGTCCACCTCATCCACCAGCGCATAGTGCAGTTTACGCTGAACGCGCTCTTCCGGGCTGAAGGCCATGTTGTCGCGCAGGTAATCGAAGCCGTATTCGTTGTTGGTGCCATAGGTGATATCGGCAGCGTAGGCTTCACGCTTCGCCGGCGCCGGCAGGCCGGACATGTTGATGCCAACGGTCATGCCGAGGAATTCGAACAGCGGGCGGTTATTTTCGGCGTCACGCTGGGCCAGATAATCGTTGACGGTCACCACGTGAACGCCTTTGCCGGTCAGCGCGTTGAGGTAGGCCGGCAGGGTCGCGGTCAGGGTTTTACCTTCACCGGTACGCATCTCGGCGATGCAGCGATCGTTAAGCACCATACCGCCCAGCAGCTGGACGTCGAAGTGACGCATGCCGAACACGCGCTTACTGGCTTCGCGAACGACGGCGAAAGCTTCAGGGATCAGGTTTTCCAGCACTTCGCCTTTTTCCAGGCGCGCGCGGAATTCAGCGGTTTTCGCTTTCAGCTCGTCATCAGAGAGTTTTTCCATCGCCGGTTCCATACCGTTGATGATATTGACGACTTTGCGCATACGACGCAGCGTACGGTCGTTACGGCTGCCGAAAACCTTGGTTAACATTTTAATAAGCATAATAAAATCTCAAACGCCCCGCGGTGCGGAGTCACAAAAAATAGGATAGTCCGTGGTTATTTTCAGCTGAGACGTTGAGGCCCTGCGCGGATCCCCGCTACCTGGCTTATCCAGGCGCCGACGCGGAAGGCAGAATATGAGGAAGGGATATACGCCGCCTGGCGGAACACCACCGGCGGCGTGCTGTCCTGCGTCAGCAGCGCGCTGAGCGTGTCGAGCAGCGCCAGATGCTGCGCCTGCAGCGGGGACGCTTCTTCCGCCACCGGCAAGGCCTGCGGCGCCATGGCGAAAGAGAGATGACGAATAACGGTGCGAATGGCGTGCTGATGCCAGTAGTCGACGGTAAAGTTTGGCCGGCGATTCGTCTCCAGCAGCGCCAGCTGGGAGAAATTAACTTTGCTCGGATTATGGTTGCTGGCGGTCGCCTTCGCTGGCGTCGCGGTCTCATGGCCGTTGCTTAGCGCAGGCAGGCCGAGGCTGGCCGCGACCATCCCCAACAGGAGATGCGGCCAAAAATACCGTCTGCCAAACTGTCGCCAGCGCGTCAGCAATCCACTCACGTTCATTACCTTTCTTTGGTATACCCGTTGTCGTTCAGGCTGTCTCTTTATTAACGTTTTTCGCAGGACAACCTGATGTCCACGGGGTAAAGCAACCCGGAGAAATAATTTTGCGCTCAAATACTAACATTAATAGCGCGCTGAGGCAGCATGAATGAAGGCTGTTGCCCGGGGAAAACGCTTAATAAAGCAGCGAACGCGCGCTAATTATTACCCAGAAATCGCAGCGAAAAATAACGGGAAGAGGCTATAAAAGAAAAACGACTGGTTCCCTGGTCGGAGAGAGTACCAGGTTACCAGTCGAATTTACTGAATGGTCAGGCTTACGCCAAAACCATCGACGGTGCGCGGAACGCCATTGGCAGTTTTGCGTCGTCTTCGAAGGTCACATACTCCCAGGCTTCCTGTTTTGCCAGAACAGCCTGCAGCAGTTTGTTATTCAACGCGTGACCCGATTTGTACGCCGTGAATGCGCCGATAATGTTGTGACCACACATAAACAGGTCACCGATCGCATCCAGCATTTTGTGGCGAACAAATTCGTCTTCAAAGCGCAGACCGTCTTCGTTCAGTACGCGATAATCGTCAACAACGATGGCACAATCGAAGCTGCCGCCCAGGCACAGGCCGCGGGACTGCAGATATTCGATATCGCGCATGAAACCGAAGGTACGCGCACGACTAATCTGACGCATGAACGCATCGGCCGAGAAGTTCAGCGTATAGCGCTGGGTGCTGGCATCAATCGCCGGATGGTTAAAATCGATGGTGAAGTCCAGCGAAAAACCATTGTACGGTTTGAATTCAGCCCATTTGTCGCCATCTTCGACGCGAACCGTCTCTTTGATACGTACAAATTTCTTGGCGCAGTTCAGTTCATCGATGCCGGCGTCCAGCAACAAATAAACGAACGGAGCCGCACTGCCGTCCATAATCGGGATTTCCGGTGCATCGACTTCAACAATAATGTTGTCGATACCCAGGCCAGCCAATGCGGCGTTCAGGTGTTCAACCGTAGAAATCCGCACGTCATGCTCATTAACCAGGCAAGTACAGAGCATGGTATCACGCACAGATTTGGCATCAGCCGGAAAATCTACCGGTGGATTCAAGTCGGTGCGACGATAGATGACCCCGGTATTTGCCGGCGCAGGGCGTAACGTCAGTGTGACTTTCTTGCCGGTATGCAAACCGACACCAGTCGCCTGAACGATACGTTTAAGAGTCCTTTGTTTGATCATCGTATAATCTCGCCAATTTACCTATCCAACCGAAGTATACACCACTATCGGGAGGCCAGTTTAGCACAAAGAGCGCAGATGCCCAACTTCCAGTCGATTCTTAATCGGCTTGCTTACGCAGGAAGGCTGGGATATCCAGATAATCCGGCTCTTTCGCGGTTTGCGGCGTATTGTCGTTCACCACTTTTGCCGCCGGCTTCTGCTCTTGCGTCAGCGGGGACATGCCGTGCTGCTGGTAGCGATCCATCACCGGCTGCTGAACCTGTTTGTTGGTCACCAGGGTAATTTCCGGACGCTTGTCCATGCCGATACCGGTCGCCACTACGGTGACGCGCAGTTCGTCGTTCATATCCGGGTCCAGAGAGGTACCGATAACCACGGTGGCGTTATCCGAAGCAAATGCGCGGATGGTGTTACCCACGGTTTCGAACTCATCCAGACGCAGGTCGAAGCCCGCAGTGATGTTAACCAGCACGCCGCGCGCGCCGGACAGGTCGATATCTTCCAGCAGCGGAGAAGAGATAGCCATTTCAGCCGCTTCTTCCGCACGGTCTTCACCGCTCGCCACGCCGGAGCCCATCATCGCGTAGCCCATTTCTGACATCACGGTACGGACGTCCGCGAAGTCGACGTTCATCAGGCCCGGACGGGTAATCAGTTCGGCGATACCCTGCACCGCGCCTTTGAGGACGTCGTTTGCCGCGCCGAACGCGTCAAGCAGAGAAATGCCGCGGCCAAGTACTTTCAGCAGCTTGTCGTTCGGGATGGTGATCAGTGAGTCAACGTGCTTGGACAGCTCGGTGATCCCCTGCTCAGCAAACGCCATGCGCTTCTTGCCTTCAAAATTAAACGGCTTAGTGACCACCGCCACGGTGAGGATCCCCAGATCCTTAGCCACTTCGGCAACAACAGGCGCCGCGCCGGTACCGGTACCGCCGCCCATGCCTGCCGCGATGAACACCATGTCTGCGCCATCAAGGGCCGCGCGCAGCGCTTCACGGTCTTCGTCCGCCGCATTACGGCCGACTTCAGGGTTCGCGCCAGCGCCCAGACCTTTGGTAATACCGCTACCGATCTGGATAGTCTGGCCAACAGCCGTTTTGCGCAGCGCCTGCGCATCGGTGTTCACCGCGAAGAATTCAACACCTTCAATGCGCTCGCGCACCATGTGTTCAACGGCATTACCGCCGCCGCCACCGACGCCGATGACTTTAATCACCGCGTCGTTGGTCAGTTCCATAGGTTCAAACATAGTTTCTCTCCGTTTTGTGCCTGTCGCCTGAGAACGCTAATTGTCTGCGTTCTCTTAAAAAATTAAAACTCTTTTCGCAGCCAGCTGTTGAGTCGCTTAATCCACGAGCCCACCGACGCCGTCACGCGTTTTTCGACTTCCGCTTCACCACTCAGATGTGACTCTTTTCCGTAGTGCAGCAGCCCCACCGCCGTCGAATAATACGGCTCCTGGGCATAGTCCGTTAAACCGGTGATGTTCAGCGGCGCGCCAATGCGCACCTGAGTATGGAACACGCGCTGCGCACAGGCCGCCAGACCTTCAATTTGCGCCGCGCCGCCGGTTAACACAATCCCCGCCGCCAGATGGTGTTTAACCCCCTGCTGGCGGAGCTGTTCCTGCAGCTGCAGGATCTCTTCATTGACCAGATTAAGCAGTTCGGTATAGCGCGGTTCAATCACCTCAGCCAGCGTCTGACGCTGCAGGCTACGCGGCGGCCGTCCGCCTACGCTCGGTACTTCGACGTTTTCGTCTTTACCGACGATGGAACCCAACGCGCAACCGTGACGAACCTTAATGGCTTCGGCGTCGCTCGGCGGCGTACCGAAGGCATAGGCGATATCGCTGGTCACCACGTTGCCCGCGTACGGGATCACTTTGGTGTGACGCAGCGCGCCGCCGGTATAGACGGCGATATCCATTGTACCACCGCCAATATCCACCACGCAGACGCCCAGCTCACGTTCGTCTTCTGTTAATACGGAATAACTGGCCGCTAAACCGGCGAAAATAAGTTGGTCAACTTTCAGACCACAACGTTCCACCGCTTTAACAATGTTTTTCGCCATATCGTTATGGCAGGTAATCAGATGTACCTTCGCCTGCATACGCACGCCGGACAGCCCTACCGGGTTTTTTATCCCTTCCTGGTAGTCAATGGCGTATTCCTGCGGAATCACGTGCAGGACGCGGTGCTCATCGCGTACGCGAACCGACTTCGCGGTATGGACCACGTTCTCGACGTCGTCCAGCGTCACTTCTTCTTCCGAAATCGGTACCATCCCGATTTCATTCTGACAGCTTATATGTTTACCCGAAAGAGCCAAATAAACTGATGAAATCTGGCAATCCGCCATCAGTTCGGCCTGGTCGATGGCGCGCTGTACGCATTTCACCACCGACTCGAGGTCGTTCACACCACCTTTATCCATACCACGCGATGGGCAACTGCCCACGCCGATGATATTAATCATGCCGTCGGGCAGAACTTCCCCTACTAAAGCGGCCACCTTGGCGGTGCCAATCTCCAGTCCAACTACCAGTTTTCTGTCCGTCGCCTTGATCATTGTTGTTCTGCCTGTGCCTGATTCTGTTGTTGATTAGTTTCCTCTGCGGGAGCAGGTACCCAGCCCACTGCCGCACCCGAGTCATAACGCAAATCAACGTAGCTAATCCGTTTGCCGTCGGTCTGCGCCTGCTGCTGAAGAACCGGGTAGAGTTCCATAAAGCGCTGAAGCCGTTTCATGGTGTCGCCACGGCCAAGGTTGAGCTTAATGTCATTATTAAGCGTCAACTGCCAGGAACGACGGGCGGTCATTGCCGCCACTTTCAACGTGAATTTATCCTTTGCCAGCACCTGCCCCATGTCACGGTACCCTTGCAGCACTTCGTTCTCGCTGCCTTCCGGGCCATATAACATCGGTAAATTCTGTTTGCTGGTGCGATCCGCCGGCACGCTGAAGGCATTTCCTTCTGCATCCACCATATGTTGATCATTCCAGCGTGCAATCGGCACATATTCAACCAGATGAATCTTCAATTCATCAGGCCACTGCTTTCGGACGCTCGCCTGCTTAATCCATGGCAGACGTTCAATCTGACTCTGAATGATGTTCACATCCTGAGTCATAAAGGTGCCCGGCGAACCCAGCGCCAGGATCGCCTGGCGGATGTCATCATTGCGCGTATAGTGACGCTCGCCGGTCACCACCATCTTCGACAGCGGTAAACGCTGCGCGTCTTCCATCCAGCCAAGAACCATCCACCCGCTGACCAGCACGGTAAACAGCACCGCCAGCAGGAAAACGATCCCTGCCAGCCGCGTTCCATTACTCCGACGCGAAGAAGAAACGTCCTCTTCATGGTTCCGCGTATTCAGCGCAGCCTGCGACATATCACCCCGCCAGGTCCAGAATTCGTACAACAAGCTGGGAGAAGCTCATTCCTGCCTGACGCGCCGCCATCGGTACAAGGCTATGGCTGGTCATGCCCGGGGAAGTATTCGCTTCCAGCAGATAAAACTGGCCATCGCTGTCCAGCATCACGTCAATACGGCCCCAGCCTTTGCAACCCAGAACATTCCAGGCTTTAAGCACCAGGCTCTGAATGACTGACTCACGCGCTGGATCTTCCAATCCTGGGCAGAAATATTGCGTCTCATCAGAGAGATACTTCGCCTCATAATCATAGAAGGTTCCAGCCGCCTGGATACGTATTGACGGTAAAATTTCTTCACCGACGATGGCGACGGTAAATTCCGGCCCACTGAGCCATTTTTCGACCAAAACTTCATCATCATGCTGAAAAGCCAGCGCGAGTGCACTCGCTAAATCACAGCTTTCGCTGACTTTCGACATCCCAACGCTGGAGCCTTCGCGGCTGGGCTTGATGATGAGCGGCAGACCCAGCGCCGCAATCTGCTGTTCGACATCAGCAGATAATCCGGCGCTAAACTGGGCGCGGGTCAGCGCCACCCACGGCGCGACCGGTAATCCGGCCCCCTGCCACAGCCATTTGCTGCGCAGTTTATCCATTGAAATCGCCGAAGCCATCACGCCGCTGCCGGTATAAGGCAGCTGGATCAGATCCAACAGCCCCTGCAGCGTGCCATCTTCCCCGCCGCGGCCGTGGAGTGCAATAAACGCTTTCTTAAAGCCCAGCTTTTTCAACTGGGTAATATCGACATCGCGCGGGTCAACCGGATGGGCATCCACCCCGGCTTCACGCAGCCCGGCCAGCACCGCGGCGCCTGAATTCAGCGACACTTCACGTTCAGCGGAGGTTCCACCGAAAAGCACCGCGATTTTATCAGCCATGGTGCTCCTCCTCCGTTTTTTGCGGGATCAGTTTGATTTCAGCCAGGTGACGGGCGATTTTTCCAATGTTTCCGGCACCTTGCACCAGCACTAAATCGTTGCCGGTCAGCACCGACGCCAGCATCGCCGCGGCCTGCGCCGGGTCGGATACCAGAATCGGGTCGACTTTACCGCGACCACGGATCGTACGGCACAGCGAGCGGCTGTCGGCGCCCGGGATCGGCGCTTCGCCTGCCGGGTAGACATCGAGCATCAGCAGCGCATCGACCTGGGTCAGCACGTTGGCGAAATCATCGTACAGATCGCGAGTACGGGTATAACGGTGCGGCTGGAATACCATCACCAGATTTTTATCCGGCCAGCCGGCACGCGCCGCTTTGATAGTGGCGTCGACTTCCGTCGGGTGGTGACCGTAGTCATCGATCAGCATCGCGCTGCCCGCTTTGCCGTTGACTTCCGTCAGCGGATATTCGCCAAGAAAGTCGAAGCGACGACCGGTACCCTGGAAGCTTTCCAGCGCGCGCAGGATCGCCTGATCGTCAATCCCCTCTTCCGTCGCCACGGCGACCGCCGCCGCCGCGTTCAGCGCGTTATGGCGTCCCGGGGCATTGAGTGTCACCTGCAGCAGTTCTTTATCCTGACGCACCAGGCGGAAATGCCCCTGCGCCCCAACCTGACGGTAGTCTTCTACGCGAACGTCGGCGTCGTCGCTGAAACCGTAGGTGGTGATCTGCCGGCCAACGCGCGGCAGCAGTTCACGAATAACCGGATCGTCCACGCACATTACCGCGCGTCCGTAGAACGGCAGGTTGTGCAGGAAATTAATAAAGGTCTGCTTCAGATTTTCGAAGTCGCCATGGTAGGTATCCATATGGTCGGCTTCGATGTTGGTCACAATCGCGACCATCGGCTGCAGATGCAGGAACGACGCATCGCTCTCATCCGCTTCCGCAATCAGGTAACGGCTATGGCCGAGACGGGCATGCACGCCCGCCGCTTTCACCAGCCCGCCGTTGACGAAGGTCGGATCCAGCCCGGCTTCGGCGTAAATACTGGACACCATCGCGGTGGTGGTGGTTTTGCCGTGAGTTCCGGCAATCGCGATCCCGTGACGGAAGCGCATCAGCTCCGCCAGCATTTCCGCACGACGGATCACCGGGATACGCGCCTCGTGCGCGGCGACGATTTCCGGGTTATCCGCAGAAATCGCGCTGGAAACGACCACAACGCTGGCATCGCGCACGTTTTCCGGGCGATGGTTGAAATAAATGGTGGCGCCAAGCTGCGACAGCTGCTGGGTTACCGGATTCGGCGCCAGGTCGGAGCCGCTGATCTGATAACCTTCGTTAGCCAACACTTCGGCAATACCGCCCATACCGGCACCGCCGATGCCGACAAAGTGAATGTGCCGGACGCGACGCATCTCGGGCACTATGGAACGCAGTTTTGCCAAATCTTGTGTATTCATTCTTTACGCCATCAACTTCTGTATTCGGGCGGTGAAAATCACCGCAATTAGCGCGCCAAAGCTACGGCGCTGACCTCTTCTGCTACCCGCTCGGTAGCGTCCGGAATCGAAGCGCCACGCGCTCGTTCCGCCATGTCCAGCAAGGTTTCCCGATCCCAGCTCGCCAGAGTAGAGGCTACCGCCTCTACCGTGAACGCCGGCTGTTCGAGAATTTTCGCCGCGCCGGCTTTCTCCAGCGGCAGCGCATTCCAGTACTGCTGACGATCTTTGTGCTGGAACGGTACAAACAGCGCCGGTAAGCCCGCGGCCGCGATTTCGCTAACCGTCAGCGCGCCGGAACGGCAAACCACGACATCTGCCCAGGCATACGCCGCGGCCATATCATCAATAAATTCCGTCACTTTATGCTGCGGCTGCCCCGCGGCGGCATAGGCCTGCTGCACGGTTTGCTGGCCGCCTTTACCGCTCTGATGCCAGATGGTCACCGTATCGCCGAGCTTCGCCGCCACCTGCGGCATGGTCTGGTTCAGGACGCGCGCGCCCTGAGAGCCACCGACCACCAGCACGCGAATCGGCCCCTGACGGCCCACCAGACGCTGCCCCGGCAGCGGCAGCGCCAGCACATCGGTGCGCACCGGATTCCCGACCACGTCCGCATGCGGAAAGGCGCCGGGAAACGCCTGCATCACTTTCTTCGCAATCTTCGCCAGCCACTTGTTGGTCAGGCCGGCAATGCCGTTTTGCTCGTGGAGGACCACCGGGATCCCCAGCGACCACGCCGCCAGACCGCCAGGCCCGGACACATAGCCGCCCATGCCCAGCACCACGTCCGGCTGGAAACGCTTCATGATCGCCCGCGCCTGACGCCAGGCGTTGAAGATCCGCACCGGCGCCAGCAGCTGTGCTTTAATCCCTTTGCCACGCAGGCCGGAGATACGGATAAAATCAATCTCGATGCCGTTTTTCGGCACTAAATCCGCTTCCATACGATCGGCGGTACCCAGCCAGCGAACCTGCCAGCCCTGGTCCATTAGATGGTGCGCGACCGCCAGTCCCGGGAACACATGCCCGCCGGTACCGCCCGCCATCACCATCAACCGCTTTTCCTGACCGCTCATCGAACACCCCGTGTAAACGCCTGGGCTTTTTCCAGACGCGTTTCATAATCAATTCGCAACAACAACATGATGGCCGTCGACATAATCAGCAGACTGGAACCACCATAACTGATCAGCGGCAGCGTCAGACCTTTCGTCGGCAGCATCCCCGCCGCCGCACCGACGTTAACTAACGCCTGGAAGCTAAACCAGATACCAATCGCACAGGCGAGGAAGCCGGAGAAGCGATGATCGATCTCCAGCGCTTTTCGGCCAATCGACATGGCGCGGAAAGCGACGAAGAATACCATTAAAAGCGCCAGTACCACACCGATATAACCGAGTTCTTCGCCGATGATGGCGAAGATAAAGTCAGTGTGCGCTTCCGGCAAATACTCCAGTTTTTGCACCGAGTTTCCGAGTCCCTGCCCCCACATCTCGCCGCGGCCAAAGGCCATCAGCGACTGGGTCAGCTGGTAGCCGCTGCCGAACGGGTCTTCCCACGGGTTCCAGAAGGAGGTCACGCGGCGAATACGGTACGGTTCGGCGAGGATCAACAGGACCACCGCCGAGATGCCCATGCCGATAATGGCGATGAACTGCCACAGCTTGGCGCCGGCGAGGAACAGCATCGCCAGCGTGGTAACGAACAGCACCACCACCGTACCGAGGTCAGGCTGCGCCAGCAGCAGGATCGCCAGCACGAAAATCACGCCCATCGGTTTTAAGAAGCCGCGCAGGTTGTTGCGCACTTCGTCAGCTTTACGCACCAGATAGTTGGCGATGTAGCAGAACAGCGACAGCTTGGTGAACTCCGCCGGCTGAATGCGCAGCGGACCGAGGGCGATCCAGCGCGATGCACCGTTTACCGAGCTACCCACCACCAGCACGATCAGCAGCATGACGATCGAGGCGATCAGCATCGCGGTACTGTGGCGCTGCCAGAAATCCATCGGCAGTCGCAGCGTCACCAGCGCGAGGACAAAGGCCAGCACAATGTACAGGCCGTCACGCTTGGCGAAGAGGAAAGGATCGTTCGCCAGACGCTGCCCCACCGGCATTGACGCCGAGGTCACCATAATAAAGCCGATCGCCGCCAGGCCGAAGGTCAGCCACAGCAGCATCCGGTCATACATCACCAGACTGTCGTTATCTTTTGGGCGCGAGCCCATCACCCAGCCTTTCAGCGCGGCGAACAGCCAGGCGAAGATAAACATCCCCGGCAGTCGCGGCAGTCTCAACCGAGGCAAGCTCAGTTGCGGCATTCTCAGGCGTGGGAGAGAGAAACGCATCAACCTAACTCCTTCGCCAGGCGGGCAAACATCTCGCCCCGTTGTTCAAAGTTCTTAAACTGATCCAGGCTGGCGCAGGCCGGCGACAGGAGAACCATGTCGCCCGCTTTCACCAGGGGCGCAATCTGACGCATCGCCTGTTCCATGGTTTCAGTTTGTACCGCCACCTCAGGACGCAGCTCGGCGAGCTCGGCGCCGTCGCGACCAAAGCAGTACAGGCGGATACGATCGCCGCCAAGGTAGCGCTTCAGCGGGGTGAAATCAGCGGACTTGCCGTCGCCGCCCAGCAGCAGATACAGCGTGCCATCAAGCTGCAGGCCGTTCAGCGCCGCCTCGGTACTGCCGACGTTGGTTGCCTTCGAGTCGTTAATCCAGCGCACACCGTTGTGATCCAGCACCAGCTGGAAGCGATGCGCCAGGCCGGTAAAGGTGGTCAGCGCCTTCAGGCTGCTGGCACGCGGCAGGCCCGCGGCATCGGCCAGCGCCAGCGCCGCCAGGGCGTTGCTGTAGTTATGCTGACCCGTGATAGACATCTCTTTTACATTGAGGACTTTCTCACCTTTAACGCGCAGCCAGGTCTCGCCCTGCTGACGGTTAAGGTGGTAGTCACCGACATCGACGCCAAAGCTGATGCAGCGATCGTCCGCGCCGCGTACCGGCATGGTGAGCGCATCGTCCGCGTTGACCACGCAGGTCTTTGCATTCTCGTAAATCCGCAGCTTCGCCGCGCGATACTGCTGCAGCCCCAGCGGGTAGCGGTCCATATGGTCCTCAGTCACGTTGAGGATGGTTGCCGCCACCGCCTGCAGGCTGGAGGTGGTTTCCAGCTGGAAGCTGGAGAGCTCCAGGACATACAGCTCACGATCGGTATCCAGCAGCATCAGCGCCGGCAGGCCGATATTGCCGCCCACGCCGACGTTAACCCCGGCCGCTTTCGCCATCTCGCCCACCAGGGTGGTGACGGTGCTTTTGCCGTTCGAGCCGGTAATGGCGATGATCGGCGCCTGCGCTTCGCGGCAGAACAGTTCGATATCGCCAACGATCTCGACGCCAGCGTCTGCCGCCGCACTCAACGAAGGATGAGCCAGCGCGATGCCGGGACTGGCGACAATCAGATCCGCCGCCAGCAGCCAGGTGTCATTGAGGCCGCCGACATGGCATTCGACTGATTCAGGCAATTTATCCAGCCCAGGAGGCGCGACGCGGGTGTCCATCACGCGCGGGGTTACGCCGCGCGCCATGAAAAAGTCCACGCATGACAGGCCGGTCATGCCCAGCCCAATAATGACGACTTTTTTACCCTGATAATCTGCCATGATTAACGTACCTTCAGCGTCGCCAGGCCAATCAGCACCAGCATCAGCGAAATAATCCAGAAGCGCACGATAACGCGCGGCTCCGGCCAGCCTTTCAGTTCATAGTGGTGGTGGATCGGCGCCATGCGGAAGATACGCTGACCGCGCAGCTTAAAGGAGCCAACCTGCAGGATCACCGACAGGGTCTCCACCACGAAAACGCCGCCCATAATCACCAGCAGGAATTCCTGACGCAGCAGCACGGCGATAATGCCCAGCGCGCCGCCGAGCGCCAGCGAACCGACGTCGCCCATAAAGACCTGCGCCGGGTAGGTGTTAAACCACAGAAAGCCCAGCCCCGCGCCGACGATCGCCGTACAGACGATCACCAGTTCGCCGGCGTGGCGCAGATAAGGAATGTGCAGGTAGTTGGCGAAATTCATGTTACCGGTCGCCCACGCCACCAGCGCAAAACCCGCCGCGACGAAGACGGTGGGCATGATCGCCAGGCCGTCGAGACCGTCGGTCAGGTTAACCGCGTTGCCGGTGCCGACGATCACGAAGTAGGCCAGCACGATATAGAACAGCCCCAGCTGCGGCATGACGTCTTTAAAGAACGGCACCACCAGCTCGGTCGCCGGGGTGTCTTTCCCCGCCAGATACAGGGCAAAGGCGACCCCAAGGGCAATCACCGACATCCAGAAGTACTTCCAGCGGGCGATCAGACCTTTGGTGTCTTTGCGCACCACTTTACGGTAATCATCAACGAAGCCGATGATGCCGTAGCCGATCAACACCGTCAGCACGCACCAGACGTACGGGTTGGACGGGTAAGCCCACAGCAGCACCGACACAGTGATCGCGGTGAGGATCATGATCCCCCCCATGGTCGGGGTACCGCGCTTACTGAAATGAGACTCCGGACCGTCGTTACGAACCACCTGGCCGAAGGAGAGTTTTTGCAGACGGGCGATCATGCGCGGGCCCATCCACAGAGAGATGAACAGCGCGGTCAGCAGGCTGACGATGGCGCGAAACGTCAAATACGAAAAGACGTTAAAGCCGGAATAATATTTGACCAAATGTTCGGCCAGCCATACTAACATGTCCCAGTCTCCTGTAATGCGCGTACTACCTCTTCCATGGCGGCACTACGTGAACCCTTCACTAAAATGGTCATTATCTTATGCTCCGCCAGCAGCTCGCGCAGGCGAGCCACCACGGCGGCTTTATCGTTAAAATGTTCGCCCACGCCGCTGGCGCGGCTGATATCCGCGCTCAAGACGCCGACGCTGAGAACGCAATCCAGCCCTGCCGCTTTCGCCGCTTCGCCGACTTCACGGTGGCAAGCCGCGCTTTCCGCGCCAAGTTCGGCCATATCGCCGACCACCATCGTCCGGAAGCCCGGCATCTCTGACAGGACCTGCACCGCTGCGGTCATCGAACCGACGTTAGCGTTATAGGAGTCATCCAGCAGCAGCTGGCTCTCGGTCAGGCGGATCGGGAACAGACGTCCCGGAACGGCCTGCAGCTGCGCCAGACCGGCTTTCACCGCCGCCAGATCGGCGCCTACCGCCATCGCCAGCGAGGTCGCCGCCAGCGCGTTAGCGATGTTGTGGCGTCCCGGCAGCGGCAGCAGTACATCAACGTTACCGGTTGGAGTCTGCAGCGTAAATTCGGTGCCGTGGCTGGTGATCTGCACGTTAGTCGCAGTGAAATCGCTGTTGGCCGCATTCGGTGAGAAGCGCCACACTTTGCGATCGCCAATCACTGCCTGCCAGTTCAGCCAGTCGTTGTTGTCGGCATTGAGAATGGCGATGCCGTTTTCCGGCAGACCGGTATAGATTTCGCCCTTCGCCTTCGCCACGCCCGCCAGCGAGCCGAAACCTTCAAGGTGCGCGGCGGCAAGGTTGTTGACCAGCGCCGCTTCAGGACGCGTCAGGCTGACGGTCCAGGCGATTTCGCCCTGGTGGTTGGCGCCGAGCTCAATCACCGCGTACTGATGTTCTTTGGTCAGACGCAGCAGAGTCATCGGTACGCCGATATCGTTGTTCAGGTTGCCGGCGGTATACAGCGTGTTGCCGCACTGGCTGAGGATCGCCGCGGTCATCTCTTTGACCGAGGTTTTACCTGACGAGCCGGTTAGGGCGACGACGCGGGTCGGCACCTGCTGACGGACCCAGGCGGCTAACTCGCCGAAAGCCTGCCGGGTATCTTTCACGATCACCTGCGGGAGATCGCAGGCCAGCGGACGGCTCACCAGCAGCGCGCCGGCGCCTGCCGCTTTTGCCTGTTCGGCAAAATCATGGGCGTCGAAACGCTCGCCTTTTAGCGCCACAAACAGGCAGCCCGCTGTGACTTTACGGGTGTCGGTGGTCACCTCGTCGATAGCGATATCGCTACCCTGCCGTTCGCCATGGGCGATCGCGGCGAGCTGGCTTAACGTAAAGCGAATCATGCTACCGCTCCCAGCAGACGCGCGACGGTGACGCGGTCGGAATAATCCAGACGACGGTTACCGACGATCTGGTAATCTTCATGGCCTTTACCCGCCACCAGCACCACGTCGTTCTCCTGCGCCTGCATCACGGCGTTGGTCACCGCTTCCGCACGGCCTTCCATCACTTTTGCATGACCTGCATCGAGCATGCCGGCCAGAATATCGTTGATAATCGCCCGCGGTTCTTCGGTACGCGGGTTGTCGTCAGTGACGACCACAATATCGGCGAACTCTTCTGCAATCGCCCCCATCAGCGGACGCTTGCCTTTGTCACGGTCGCCGCCGCAGCCGAAGACGCACCACAGCTTGCCGCTGCAGTGCAGGCGCGCGGCCTGCAGTGCTTTTTCCAGCGCGTCAGGGGTATGGGCATAATCCACCACCACCGCCGGTTTACCGGGCGCGCTGAACACTTCCATACGGCCGCATACCGGCTGCAAACGCGCCGCAGTTTTCAGCAGATCGGCCAGCGGATAGCCCAGCGCCAGCAGCGTGGCCAGCGCCAACAGGAGGTTGCTAACGTTAAAGGCGCCCATCAGGCGGCTTTCGATTTCACCGTTGCCCCAGCTGGAGTCAAACTGGATGGTGGCGCCGCTGTCGTGATAGTTGACCGCGGTGGCCTTCAGCCAGCGGCCGTGGCAGTTCGGATTGATATGATCTTCCATCGACACCGCCACCGCGTCCGGCAGCTTCGCCAGCCAGCGACGACCGACTTCATCGTCAGCGTTGACGATGGCCTGGCCGCAATGGTGGGTGGAGTACAGCAGCCATTTCGCCGCTTCGTAGTGCGCCATGTCGCCATGGTAGTCGAGGTGGTCGCGGCTCAGGTTGGTAAATACCGAGGCAGCAAACTGCAGGGCCGCCACGCGGTGCTGCACCAGCCCGTGGGAAGAGACTTCCATCGCGCCGAAGGTTGCCCCCTGCTCGACCAGACCGGAAAGCACGTGCTGAACATCGACCGCAGAACCGGTGGTGTTTTCGCTCGGCACCACTTTATCCAGCAGGCCGTTGCCGACGGTCCCCATCACCGCGCTGGTTTCGCCGAGCAGTTTCGCCCATTGCGCCAGAAGCTGGGTGGTGGTGGTTTTGCCGTTGGTACCGGTCACGCCCACCAGACGCAGCTGCTGCGACGGCTGATGATAAAAACGCCCGGCCAGCGCCGATAAGCGTTCGTTAAGCTGGCTCAGGTAGATAACCGGCACGCCGTGCATTTCACGGATCTCACCGTCTTTAGCTTCGCCCTGGGCTTCAGCAATAATGGCAGCCACACCTTGCGCTATCGCCTGCGGGATATAACGACGCCCGTCCGCCTGATGACCCTGTACCGCGATAAAGAGATCGCCGGAAGCAGCCACCCGGCTGTCCAGCGTCATCTCTCGCAGAATGCGCTCCGGTGCGTTTGGCACCCATGGAGCGAGAAGGTCGCGCAAATTACGATCTGCCACCTGTTCCCTCGCCTTGATTAATTACAAATTCACTTTTTTCGCCCGTTGCCAGCGCATCCGGCTCGATGTTCATGGTGCGCAATACACCGCCCATGATGGCACCGAACACCGGCGCGGAAACGGCGCCACCGTAGTATTTACCTGCCTGCGGGTCGTTGATCACCACCACCAGCGCAAAGCGCGGATGGCTGGCGGGCGCAACGCCTGCGGTGTAAGCAATATATTTGTTGATGTAGCGGCCATCCGGCCCCACTTTTTTCGCCGTACCGGTTTTAATCGCGATGCGATAGCCTTTGATCGCCGCCTTCACGCCGCCGCCGCCAGGCAGCGCCACGCTTTCCATCATATGAACGACGGTACGAACGAGTGATTCCGGGAAGACACGTTCGCCCGGAACCGGTGGATCAACTTTGGTAATCGACAGCGGGCGATAGATGCCGTAGCTGCCAATCGTTGCGTAGACTCGCGCTAACTGTAACGGGGTTACCATTAGCCCGTAGCCGAAAGAAAAGGTGGCCCTCTCTATGTCAGACCACCGTTGTTTTTGAGGATATAAGCCACTGCGTTCTCCGACCAACCCCAAATTGGTCGCCTTTCCAAGCCCAAAACGTGAGTAAGTATCTACTAACGCTGAGGACGGCATCGCTAACGCCAGCTTAGAAACACCGACGTTACTCGACTTCTGTAGTACCCCGGTCAGGGTCAATTCGCTGTAGCGCGCCACGTCTTTAATTTCGTGGCCGTTAATTCGATAAGGCACGGTATTGAGCACGGTATTTTCGTTGACGATACCGCGCTGCAGCGCCGTCATCACCACCATCGGCTTCACCGTCGAACCCGGTTCGAACACGTCGGTGATGGCGCGGTTACGCATGGTGTCTTTCGCCGTGCCGGCAAAGTTGTTTGGGTTGTAGGACGGGCTGTTGGCCATCGCCAGCACTTCGCCGGTGTTCACGTCCACTAACACCGCGCTGCCGGACTCGGCTTTGTTAAAGGCCACGGCGTTGTTCAGCTCACGATAGACGAGCGCCTGCAGACGCTCGTCGATGCTCAGCGCCAGGTTGTGCGCCGCCTGGCTGTCGGTGGAAGAGATGTCTTCAATTACCCGGCCATAGCGGTCTTTACGCACGATACGCTCGCCCGGCTGGCCGGTAAGCCATTTATCAAAGCTCTTTTCGACCCCTTCAATCCCCTGGCTGTCGACGTTGGTAAAGCCGATGAGGTGAGCGGTCACTTCTCCGGAAGGGTAGTAACGACGGGATTCTTCACGCAGATGAATGCCCGGCAGCTTCAGTTTTTTGATGTAGTCGGCCATGTCAGGGTTAACCTGACGCGCCAGATAGATGAAACGCATCCGCGGATTGGTATTGATGCGCGTCGCCAGCTGATCCAGCGGCATATTGAGGGCATCCGCCAGCGCCTTCCAGCGCGTATCCAGGGTTACCCCGCCGGCATCATGAAGTTCTTTTGGATCGGCCCAGATAGCCTTCACCGGCACGCTGACCGCAAGCGGACGACCGGAGCGGTCGGTAATCATCCCGCGCGCGGTGGATACTTCCTGTACGCGCAGAGAACGCATATCGCCCTGGCGCACCAGCATGTCCGGGCTGACTACCTGTAGCCAGGCAACCCGCCCCAGCAGAAAAGCCAGCGCCAGTAGAATACAGCCGCACAGCAACGCAAAACGCCAACTGATAAAGTTGGCCTGTTCTTCCTGACGTTTTGCTTTAGGCGTTTTTGGCGCTGCTTTCATCCGTCGCAATAATCCTTATTTCTGTACAACGATATTTTCTTGGGATGGATCGACGTGCTGCATCTGCAACTTCTCGGTCGCGATCCGCTCAACCCGACTGTGATCGCCGAGCGCGTTCTCTTCGAGGATCAGGTTGCGCCATTCAATGTCCAGGGCGTCGCGTTCCAGAACCAGTTGTTCACGCTGCGCGGTCAGCAGGCGCGTGTGGTGCGCGGTGGTGACCACGGTAATCGCCGTAATAATGATGCAAATGAACAGGCAGAGTGGCAGTTTCCCAAACCGCAGAAGGTCGTCCCCGATCACGCCAGGCAAAGCATGGCGCTCGTTGCTTCCAATCGACCCTTTAACCTTGCTTAAGGCCTCTGTCACTCTGACGATCATGCGTTCGTCCTCTCTGCAATACGCAGCACTGAACTACGGGCGCGTGGATTCTCTGCCACCTCTTCTTCGCCCGGCATCAACTTGCCTAGTGCTCGTAACTCACGGCCGCCCAGTTTTTTGAGCTGCGATTCGGTCATCGGTATTCCCGCCGGAACCTGCGGACCGCGGCTTTGCTCGCGCATAAAGCGCTTTACAATGCGATCTTCCAGCGAATGAAAACTAATGATCGACAGCCGCCCGCCTGGGGCCAGCACGCTGAGCGAGCTTTTTAGCGCCTGCTCTATCTCCTCCAGTTCACTGTTTACCCAAATGCGCACCGCCTGGAAGGTACGGGTCGCGGGATGTTTGTGCTTATCTTTTACCGGCATAGCCGCGGCGATGACCTCCGCCAGCTCTTTGGTGCGAGTCATCGGTGCAATGCGATTACGTTCGACGATCGCGCGGGCGATCCGTTTGCCGAAACGCTCTTCGCCGAAGGTTTTAATCACCCAGGCGATATCCGCTTCTTCAGCGGTCTGCAACCATTCGGCCGCAGACTGACCGCGCGTCGGATCCATGCGCATATCCAGCGGTCCGTCGCGCATAAAGGAAAAACCGCGTTCCGCATCGTCAAGCTGCGGGGAAGAGACGCCAAGATCGAGCAGAATGCCGTCGATCTTACCGGTAAGATTGCGCTCGCCGACGTACTCAGCAAGCTGTGAAAATGGACCATGTACGATGGAAAAGCGGGGATCATCGATGGTTTGCGCGACGGCAATCGCCTGAGGATCGCGATCGATTGCCAGCAAGCGTCCTTCCGCTCCCAGTTGGGAGAGGATCAGGCGCGAGTGACCGCCGCGACCAAAGGTACCATCAATATAGATACCGTCTGGACGAATATTGAGGCCGTTGACGGCTTCATCCAGAAGTACCGTAGTGTGTTTAAAATTTTCCATCATTTTTATAAAGACAAATCCTGCAGGCGCTCCGACAGTTCACCGGTCGCGGACTGCTCAGCGTCGATATCTTCCTTGACCCGTTGATACCAGGTCGTTTCGTCCCACAGTTCAAATTTATTAAACTGCCCGACCAGCATCACTTCTTTTGTCAGCCCGGCATGCTGCCGTAACACCGGCGCTATCAGCAAGCGACCGGCATTATCCATCTGACATTCGCTGGCATGACCCAGAAGCAAACGCTGTACGCGCCGCTCAACGGGATTCATGCTCGATAAACGCGACAATTTCTGCTCGATGACTTCCCATTCAGGCAATGGATAAAGCAGCAGGCACGGGTGATGAATGTCAATGGTGCATACCAATTGACCGGCAGCGTCCTCGATCAGCCCATCGCGATAGCGCGTTGGCACGGCCAGGCGGCCTTTGCTGTCGAGATTGACTAACGTTGCTCCACGGAACATGCCAGCCTCACCCCTTTTCGCCACTTTATCCCACAAATTCCCACCACAAGGAGTTTACGGAGCGGAGGAAAAGCTTGTCAAGCCAGCACGAATGCCAACGGAGCTCAAAAACCCATTATTTACAGCCGACATTAGCCCTGATGAAAAAATCATCAACAGGCGAGGCAAATTAACGTTATGAATACGTGTAAGAAAATAACCAACAAACTCGTAACAGTTATAAACATCAAAATATCTTCGGCGGGAAAATATAAAGTGTCAGTTTGCGACGCGAGCGGCATTTTAGGCCATTATGCCGGCCGTTAACAGTACCTGTTGCTGGCTGAAGGGCTGACCAGGCGCGGGATAAGGCAGGAGAGAAAGGTTGGGGCTAACAAAATGGGTGTTAATTCAGCAATTAACCTGGTGAATGTAACAAAATAATACAATTAAAGCCGGCACAATCATTTTTGTGTCCCGTTTTGAGTCGCAAAACGATTGCCAGCGAATAAAACAAAATAACGCGTAAAGAAGTTTAGGGATTTGTCTGAAATATATTCAGTTTTGCAATCTGGACGTCAGTTGCCTGATTTATCGCCAGCGGCCTGCTCTCTGGCAGGCCTGCCAGGATTAATCCTGGGTGCTGACGATATTGCGCCCTTAACGGCGATTCAGGCTGCCGCGGCGATAAAGATTACGACGAATACGGCTGAGGCCCGGCTTCGGCTTGCGCGGTTCATCGAGGCTGGCGAGGACGATCTCGAGCACCCGCTCAGCGACATCGCGATGGCGCTGGGCCACGGCCAGTACCGGACACTGCAGGAAATCGAGCAGCTCATTATCGCCGAAGGTGGCGATCGCCAGCTCGGAAGGCAGTTTACCCTCACGGCGCAGCGTCACATCCATGACGCCCTGCAGCAACGGGAAAGAGGTGGTGAACAGCGCCTGCGGCATCGGATGGGTTTCAAGCCATTTCTCAAACAGCTGGGCCGCCGCTTCTCGCTCGTAGCTGTTGGCATAGAGATAATGCACCTCACGCGGATCGTCCTGCCAGGCTTTACGGAAGCCTTGCTCGCGCAGGAAGCTCACCGACAGTTCCGGCAGCGCGCCCAGATAAAGCACCGTTTCGCCGGGAAAAGTCCGCAACTCGGCGGCGAGCATCTCGGCATCATCCTGGTCAGCGCCGACGACGCTGGTGAAGTGCTCGCGGTCAAGGGCGCGGTCGAGGGCGACAATCGGAAACGGATCGTTAGCCCAGCGCTGATAAAAAGGGTGCTCCGGCGGCAGCGAGGTGGAAACAATGATGGCGTCCACCTGGCGCTGTAGCAGATGCTCGATACAGCGCATTTCGTTATCGGGCTGATCCTCCGAGCAGGCAATCAGCAACTGATAGCCGCGCTGGCGCGCCTGCCGCTCCAGATAATTTGCAATGCGGGTATAGCTGGTGTTCTCCAGATCCGGGATCACCAGACCGATAGAGCGTGTGCGTCCTGCACGCAGGCCAGCAGCGACCGCATTCGGGTGATAGTTGTGCTCTCGCACGACAGCCATCACTTTTTCGACCGTTTTGTCGCTTACGCGGTACTGCTTCGCTTTGCCATTAATCACATAGCTCGCGGTGGTTCTTGAAACACCGGCCAGCCGGGCGATTTCATCCAGTTTCACAATTGCCCCTTGGGTAAGAAGTGCCAAACATAACCATTATTCAGGTATGGAACCCTTTTTATAACATCTAAGCGCAGAATAGTTAGCGCAGCAACCGCTTTCGCTTACAGTTCCTACTGATTTCGCAAAAAAAAAGCCCGACAGTCGCTGCCGGGCTATTTTTGCATCAGTTCCCGATCCTCAGCGCATGATTTTATCACCGCGAGACAGGCCGACCACGCCGGAGCGAGCCACTTCCACGATCCGAGCGACATCGCGCAGGGAGGCCAGGAAAGCGTCGAGCTTATCGCTGGTGCCGGCGAGTTGAACGGTATAGATAGAAGGCGTCACGTCGATAATCTGTCCACGAAAGATTTCGGTGTTGCGCTTCACTTCTTCACGGCCGTAACCGCTGGCCTGGACCTTCACCAGCATGATTTCGCGTTCGACATGAGCCCCCTGCCCCAGCTCGCTGACCCGCAGGACATCCACCAGCTTGTGCAGCTGCTTTTCAATCTGCTCGATCGCTTTTTCATCGCCCACGGTCTGGATGGTCATCCTGGAGAGGGTCGGATCGTCCGTCGGGGCGACAGTCAGGCTTTCTATATTATAGCCGCGCTGGGAAAAGAGGCCGATAACGCGGGACAATGCGCCCGATTCGTTTTCCAGTAATACCGATAATATCCGGCGCATAATCAGGTCCTCTCCGTTTTGCTCAACCACATTTCATCCATGCCGCCGCCGCGGATCTGCATGGGGTACACATGCTCACTGCCGTCGACGGTGACATCGACAAACACCAGCCGGCGCTGTCGCACCTGCTCCAGGGCTTCTGCAAGCTTCGTCTCCAGCTCCTGCGGCTCGCTGATGCGGATCCCAACGTGGCCGTAGGCTTCCGCCAGACGAACGAAGTCCGGCAGCGACTCCATATAGGACTGCGAGTGGCGCCCGGAATAGAGCATATCCTGCCACTGCTTCACCATCCCCAGATAGCGGTTGTTGAGGTTAAGCACCAGGACCGGCAGCTCATACTGCAGCGCAGTAGAGAGTTCCTGAATGTTCATCTGGATACTGCCGTCACCGGTCACGCAGACGACCATTTCGTCCGGCAGAGCCATTTTGACCCCCAGCGCAGCCGGTAGGCCAAAGCCCATGGTGCCGAGGCCACCGGAGTTAATCCAGCGCCGCGGCTTGTCGAAGGGGTAATAGAGGGCGGCGAACATCTGGTGCTGACCCACATCGGAAGTGACATAGGCATCGCCCTGAGTCAGGCGCCAGATCGTTTCTATCACCGCCTGCGGTTTGATCTTGTCGCTCTGGTCGTCGTAGCGCAGGCAATGGCGGGCGCGCCACTGCTCAATCTGCTGCCACCAGTCGCGAATGTCGTCCAGCGGCTGCTGCGCCTCTTCCTGCTCCAGCAGCTCCAGCATCTGCTCCAGCACCAGCCGGGCATCGCCGACGATCGGCACATCTGCTGGCACGGTTTTCGAGATTGAGGTCGGATCGATATCAATATGCAGCACAGTCGCGTTCGGACAGTATTTGGCCAGGTTATTGGTGGTCCGATCGTCAAAGCGAACGCCGACGGCAAAAATCACGTCTGAATGGTGCATGGTCATGTTGGCTTCATAGGTGCCGTGCATGCCCAGCATCCCCAACGCCTGCGAGTGCGTCGCCGGGAAAGCGCCCAGCCCCATCAGGGAGGAGGCCACCGGCAGCTTCAGCTTTTCCACCAGTTCGCGCAGCTGTGGTTCGCATTGCGCACTGATCGCCCCGCCGCCGACGTAGACGACCGGCTTGCTCGCCGCCACCAGGGTCTGCAGGGCGCGTTTAATCTGGCCTTTATGGCCGCTGGTCGTCGGGTTATACGAGCGCATGCTGACCGCGTCTGGCCAGACGTACGGCAGTTTCTTCGCCGGATTGAGTATATCCTTCGGCAGATCGACCACCACCGGCCCGGGGCGACCGCTGGCCGCTAACCAGAAGGCTTTCTTCAGCACGCCGGGAATATCTTCGGTCTGCTTCACCAGGAAACTGTGCTTCACCACCGGTCGGGAAATCCCCACCATGTCGCACTCCTGGAAGGCATCGTAGCCGATAAGCGATGTCGCCACTTGCCCTGAGAGGATCACCAGCGGGATAGAGTCCATATAGGCCGTCGCGATACCGGTGATGGCGTTCGTCGCCCCAGGCCCTGAGGTCACCAGCACCACACCGACCTCCCCGGTCGCTCGCGCCAGACCATCCGCCATATGCACCGCCGCCTGCTCGTGGCGAACCAGCACATGATCGATACCGCCAAGGGTATGTAACGCATCATAGATATCGAGGACTGCGCCTCCGGGATAGCCGAATACTTGCTTGACGCCCTGATCGACAAGCGATTGGACGACCATCTCGGCTCCTGACAACATCTCCATGGTTTGCCTCCAGGCTTATTGTTTTACGACAGCGGAACTCAATTTCCGCGCGCTCGCACGATGCGAAGGGGTACCCCTCCGCACTGAGGTGAATGGACTGCATGCCACTACCATAACTGCTCGCCAGCAGGCAGGCAATTCGCCACGACAGGGGCTTTCTAAGTGGAATAAGAAGAAAAACAAGCGGAGAGAGGAAAATATGGTGGAATGCTTCAGAGATAAGAAAAGAGAATAGTAAATACTCGGAGAAAAGGCGCGATAGCAGGAATTGATCCATTTTTTGTTAACGGGCGGAGAGCAACTGAAAGAGTAAACAGCATAAAATTCTGCATTCTTGTAATTCAATCATATAAAAAAAGGAGCCGAAGCCCCTTTCATGATCATTGCCATCGGCTCAGCGCTGACAAATATCCACCAGCAGCTCTTCCATCCATTGATGGCCTTTATCGCGACCCGCCGCTTCGTGCCAGGAGAGATAGCAGGTCCGGCTATTCACCTTCAGCGGTAGAGGTAATATTTGCAGCGCTAACTTATCGGCAAACTCATTTGCCAACCAGCGCGGCGCAATGGCCACCATCTGTGTTTGTGACACCACGTTTAATACGCTGACCATCGCATTACCTTGATATGCGATGCGCGCTTGTTTATCGGCCGTGTCATACCACGGCAGACTGAATGAGGCATACCGATCGAGAGCCACCGCGGCATGCTCCTCGCGATAAATATCAGCCTCCATCACCGGTCCGGAGATACGCGGATGGTTGCGACTGGCCACCAGAACCATTTCATCTTTGAATAGCGGCACACAGGCAAACTCAGGGCGACGGAACTCTTCATAACCGATCACAAATTCCGTTTCCTGATAACGTAACTGATGTTCCGTATTTTGATTAAGCGCTGATTTAAAGACTAAATGAATATTGGGCGCGATTTCAGCGACTTTATTAAATATCACCGACGTCAGGATGTTATCCAGCGGGCTACAGACGCACAGATTGAAAACACGCTCACTGCTCAGTGGTTCAAAACCGGAGCCTGGCAATTCGTTTTGCACCAGCTGCAGCGCCTGGCGCACTGAGCCAAACAGCTGATAGGCCCGCGCCGTCGGCTGAATACCGCGGCCATAGCGCACAAACAGTTCATCATTAAACATCACTTTCAGACGTGAAACCGCGTTGCTCACCGCCGGTTGAGACATGCCGAGCATATGGGCGGCACGGGTAATATTCTGTTCCTGCATAACCGCATCAAAAACGGTAAGCAGATTGAGATCAACCATCCGTAGTTGAGGTTTTACGACTTCCTGTCCGGGGGCTGATTTATATTCTGGACTTTCAATTAACATATCTAGTTCCGCCGTCACGATGAATTCCCTTTACTAAACCGCTATGATTAGCGGCGAAAATATCATTTATCATGCTAATGACATTTGCAAAATAGCAAAGGTGTATTTTAGGAATATATCAAGGCTATGAGTGGCAGTGTCAAACCGGTACCACCGGAATAAATAAACTGCTCAAACAATATGAGTTACTTAATGAAGATGAGTCTAACCATAATCCAGGAAAATAAAAACAACACCAATGGTTAACTGTAACTTAAGCAATAATAAAGTATTTTATTTTCCACCCCATAAAATTAACAACTATTTATCATTGAAAAAAGATCCGCTAAGGGGTAGACATATTCACACGAAAAATAAATATAATTATTTCATTCAGATAGCGATTTTTGACCGCTTCGCTCGCGGCGCATCGTGAGCGAGGCCTTTAATGCAAAGTACATTTTCAAATGAAACATATCCCTGTGCGCCCCCGCAGGTCCAAAATAGGATCTTCGGCAAAAAAGGGCTAACATCAGCACAATTAGCTAATTCACGCTGCGGACCAAAAACGCTTTTTCCATGCCAGGGGTTGACTTTGAAACGGCTATCCAGTAACTCTAAAAGCATAACGATTTCATCTGGAGTTTGACGCAATGATTCGCACCACTCGCATCACCAGCCTACTACTACTAAACGCATGCTATTTGCGCGGTAGGCTGTTGGGCGACGTTCAGCGTTAAGTCATCTTCCAGCAAGACTATAAAACCCGCGCCTTGGCGCGGGTTTTTTTATGCTCGTCAACAAGGCGCCAGGACAAAGACTAAGGATCCAAACCATGAGCCAGCAAGTCATTATTTTCGATACGACCTTACGTGATGGCGAACAAGCGTTACAGGCAAGCCTGAGTGTCAAAGAGAAGCTGCAGATCGCTCTGGCCCTCGAGCGCATGGGTGTTGACGTGATGGAAGTCGGTTTCCCGGTTTCTTCTCCGGGCGATTTTGAATCCGTGCAGACCATCGCGCGCACCATCAAAAACAGCCGCGTATGCGCCCTGGCGCGCTGCGTCGAGAAAGATATCGACGTAGCGGCGGAATCCTTAAAGGTGGCCGAAGCGTTCCGTATCCACACCTTCATCGCCACCTCGCCGATGCATATCGCCACCAAACTGCGCAGCACCCTGGATGAGGTCATTGAGCGTGCGGTTTATATGGTGAAGCGGGCGCGCAACTACACTAACGATGTCGAGTTCTCCTGTGAAGACGCCGGCCGTACGCCGATTGCTGACCTGGCTCGCGTCGTGGAAGCCGCGATTAACGCTGGCGCCACCACCATTAATATTCCGGATACCGTCGGCTACACCATGCCGTTCGAATACGCCAACATTATCAGCGGCCTGTATGAGCGCGTACCGAATATCGACAAAGCCATTATCTCCGTCCATACCCATGATGACCTGGGTATTGCCGTCGGCAACGCCCTCGCCGCGGTCCACGCCGGAGCCCGCCAGGTAGAAGGCGCGATGAACGGTATCGGCGAGCGCGCCGGCAACTGCGCGCTGGAAGAGGTCATCATGGCGATTAAAGTGCGCAAAGACATCATGAACGTGCACACCAATATCAACCACCATGAAATCTGGCGCACCAGCCAGACCGTCAGCCAGATCTGCAACATGCCGATCCCGGCGAACAAAGCCATCGTCGGCACCGGCGCCTTCGCCCACTCCTCCGGTATCCACCAGGACGGCGTGTTGAAGAACCGCGAAAACTACGAAATCATGACCCCGGAATCCATCGGCCTGAACCAGGTACAGCTGAACCTGACTTCCCGCTCCGGCCGCGCGGCGGTGAAACACCGGATGGAAGAGATGGGCTACCAGGAGAGCGATTACAACCTGGATCACCTGTACGACGCGTTCCTGAAGCTGGCGGACAAAAAAGGCCAGGTCTTCGATTACGATCTGGAAGCGCTGGCCTTTATCAACAAGCAGCAGGAAGAGCCGGAGCATTTCCGCCTGGATTACTTCAACGTTCAGTCCGGCTCCAGCGATATCGCGACCGCCTCGATCAAACTGGTCTGCGGGGATGAGATCAAAACGGAAGCCGCCAACGGCAACGGTCCGGTTGATGCTATCTACCAGGCGATTAACCGCGTCACCGATTACAACATTGAATTAGTGAAATATGGCTTAAGCGCGAAAGGCCACGGCAAAGACGCCCTGGGCCAGGTGGATATCGTCGTTGACTACAACGGCCGCCGTTTCCACGGCGTTGGTCTGGCAACGGATATCGTAGAGTCGTCAGCCAAAGCGATGGTTCACGTGCTGAACAACATCTGGCGCGCCGCCGAAGTCGAAAAAGAATTGCAACGCAAAGCTCAGAATAAAGAGAACAATAAGGAAACCGTGTAATGTCGAAGAATTACCATATTGCCGTTTTGCCGGGTGATGGCATTGGCCCGGAAGTGATGAACCAGGCGATGAAAGTACTGGAAGCCGTGCGCCAACGTTTTGCCATGCACATTACCACCAGCCAGTACGACGTCGGCGGCGCGGCCATCGACCGTCAGGGAACTCCCCTGCCGCAGGCGACCGTCGCCGGATGCGAGCAGGCGGACGCGATCCTGTTCGGCTCCGTCGGCGGCCCGAAGTGGGAACACCTGCCGCCCGCAGAACAGCCAGAGCGCGGCGCCCTGCTGCCGCTGCGTAAACACTTTAAACTGTTCAGCAACCTGCGCCCGGCCAAACTGTATCAGGGGCTGGAAGAGTTCTGCCCGCTGCGCGCCGACATCGCCGCCAACGGCTTCGACATTCTCTGCGTTCGCGAACTGACCGGCGGCATCTACTTCGGTCAGCCGAAAGGTCGCGAAGGCAGCGGTCAGCATGAGAAAGCTTTTGATACCGAGGTGTATCACCGCTTTGAAATCGAACGTATCGCGCGCATCGCGTTTGAATCCGCCCGTAAACGTCGTCACAAAGTGACCTCCATCGATAAGGCCAACGTCCTGCAGTCGTCCATTCTGTGGCGCGAAATCGTCACCGAGATCGGCAAGGAGTATCCGGACGTTGAGCTGGCGCATATGTATATCGATAACGCCACCATGCAGCTGATTAAAGATCCGTCCCAGTTCGACGTGCTGCTGTGCTCCAACCTGTTCGGCGACATCCTCTCCGACGAGTGCGCAATGATCACCGGCTCGATGGGTATGCTGCCGTCCGCCAGCCTCAACGAACAAGGTTTCGGCCTGTACGAGCCAGCAGGCGGCTCGGCGCCGGATATCGCCGGCAAAAATATCGCTAACCCGATCGCGCAGATCCTCTCCCTGGCGCTGCTGCTGCGCTATAGCCTCGACGCTGACGAGGCGGCGAGCGCGATTGAAAGCGCGATTAACCGCGCTCTGGAGGAAGGCGTTCGTACCGGCGATTTAGCGCGCGGCACGGCAGCGGTCAGCACTGATGAAATGGGCGATATCATTGCCCGCTATGTCGCAGAAGGGGTGTAATCATGGCGAAGACGTTATACGAAAAATTGTTTGATGCGCACGTGGTGTATGAGGCGCAAAACGAAACTCCGCTGTTGTATATCGACCGCCATCTGGTGCATGAAGTCACCTCCCCGCAGGCCTTTGACGGCCTGCGCGCCCACGGCCGCCAGGTGCGCCAGCCGGGTAAAACCTTCGCCACCATGGATCACAACGTCTCGACGCAGACCAAAGATATTAACGCGTCCGGCGAGATGGCCCGCATTCAGATGCAGGAGCTGATTAAGAACTGTAAAGAGTTCGGCGTTGAGCTGTACGACCTGAATCACCCGTACCAGGGCATCGTTCACGTAATGGGCCCGGAACAAGGGGTGACCTTGCCGGGGATGACCATTGTATGCGGCGACTCCCATACCGCCACCCACGGCGCGTTCGGCGCGCTGGCCTTCGGCATCGGCACTTCCGAAGTGGAACATGTGCTGGCGACCCAGACCCTGAAACAGGGTCGTGCGAAAACCATGAAAATCGAAGTGCAAGGCAAAGCGGCGCCGGGCATCACCGCCAAAGATATCGTGTTGGCGATCATTGGTAAAACCGGCAGCGCCGGCGGCACCGGCCACGTGGTGGAATTCTGCGGCGAAGCGATCCGCGATCTGAGCATGGAAGGTCGCATGACCCTGTGCAACATGGCGATCGAGATGGGCGCCAAAGCGGGCCTGGTCGCGCCGGATGAAACCACCTTCAATTACGTACGCGGCCGTCTGCACGCGCCGAAAGGCAAAGATTTTGACGATGCGGTGGCGTACTGGAAAACCCTGAAAACCGACGACGGCGCCACATTTGACACCGTGGTGACGCTGCAGGCGGCTGAGATTGCTCCGCAGGTGACCTGGGGCACCAACCCAGGCCAGGTGATTTCGGTCACCGATAATATCCCCGATCCTGCGTCATTCAGCGACCCGGTGGAACGCGCCAGCGCTGAGAAAGCGCTGGCCTATATGGGACTGAAATCCGGCATCCCGCTGACGGAAGTGGCTATCGATAAAGTGTTCATCGGCTCCTGTACCAACTCGCGTATCGAAGATTTGCGCGCCGCGGCGGAAATCGCCAAAGGGCGTAAAGTGGCGCCGGGCGTCCAGGCGTTGGTGGTACCAGGTTCCGGTCCGGTGAAAGCGCAAGCGGAAGCGGAAGGCCTGGATAAGATCTTTATCGAAGCCGGCTTTGAGTGGCGCTTACCGGGCTGCTCGATGTGTCTGGCGATGAACAACGACCGCCTGAACCCGGGCGAGCGCTGCGCCTCCACCAGCAACCGTAATTTTGAAGGCCGTCAGGGCCGCGGCGGACGCACGCACCTGGTGAGCCCGGCAATGGCCGCGGCGGCGGCTGTGACCGGCCATTTCGCCGATATCCGTAATCTGAAGTAAGGAGACCATCATGGCAGAGAAATTTACCCAACATACCGGCCTGGTGGTTCCGCTGGATGCTGCAAACGTCGATACCGACGCGATCATTCCCAAGCAGTTTCTGCAGAAAGTGACCCGCACCGGCTTTGGCGCGCACCTGTTCAACGACTGGCGCTTCCTCGATGATAAAGGTCAACAGCCGAACCCGGAGTTCGTGCTGAACTTTCCTGAGTACAAAGGCGCCTCTATCCTGCTGGCGCGGGAAAACTTCGGCTGCGGCTCCTCCCGCGAGCATGCGCCGTGGGCGCTGACCGATTACGGTTTTAAAGTCGTTATCGCCCCAAGCTTTGCCGATATTTTCTACGGCAACAGCTTCAACAACCAGCTGCTGCCGGTGACGCTGAGCGATGAGCAGGTCGACGAGCTGTTCAGACTGGTGCAGGCCAACCCGGGCATTACGTTTGAAGTGGACCTGGAAGCGCAGGTGGTGAAAGCGGGGGATAAAACCTACAGCTTTAAGATCGACGATTTCCGTCGCCACTGCATGCTTAATGGCCTGGATAGCATCGGCCTGACGCTGCAACATGAAGCGGCGATTTCCGACTATGAGCACAAGCTGCCGGCGTTTATGAATTAAGCTTCGCGCCCGGTCATTTGGCCGGGCTTTTTAATTTACTGCAGCAGAAAATTGAGATCTCACGCACAAAAAACAATATTAATTCTTCGAACGTCAGCCCTTGACGTTGGCCTGCCCCACGCGATAAAGACGAATGATTTCGCTTTCTTCCCCCTGACCTGCGCGGTTTATGTATTAACCCTTCACTGCAAGTAAAAATAAGGTATGAGTGTTTAATATAAAAATATAACAATGTGAAAGAAGCGTTAATCTCATAGAGAACCCCTATAGCTCACAGCAAAAAAAAGCATTATTTTTCAATTTTTCCCCTCGTTATCTTTTCCCACAGAGAAATATTAACTAAGGACACGCCCGGGCCCCCGCATAGCGGCCTCCCGGCCTCCTGTGGAGAGAAGAGATGAGCCACTATCCGCACCTTTTCAGTCCGTTGACCATCAACGGCATGACGCTAAAAAACCGCATTATTATGCCCCCGATGGGCACCAATATGGCTACGCTCAATGGCGAGGTCTCGCAGGAACAGCTGGAATACTACGAACTGCGGGCCAAAGGCGGCACCGGTCTTATCACCATCGAAAATATCTGTATTGATTTCCCTTTCGCTTCCAACGGCACCACCCAGCTGCGCATCGATAACGATCAATATATTCCACGGCTGTTTAAATTAACCGAGACCCTGCATAAACACGGCGCCTGCGTATCCATTCAGTTAAATCACGCTGGCGCTTCCGCTTATGCCTACCGCCTCGAGGGTCAGACACCGCTCTCCTCCTCGACGACGCCCTCGAAAAAGCACGGTAATATTCCGCGGCCAATGACCCATGAGGAAATTTATCACGCGGTGGAAAAATTCGGGGACGCCGCAGAGCGCGTTCGTCGCGCGGGTTTTGACTGCGTCGAAATTCATGCCGGCCACTCCTATTTAATTAGCCAGTTTTTATCGCCGTTATTTAACAAACGCACCGATGAATTTGGCGGCAGCGTCGAAAACCGCACTCGAATATTAGGTCTGATTGTCGATAAAGTTCGCGCCTGCGTCGGGCCACGTTTTCCGGTCAGCCTGCGCATCAGCGCCGACGACTTCCTCAAAGGCGGCAATACCCTCGAAGATTCCTTGCGCATCCTTGAGCTCTGTCAGGAGAAGGTCGATATCATCAACGTCTCGGCGGCGCAGAACGACAACCTGAATCTGCAAATCGACCAGATGTCGCTGGAGGACGGCTGGAAGCGTTACCTCTCCCGCGCGGTGCGCGATAAATTCCATAAGCCCACGGTCATCGCCGGCAATATCCGTACCCCGCAGGTGGCCGAGGATATCCTCGCCAGCGGCGATGCCGATCTCATTGCCATTGGTCGCGGTCTGATTGCCGAGCCGGAGTGGGTGCAGAAGGTGCAAAGCGGTAAAGAGCGCCTGATGCGCAAATGCATCTCCTGCAACATCGGCTGCGCCGACCATCGCATCGCCCGCTCGCGTCCGCTGCGCTGTTCAATTAACCCGGACATCATTCACGGCGATGCCTACAAAACGCGGCGCGTTAATCGCGAAACGAACGTGGTCGTCATCGGCGCCGGCACTGCCGGGATGGAGGCCGCCTGCACCGCGGCGGAAGTCGGCTGCCACACCTGGCTGCTGGAGGCGAAAAATCACGTCGGCGGTCTCGCCAGCGATATCGCCCGTCTGCCGGAGAAAAAACGCATCGCGGATTTCCCGCAGTTTATGAAAAACCGCATCGCCGCGCTGGACAACCTGATGCTGCAGGTCGGCAAACGGGCAGACGTGGCCTCGGTTTCCGCCCTGCGTCCACATCTGATCGTCAATGCCACCGGCTCAACCCCCCTGCTGCCGCCCATTGCTGGACTGCGGGAGAATATTGACGCCGCGGAAGGCAAAGTCTTCTCCATTACCGGCATGATCGACAATCTGGCGAAATTTACCCATGTCGAGGGCAAACGCATCGCCGTTGTCGGCGCGGGCGCCGTTGGCCTCGACGTCATCGAATACTTTACCGCTCGCGGCGCGCAGGCGGTCTTAATCGAAATGCAGGACGCCGCCGGTCGCGATCTCGACATCATTACCAAGAATGCCATGTTGACCATGCTCGACGAGCACCAGGTCGAACAGCACATGAATACGCAACTGATGGCGGTGGCTGCCGACCATTTCCAGGTGAAAAATACACAGCACACCTTCGATATCCCCTTCGACTACGGCTTTGTCTGTCTGGGGATGCGCGCCAACCGGACGGGGCTCGACGAGATCGAACGCTGGGCCAATGCCAATAACGTCAAAATCATGAATATCGGCGACAGCGTGATGGCGCGACGCATTATCGACGGCATCCGCGAAGGCCGCAACGTGCTGGACACCCTCGAAGACATGGGTGCGCTGGGCAGCCGCGAAGCACAACGAATTCCCTTTCTAACTTATTGAGGATTTTTGTCATGGCAGAACGTATTACTGGACACACTGAGCTGATTGGTCTGATCGCCACCCCGATTCGCCACAGCATGTCGCCCACCATGCACAACGAGGCTTTCGCCCATCTCGGGCTGGACTACGTCTACCTGGCTTTTGAAGTCGGTAATCAGGAGCTGAAAGACGTTGTGCAGGGCTTCCGGGCTTTGAAGCTGCGCGGCTTTAACGTCTCTATGCCGAACAAAACCGAGATTTGCCAGTATCTCGATAAGCTGTCGCCGGCGGCGCAGCTGGTCGGGGCGGTGAATACCGTGGTCAATGACGACGGCGTCCTGACCGGGCATATCACCGACGGCACCGGCTATATGCGCGCCCTTAGCGAAGCGGGTATCGATATCATTGGCAAGAAGATGACCGTGCTCGGTGCCGGCGGCGCGGCGACCGCACTCTGCGTCCAGGCGGCACTGGATGGCGTGAAGGCGATCTCCATCTTCAACCGTCGCGATAAATTCTTCGCCAACGCCGAAGAAACGGTCGCCAAGATCCGCAACAACACGCGCTGTGAGATCCATCTGTTCGATCTTGACGATCATGACAAACTGCGTGCCGAAATCGATAGCAGCGTGATCCTGACCAATGCCACCGGGGTCGGCATGAAGCCGTTCGAAGGCCAGATGCTGCTGCCGGACGACAGCTTCCTGCGTCCGGATCTGATCGTCTCCGACGTCGTATACAACCCGCGCAAAACCCACCTGCTGGAAGTGGCTGAGAAAAAAGGCTGCCGCACGCTAAACGGCCTCGGGATGATGCTGTGGCAAGGCGCGCGCGCGTTCGAAATCTGGACGGGTAAACAGATGCCGGTTGATTACATCAAAAGCATCCTGTTCTAAGGGGCAAGCGATGAAAAATAAATACGTCCCTACCGCGGCAGGGCTGTACCTCAACTACCTGATCCACGGCATGGGGGTGCTGTTAATCACCCTCAACATGGCCCATCTTCAGGAACAGTGGGGAACAGATAAAGCCGGCGTATCGATCGTTATCTCCTCGTTAGGTATTGGTAAGTTAGCGACCATCGTGACCGGATTTCTCTCGGATCGCTTCGGTCGCAAGCCCTTTATCTATCTTGGGATCCTGAGCTACCTGATCTTTTTCGTCGGCATTCTGCTGACCAAAAATATCTATCTGGCCTATGTCTTCGGCATTATGGCGGGCCTGGCGAACAGCTTCCTCGACTCCGGCACCTATCCGGCGCTGATGGAATCTTTCCCGCACTCCGCCAGCCGGGCCAACGTGCTGATCAAAGCCTTCGTTTCCGCCGGGCAGTTCCTGCTGCCGTTCATTATCAGCTTCCTGATCTGGGCGAATCTATGGTTCGGCTGGTCGTTCGTGATTGCGGCGGCGCTCTTTGTACTGAGCGGGATTTACCTGCTTAAAATGCCATTCCCTGACAGCCAGGCAGCGAAAAAAGAGGAATCTCCTGAGCCACAGGCGGAAACGTTCGCCCATCCGCAGGCCAACAAACTGGATATGATGATCTTCACGCTGTACGGCTATATCGGCATGGCGACGTTCTATCTGGTCAGCCAGTGGCTGGCGCAGTACGGCCAGTTCGTGGTCGGGCTGCCCTATGCCTCGGCGATTAAGCTGCTCAGCATCTATACCGTTGGGTCGTTGGTCTGCGTCTTCGTGACTGCTGCCTTCGTCAAAGAGGTGTTCAGCTCCGCCGTCGCCATGATCATCTATACTGGCCTGTCGATGGTCTCGCTGCTGCTGGTGTGCCTGTTCCCGACGCCGATGATGGTTACCGGCTTCGCCTTTGTCATCGGCTTTGCCGCCGCGGGCGGAGTGCTACAGCTGGGAGCGACGATCATGGCGATGAGCTTCCCGAACGGGAAAGGCAAGGCAACCGGGATCTTCTACACCGCCGGCAGTATCGCCAGCTTCACGATCCCGCTGATCACCGCCAAACTTTCGCAGATCAGTATTGCCAGCATTATGTGGTTTGATTTTGCGATCGCCGTGATCGGCTTTGTGATCGCCCTGTACATCGGCTATCGTCAACTGCAGGCTCGGGCGGCGCAAAAAGTATCACCCACCGCAGTCACCGCCTGAGGTTCAACGCGAATAATAATGGATGCCTACATGACAAATGCAGTTACCGTAAAGAACATCACCTTCCAGGAAGGGGAAACCTTAATTTGTGTACCGCTGATCGGCAAAACGCTGGATGAAATACTGGGTAACGCCCACGGCCTGGTCGACGCCGGCGCCGATATCATCGAATGGCGCGTTGATCACTTTACGCAGGTCAGAGAGATGGCCCAGGTGATGGCCGCGCTGGCGGAAATCCGTGGTGCGCTGAAAGCCCTGCCGTTGCTGTTCACCTTCCGCAGCAAGAAAGAAGGCGGCGAGACCGAGCTCAGCGACGATGCCTACTTCGCGCTCAACCGCGAAGCGGCGCGCAGTGGACTGGTTGATGTCATCGATGTCGAGCTGTTCAATGATGAAGCGCAGATCCGCGCGCTGGTTGACGATGCGCATGCCGCGGGCGTCAAAGTGATCATGAGTAACCATGATTTTCATAAAACCCCCGCCCAGGAAGATATCATCTATCGCCTGCGCCGCATGCAGGATCTGGGTGCCGATCTGCCGAAGATCGCGGTGATGCCGCAATCGCCGCAGGACGTTCTGACCCTGCTCGCCGCCACGCTGACCATGAAAGAGAAGTATGCCACCCGCCCGCTGATCACCATGTCGATGGGAAAATCAGGCGGCGTCAGCCGGGTGACCGGGCGTCTTTTTGGCTCAGCCATGACCTTCGGTACCGTGGGTCAAGCTTCCGCGCCGGGACAGATAGCCATCAATAAGCTGCGTGAAGTAATGGATATTCTCTCCTGATAACCCCTTAGCCCGGAGGACCACTCCGGGCTATTCGCTAACAGATCTTCTGGCTGTCGTGGATGACCACATTTTTAAACGACTGCAGCGCCGGGGAAAGTCCCCGGTCTTTCATGGTCGCCAGATAGATATAGCGCGGAGGGAGGGTGTTTTTAATCTTCAGGATATGGACGTTGTAATGGGAGAGCGCCGAGATCCGCGGCATGATCGCGATCCCGTAGTCAATGCTGACCAGCCCGGCCATCGCGGTATCCTCTTCCACGTAGCAGGCAATCTCCGGCACCAGCTTTTGCTGCATAAATACATTATCGATAAACGGACGTAAGCCGCTATTTTCTGAAAAATAGATATAGGGATAATGAATCGTCTCCACGAGGTCGACTTCATGTTCATACAGACGGGCCAGCGGATGATCCCTGGCGGTCACCACCACCAGCTCCTGCTGAATAACCGGAATAAAATCGATATCGGGCTCATCGGCAATATAAGAGCAGATCGCCAGATCGACTTTTCCCGCTTTCAGCTCCTGCAACAGCGTCAGCGAGGTCCCTTGAGTAAAAGAAAAAGTCACATTGTGAAACTCAGGTGAAAGAGAATATTTATTAATTAACTGCGGAACAACATATTCGCCCATCGTGTAAATAAAGGCGATACGAATGTTTTCTTTATTTTCAGCGCCGTTTTTTTGCAAAACTGTGCGGCCATTTTCCAGTGAGGCCAGGGCATCTTCGACATACGGCAGAAAACGCTTGCCGTTTTGCGTAATTTTAACGTTCCGTCCCTGTCTGGCGAACAGTGCGACCCCTAACTCCTTCTCCAGCTCTGATATCGCATGGCTTAGCGAAGGCTGGGTGATGCACAGACTGGAGGCCGCTTCGGTATAATGTTCAGTTTCAGACAGACGTTTAAAATAATAAAGTTGCTTTAGGTTCATTATTTTTGCCCGTATAATATAAGAATAAATCCACTGATGCTAATATACCATGCAAGCCACCAATAATGTGCATGAGCGGGTAAATATCGGCGGTGTATCAAATATTATTTTCTGAAGCGTATGAATGTGCCACAAAGCGTTGCCATTCATAGATACTACCTATAGTTCCCGGAGATATTTTTGCATATACAAATATATGCAAAAATATTTTAAACTTTAAAGGAACTCGCTATGAGTATGTCAAACTCTCAGGAAGTCCTCACTTCCTCATCAGGGACGAAAAAAAGAAGCCGCGTTCGGATAGTTATTTTACTGCTGTTGTCCGTCGGAACGATGATCAATTATCTCGACCGCACCATCCTCGGTATCGTTGCCCCACAGTTAACCCAGGAAATTCATATCGATCCGGCGATGATGGGCATCATTTTCTCCGCCTTTGCCTGGACCTATGCCCTGGCGCAGATCCCCGGCGGCATGTTTTTAGACCGCTTCGGCAACAAACTGACCTATGCCCTGTCAATTTTCTTCTGGTCGCTGTTTACCCTGCTGCAAAGTTTCACCCTCGGGCTTAAATCTCTGCTGCTTCTGCGCCTGGGACTTGGCGTCAGTGAAGCGCCCTGCTTCCCGGCCAACAGCCGCATCGTCAGCACCTGGTTCCCGCAGCATGAGCGCGCACGGGCGACGGCAACATATACGGTTGGTGAATATATAGGACTGGCGGCCTTCTCACCGCTGTTATTTTTAATCCTCGAACATCACGGCTGGAGAACGCTTTTTTTCCTCACCGGAGGATTAGGTATTTTATTTACTTTGGTGTGGTGGCGTTTTTATCACGAACCCCATGAATCGCGCACGGCTAATCAAGCGGAGCTGGATTATATCGGCGCAAACGGTATTAACAATAAAATCCAGAACGTTCCATTTAACTGGCGTGACGCCAGGCGCCTGCTGGGCTGTCGCCAGATCCTCGGCGCCAGTCTGGGTCAGTTTGCGGGCAACACCACGCTGGTGTTTTTCCTGACGTGGTTTCCCAGCTATCTGGCCAACGAGCGCCATCTTCCCTGGCTGCACGTTGGCTTCTTCGCCACCTGGCCGTTTCTCGCCGCCGCCATCGGCATCCTCTTCGGCGGCTGGATCTCGGACCGACTGCTGAAGCGAACCGGCTCCGTCAATATCAGTCGGAAGTTACCAATAATTTCCGGATTATTACTCTCCAGCTGTATTATTGCGGCGAACTGGGTGAGCGCCAACAGCACCGTTATTATTATTATGTCAGTGGCATTTTTTGGTCAGGGAATGGTTGGTCTGGGCTGGACGTTAATTTCTGATATTGCCCCGGAAAATATGGCAGGCCTGACCGGCGGGATATTTAATTTCTGCGCTAATATGGCGTCGATTATAGCCCCACTGATAATTGGCGTGATTATCTCCGCAACGGGTAACTTCTTTTACGCACTGATCTACGTCGGCCTGACGGCGCTGATCGGCGTGATTGCCTACATTTTTATCATCGGCGACATCAAGCGAATCGAACTGAAGTAAAGACGGCGGCCCCGGCGAATTGCACGCCGGGGCGAAGAGGACGGTCAGATATCTTTCACCTTGCTGGTTAAAAACAGCGTCACCAGCGAAATCGCGGCGATCGTCCAGTAGACGCTGGCGTGGCCATAGCTCTGCGACAGCGCCCCCTGCATCACGCCGGCGAGGATCACGCCAGTGGAAATACTGTTGGTAAACAGGGTGGTCGCCGCCCCCGCGCGTCCCGGCATTAAATCCTGGAACCACAGCATGCCGATCCCGGCGATTATGCCGATAAAAATGGCGTTGAACAGCTGCAGGGCCAGCAGCGCCGTTCGGCCATGAAACAGGATCAACCCCAGATAAAACAGCACACCGGCCGCCACCGCCGCTACCATCATTTTACGTTTACCAAAGCGCTTCACGTAGTAGCCGGCGAGGATCATCGCCGGAATCTCCAGGCCGGCGGCGGTGCCCATCAGGATCCCGGCCAGACTGTCGGGAAGCCCGAGATCGCTGCTGATCCACAGCGGCATATCAATGATATACATGGTGTTGCAGGTCCACATCAGGGTGGAGGCGATAAACAGCATCCGCACATTCTTGTCCTGCCAGCCGCCGGCCTGCGCCAGCGCCTCCGCCTCTTCCGAGGGCTGTTCCACGCGCGGAACCGAGGGCAGTTTGACCGCAATCAGCGCCAGGCTGATCGCAAAGATGCCCGCCGCAATAGAGAACATGGTGGTAAAGCCATAGTTGAGCGCCAGCATAAAGGCCAGCGGCGGGCCAATCACCCACGCCAGAGACAGCTGGGCACGCATGACCGAGCTGAACATCACCACTTCCCGCGCCGAGCTGTCGGCATATTCCCGCGCCAGGGCAAAGAGCTGCGGCATGGCGGCGTTAGCGATGGATGCCAGCATCACCCCACAGGTGATCAGCGTCAGATAGTGGCGGTTGAAGGCAAACAGCAGCGCATTGCCTACCGCCATCAGACAGCAGAACATAATTAACCGCCGCCGGTCGCCGCGGCTATCGGAGCGCTTGGCCAGCGCCAGGCTCACCAGGATCCCGGCTATCGCATTCACGGTGTAGAACAGGCCCACCCAGAACGGCTGCGCCCCCACTTCGCGGCTGAGAAACAAACTCAACGTCGGCGCCTGCAATGCGCCCGCCACGCCCATCATAAAAGCAACCAGCATAAAGGCGGCATAGACGCCGTTTAGCCGTCGTCCCATCGTCATCAACCACAGCATGAAATGTCCTTAACACACGCGAAGTAAACGAAAAAAGCCAGCAGAGGCTTTCTGCTGGCGGGTGATTCTATACTCTGTGGATTTCACGTTGCAGGACAAACGGTTAACCGTTTTGCGCAGCGCTTACGCTGGCTCCGAAAGGGTGAGTCCCGTAGGGGCGATTCACGCGGCCAGAACATAGGCTCTGGGAGCATCGACAGCGATAGACCCGGGCAAGCGCGCGCACCTGCAGCTTGAAAAACGACGAGTATAACACCAATACTCAGTCACACATGATGTCTGCAAGTCAATGATCAGAGGTCTTTGACGTCACTCCCCACTGCATCAGTTCGCCCAGGATTTCCTGCTGTCGTCCTGCCATCAGGCGGGCCAGCCAGGACGCTTCCTGCGTCGCAGAAAAGTAGCGCTGGTAGAACGATTTTGCGGTAGACCTCATCATATTCACCTCCTCGCTTCATCGGGATTCATTATTGGCTTAATATGGGGAGTAATAAATTGCTGAGTTTTGCGCAGGAGTTCCCCTTTTATGTCTTCCGGCCGTCTGCAACAACAGTTCATCCGTCTATGGCAGTGCTGCGACGGCAAGTCGCAGGAGACCACCCTCAACGAACTGGCGGAAATGCTGAGCTGCTCGCGCCGCCACATGCGCACCTTGCTCAATATGATGGAGTCCCGCGGCTGGCTGACCTGGGAGGCGGAGGCTGGCCGCGGGAAACGCTCGCGGCTGACCTTTCTCTATACCGGCCTCGCCCTGCAGCAGCAGCGTGCCGAAGATCTGCTTGAACAGGATCGCATCGATCAGCTGGTGCAGCTGGTCGGCGATAAAGCCGCCGTCCGTCAGATGCTGGTCTCGCATCTCGGGCGCAGCTTCCGCCAGGGGCGGCACATCCTGCGCGTGCTCTACTACCGGCCGATGAAGAATTTACTGCCCGGCAGCGCGCTGCGACGTTCGGAAACCCATATCGCCCGGCAAATATTCAGCGCGCTGACGCGGGTAAATGAGGAAAATGGGGAACTGGAAGCTGATATTGCCCACCACTGGCAGCAGTTGACGCCCACCCACTGGCGCTTTTTCCTCCGGCCAGGCATCCATTTTCACCATGGCCGTGAGCTGGAGATGAGCGATGTGATCGCTTCTCTGCAGCGCAGCAATGCCCTGCCGCTCTATTCGCATATCGAACGCATCGAGTCGCCCACCGCCTGGACCCTGGATATTCATCTGCGCCAGCCCGACCGCTGGCTGCCCTGGCTGCTGGGCCAGGTGCCAGCGATGGTGCTGCCGCAGGAGTGGCAGACCATGAACCACTTTTCTTCGATGCCGGTCGGCACCGGCCCGTATGCCGTGGTGCGTAACAATCAGAACCAGCTCAAGATCCACGCCTTTGAGGACTATTTTGGCTACCGGGCGCTGATCGATGAGGTGAACGTCTGGGTGCTACCGGAAATTAGCGAAGAGCCCAACGGCGGCCTGACGCTGCAGGGCAATACCGAAAGCGAAAAGGCGGTGGAGAGTCGTCTGGAAGAGGGGTGCTACTATCTGCTGTTCGACTCGCGAAGCCCGCTGGGCGCCAACGACGCGGTGCGTCGCTGGTTAAGCTATCTGTTCCAGCCCGCGAACCTGCTCTACCATGCGGGCGAACACTACCAGGGCAACTGGTTTCCCGCCTACGGCCTGCTGCCGCGCTGGCATCACGCCAGCAACCACGCCAGCGACAAGCCGGCGGGGCTGGAGACGGTCACCCTCACCTATTACCGCGATCACGTCGAACACCGGGTGATCGGCGGGATCATGCGCGACCTGCTGGCCGCGCATCAGGTGAAGCTGGAGATCCAGGAGCTGGAGTACGATGCCTGGCATCGCGGCGAGGTAGTCAGCGATATCTGGCTCAACAGCGTTAACTTCACCTTGCCAATCGAATTCTCGCTATTCGCCTATCTGTACGAAGTCCCGCTGATTCAGCGCTGCATCCCCATCGACTGGCAGGAAGACGCCAGCCGCTGGCGCGCGGGAGAGTTTAATCCGGCCACCTGGAGTCAGCGTCTGCTGGCCAGCCAGCATATCGTGCCGCTGATCCATCACTGGCTGATGATTCAGGGCCAGCGCAGTATGCGCGGCGTGCGGATGAACACCCTCGGCTGGTTCGATTTTAAATCCGCATGGTTTGCGCCGCCGGAGCCGTAAGCCTTTCCGTCATCTGACAAAATCATTACACTAAGGCCGTTCTCAACGGGGTGCTAATAAACATACGCAATATCATTCAAGTTGCATCAAGGCAGCAAGCGGGTGAATCCCCTGGAGCATAGATAACTATGTGACTGGGGTGAACGCGCGAAGCTAACGCAGATGCGGCTTGAAGGATGAAGCGTATGGGCTGAGAAAATACCCGTCGAACCTGATCCGGATAACGCCGGCGAAGGGATTTGAGGCTCACTCAAAATCCTTTGCCCCCCCTTTTTTCTGAGGTGCAAAGTGTTGAAAAAATTACTCCCGCTGCTGGCGCTGGTCGCCATGCCCGCTCTGGCGAAGCCTGTCCTCACCGTCTATACCTATGACTCCTTCTCTGCCGACTGGGGCCCCGGCCCGGCGGTCAAAAAAGCGTTTGAAGCGGACTGCGGCTGCGAGCTGAAGTTCGTCGCGCTGGAAGATGGCGTTTCGCTGCTAAATCGCCTGCGCATGGAAGGCAAAAACAGCAAGGCCGACGTCGTGCTGGGCCTTGATAACAACCTGCTGGAAGCCGCGGCGCAGAGTAAACTGTTTGCCAAAAGCAACGTACCCGCCAGCGCGGTCAGCGTGCCGGGCGGCTGGGATAACGACACCTTTGTCCCCTACGATTACGGCTATTTCGCCTTCGTCTATGACAAAAACAAACTGGCCAACCCGCCGAAGAGCCTGAAAGAGCTGGTCGAGAGCCCGCAAAAATGGCGGGTCATCTATGAAGATCCGCGCACCAGCACCCCGGGGCTGGGGCTGCTGCTGTGGATGCAAAAGGTCTATGGCGATAAAGCGCCCGAGGCCTGGCAGAAGCTGGCGGCGAAAACCGTTACCGTCACCAAGGGCTGGAGCGAAGCCTACGGTCTGTTCCTGAAAGGGGAAAGCGACCTGGTCTTGAGCTACACCACCTCGCCGGCCTACCACATGATTGAAGAGAAGAAAGACCACTATGCGGCGGCGAACTTCGCGGAAGGCCACTATCTGCAGGTCGAAGTTGCCGCCCGCACCGCCGCCAGCAAGCAGCCGGAACTGGCGGAAAAATTCCTCAAATTCATGGTCTCGCCCGGCTTCCAGAACGCTATCCCCACCGGCAACTGGATGTATCCGGTGACCCAGGTCGCGCTGCCGGCCGGTTTTGCAAGCCTGGTAAAACCGCAGACCACGCTGACGTTTACCCCGCAGCAGGTCGCCAGCGAGCGTCAGACCTGGATTAGCGCATGGCAACGCGCCGTCAGCCGCTAAACCTGAGCGGGCTGCTGCCGGGCCTGTTCGCCGCTACGCTGCTCTGCGCCGTCGCGCTGGCGGCGTTTCTGGCGCTGTGGTTCAGCGCGCCCGGCGCGGGCTGGCGGACGGTCTTCAGCGATAGCTACCTCTGGCATGTGGTGCGCTTCTCCTTCTGGCAGGCGTCGCTGTCAGCGCTGCTCTCGGTGGGGCCGGCTATCTTTCTCGCCCGCGCGCTTTATCGGCGTCGCTTCCCCGGCCGCACGTTGCTGCTGCGCCTGTGCGCGATGACCCTGATCCTGCCGGTGCTGGTGGCGGTGTTCGGCATCCTCAGCGTCTATGGCCGCCAGGGCTGGCTGGCCTCGCTGTTTCACACTTTTGGCTGGCAGTGGGATTTCTCACCTTACGGCCTGCAGGGCATCCTGTTGGCGCACGTCTTTTTCAATATGCCGATGGCCACCCGCCTGCTGCTGCAGGCGCTGGAGAACATTCCCGGCGAGCAGCGGCAAATTGCCGCCCAGCTTGGCATGCGCGGCTATGCCTTCTTCCGCCTCGTCGAATGGCCATGGATGCGCCGGCACATTCCCGCCGTCGCCGCGCTGATTTTTATGCTCTGCTTTGCCAGCTTCGCCACCGTGCTGTCACTGGGCGGCGGCCCGAAGGCCACCACGATTGAGCTGGCTATCTACCAGGCGCTGAGCTTTGACTACGATCCGGCGCGAGCGGCAATGCTGGCGTTGATTCAGATGCTCTGCTGCCTCGGGCTGGTGCTGCTCAGCCAGCGCCTCAGTAAAGCGGTGGCTATCGGCGTCAGCCATGTCCGCGGCTGGCGTGACCCTGACGATCGCCTGCATAGCCGGCTGAGCGATGGGTTGCTGATCGGCGCCGCCCTGCTGCTGCTGCTCCCGCCGCTGCTGGCGGTCATCGTCGACGGGGTCAACCGCAATATGCTGGACGTGCTGGCGCAGCCCGCCCTCTGGCAGGCATTAACGACTTCCCTGCGCATCGCCATCGCCGCCGGGCTGTTGAGCGTGACCCTGACAATGATGCTGCTATGGAGCAGTCGAGAGCTGCGCGCCCGCCAGCGGCCGCTGGCCGGGCAGGCGATGGAGCTGAGCGGCATGCTGATCCTTGCCATGCCGGGCATCGTGCTGGCTACCGGCTTCTTTCTGCTGCTCAATAACAGCATCGGCCTGCCGGAGTCCGCCGACGGCATCGTCATCTTTACCAACGCTCTGATGGCGATCCCCTACGCGCTTAAAGTGCTGGAAAACCCGATGCGCGACATTGCCGTCCGCTACAATATGCTGTGCCAGTCGCTGGGGATCGAAGGCCTGACGCGACTGCGGGTCATCGAACTTCGCGCGCTCCGGCGCCCCCTAGCCCAGGCGTTAGCCTTCGCCTGCGTGCTGTCGATTGGCGACTTCGGCGTGGTGGCGCTGTTCGGCAACGAGGCGTTCCGCACCCTGCCTTTCTATCTCTACCAGCAGATAGGCGCCTACCGCAGCCAGGACGGCGCCGTCACCGCTCTGCTTCTGCTGCTGCTCTGTTTCTTACTATTTACGCTGATTGAAAAACTTCCGGGGCGTGATGCTAAAACTCAATGATGTGACCTGGCTGTACCAACATCTGCCGATGCGCTTTACTCTCGACGTCGCGCGCGGCGAGCGCATCGCGGTGCTCGGCCCCAGCGGCGCCGGAAAGAGCACCCTGCTGAATCTGATCGCCGGTTTTCTGCCGCCCGCCAGCGGCAGCCTGCAGATTAACGGCGAGACGCATCACGCGACGCCGCCGGCGCAGCGTCCGGTCTCGATGCTGTTCCAGGAGAATAACCTGTTTAACCATCTGACCATTCGGCAGAATATCAGCCTCGGGATCCACCCTGGCCTGAAACTGAGCCGCGAACAGCAGCAGAAAGTCACGGCGATTGCCGTCCAGATGGGAATTGATGCCCTGCTTGACCGCCTGCCGGGAGCGCTCTCCGGCGGTCAACGGCAGCGCGCGGCGCTGGCCCGCTGTCTGGTGCGCCAGCAGCCGGTGCTGCTGCTGGATGAACCCTTCTCGGCGCTCGACCCGGCGCTGCGTCAGGAGATGCTGGCGCTGGTGGCGGATGTCTGTGAACAGCAGCAGCTCACCCTGCTGATGGTTTCGCACAGCGTGGAAGATGCCGCGCGCATCGCGCCGCGCTCGATTGTGGTCGCCGAAGGGCGCATTGTCTGGGATGGCGCTACCGCCGAGCTGTTAAGCGGCCGCAGCAGCGCCTCGCATCTGATGGGGATCAGCGCGCGATAACCTTGTGCAGGATCGCCAGATAGACCGGCATCAGCGGATGGCGGAAGACAAATGTTAACGCCGTTGCCGCCAGCGCGACCATACACGGCGCCAGCCACAGCAGACGCCCGCGCGGCAGCCAGCGGGACAGCCGATCGCCAGACGTTTTCGCGCTCCGCCACAGCCGCCAGCACAGCCACCCCGCCAGCCAGGCCAGCAGCGCCGCCCCCAGCAGCAGCCATTGAAAGCTGGCGCTGTTTTCATCGGCCGGAATATCAATCGCCGCGCCGGCGAGAATCCCCGGCAGGAAATAGAGCGGCGGCCAGAGCAGGCAGCCGATAATATTCGGGAGCACGAATTTGGCCACCGGCAGGTCGAGCATCCCGGCAACCATCGGCACCAGCGGACGCGTCGGCCCGACAAAGCGGCCAATCAGGATGGTGATCATGCTGTGCTGGTGCAGCGCATGCTCGGTTTTTTCCAGCAGGGCGCGGTTTTTCTTCATGAACGACCAGCGGTGCAGCGGCTTTTTAAAGCGCCAGCCGAGCCAGAATGAGATCCAGTCGCCCAGCAGACAGCCCACGATCCCCGCCAGCCACGCCTGCCAGAAATTAACCTCACCGCCGCCAATCAGCGCCCCAAGGCCGGCCATCATCACCGTTCCGGGTAAAATAAGCCCCACCAGCGCCAGCGACTCGAGAAAGGCCACCAGCATCACGGCTAACAACGAGTAGACCGTGGATTGGGTAATAAAGTGTTCGAGCAATGCTTGCATAATGTACCCGGTTAAAAAACGAAGCCCGGATTCTCCGAAGCCATCGCGCCGTCGTCAAGCCAACAATTGTCTTAATAGTTTACTGGCTGTGACATTTAAGCGGGTCATCATTTCACTTTCTTTACTTTTTATTCACATCCCGCGCGGAATTCGCTCGGGCTGGCGCCGGTGCATTTTTTGAATACGCGGGAAAAATAAAGCTGATCTTCAAAGCCGACGTTGCGCCCGACGGTGGCGATCGGCATCCGCGTGGTGCTCAGCAACAGTTTGGCCTGGCTGATGCGCTGATCTTCACGCCAGCCGAGCACGCTGATCCCTAACTGCTGGCGGAACAGGTGCGACAGACGCGAGGGCGACAGGCAGACGTGCTGGGCGACGCTGGCGATATCAAAATGGCTGTCCGCCAGATGGTCGCTGATGTACTGGCAGGCGTCGCGCACCCGGTTATCCAGCGGCGGATGCAGCGATTCGTTGATCGCCTCCATCCGCCGCAGCAGGAGCTGTTCCAGCAGATTAATCGCCAGCAGTTCGGAATAGCGCCCCGCCCCCTGTCCGGCATCGACTATCTGGCCGAACAGCTCGCCAAAGCGCGCCTGCCACTGCTCGTCCGGACGGAAAAAGCCGGTCTGGGCGAAGATGGTCGGCCAGTTGAGCCACTCGTGCCAGTAGGCGCGCGGGCGGAAGTAGACCCACTGGTGATACCACTCGCTGGCGTCGGGATGGCGGCCGTAGTGATGGATCTCCCCCGGCGGGAACAGCAGCATATCGCCCGGCCGGCAGACAAACTGCTCGCCGTGGTTGTTGATCACCCCCTCGCCGCGGATCGTCAGGTTGAGGATATAGCCTTTCATACCCAGCGGGCGGTCGATAAAAAAATCCAGGTATCCCTGCGCCTCAATCGGCGTCAGACCGGTGACCAGATGAGCGTTAAAAGAGTAGCCCGGCAGCAGCGGATCGTTTTGCGTTTCGGCCATACGCGTGGTTCTCCCCGAAGGTATTAGTGACACCAATTGTCCATATTCATCATTTTATCGCTCTCGGCCCTGTCACGACTGCGACGGCAGTGGGAATTTCGCTAAAAAGCCGCACAGCAAGCGAAAAAAGCGCCAGCGGCGTGCATTCCACCGTGATATGCCGGGTAACAAAAGTGTCTATAAATACGGCAGGAAAGTCCACATCGAATATTTGCACGGCGTCACACTTTGCGAGGTGACAGCAAAATAATCCATAAGATTAGCGAATCCGGCCTGACGGATTTTGCCGGGGATATCTACTGTTGCTGCATGAATGATTTCTGCATGGAGTAACAAGATGGCAATTGCGATTGGCCTCGACTTTGGTAGTGACTCAGTCCGCGCCCTGGCGGTGGAATGCGCCTCCGGCGCAGAACTGGCGGCAAGCGTGGAGTGGTATCCGCGCTGGCGGGAAGGACAGTATTGCGATGGCGCTAACAACCGGTTCCGCCACCACCCGCGAGATTACATCGAGTCCATGGAAGCGGCGCTGAAAAGCGTACTTGCCTCCCTGAGCGCCGAACAGCGCGCCGACGTCGTGGGCATTGGCGTCGACAGCACCGGCTCAACCCCGGCTCCCGTTGATGCCGAGGGCAACGTGCTGGCGCTGCGCGAAGAATTCGCTGACAACCCTAACGCCATGTTTGTCCTGTGGAAGGATCACACCGCAGTCGAGGAAGCCGAGGCGATCACCCGCCTGTGCCACCAGCCGGGCAAAGAGGATTACTCGCGCTATATTGGCGGGATCTACTCCAGCGAATGGTTCTGGGCCAAAATCCTCCACGTCACCCGGGAAGATAGCGCCGTCGCCCAGGCAGCCGCCTCGTGGGTGGAGCTTTGCGACTGGGTACCCGCCCTGCTCTCCGGCACCACCCGTCCGCAGGATCTGCGCCGCGGCCGCTGCAGCGCCGGGCATAAATCCCTGTGGCATGAGAGCTGGGGCGGTCTGCCGCCGGCCAGCTTCTTCGATGAGCTTGATCCCATCATTAACCAGCATCTGGCCTGGCCGCTGTTCACCGATACCTGGACGGCCGATGTGCCGGTCGGCACGCTGAGCGCAGAGTGGGCCCAGCGCCTGGGCCTGTCGCAGACCGTGGCCATCTCCGGCGGCGCCTTCGACTGCCATATGGGCGCCGTGGGCGCCGGCGCGCAGCCTAACGCGCTGGTGAAAGTCATCGGCACCTCCACCTGCGACATTCTGATTGCCGATAAAGAGAGCGTCGGCGACCGCACGGTCAAAGGCATCTGCGGCCAGGTCGACGGCAGCGTGGTCCCGCACTTTATCGGTATGGAGGCAGGCCAGTCCGCCTTCGGCGATATTTACGCCTGGTTTGGTCGCATTCTCGGCTGGCCGCTGGAGCAGCTAGCCCAGCAGCAGCCAGCGTTGCGGGAGCAAATCAAAGCCAGCCAAAAACAGTTACTGCCGGCGCTCACCGAAGCCTGGGCCAACAATCCATCGCTGGAGCATCTGCCGGTGGTGCTTGACTGGTTCAACGGCCGTCGCACGCCGAATGCCAACCAGCGCCTGAAAGGGGTGATCACCGACCTTAACCTGGCCACCGACGCGCCGGCGCTATTCGGCGGTCTGATCGCCGCCACCGCCTTCGGCGCCCGCGCCATTATGGAGTGCTTCACCGAGCAGGGGATCCCGGTTAACAACGTCATGGCGCTCGGCGGTATCGCGCGGAAAAACCAGGTCATCATGCAGGCCTGCTGCGACGTGCTGAACCGTCCGCTGCAAATTGTCGCCTCCGATCAGTGCTGCGCGCTGGGGGCGGCTATCTTCGCCGCCGTCGCCGCCGGTGTCTATGAGGATATTCCAGCCGCCCAGCAGCGGATGGCAAGCCAGGTGGAAACCACCCTGCAGCCGCGCCCGGCGCAGGCACAGCGTTTCGAACAACTCTATCAGCGCTACCAACAGTGGTCGGTCAGCGCCGAACAACACTATCTCCCTTCGGCTGCAAAGGCGGAAAAAGCCCCGCAATCTCAGGCAGCGCTCACCCATTAAGGATACGAAAATGACGATTTTTGATAACTATGAAATATGGTTCGTTATTGGCAGCCAACATCTGTACGGCCCGGAAGCCCTGCGCCAGGTGACGAAGCATGCCGAACATGTGGTGAACAGCCTGAATGCGGAAGCCAAACTGCCGTGCAAACTGGTCCTTAAGCCGCTGGGCACCACCCCGGACGAAATCACTCACATCTGCCGCGACGCTAACTACGATGACAAATGCGCCGGGTTAGTGGTCTGGCTGCACACCTTCTCGCCGGCAAAAATGTGGATCAACGGCCTGACCATTCTCAACAAGCCGCTGCTACAGTTCCATACGCAGTACAATGCCGCGCTGCCCTGGGACAGCATCGATATGGACTTTATGAACCTGAACCAGACCGCGCATGGCGGCCGCGAGTTCGGCTTCATCGGCGCCCGTATGCGCCAGCAGCACAGCGTGGTGACCGGCCACTGGCAGGATAAAGAGGCCCACCAGCGCATCGGCGGCTGGATGCGCCAGGCGGTCTCCAGACAGGATACCCGTCATCTTAAAGTGTGCCGTTTCGGCGATAACATGCGCGAAGTGGCGGTGACCGACGGCGATAAAGTCGCGGCGCAGATCAAGTTTGGCTTCTCGGTGAACACCTGGGCGGTCGGCGATCTGGTGCAAGTGGTCAACAGCGTCAGCGACGGCGATATCAGCGCCCTGGTCGATGAATACGAGAGCAGCTATCGTCTGACCCCGGCGGCGCAGGTTCACGGCGACAAGCGTCAGAACGTGCTGGACGCCGCGCGCATTGAGCTGGGGATGAAACGCTTCCTCGAACAGGGCGGTTTCCACGCCTTTACCACCACCTTTGAAGATCTCCACGGCCTGAAACAGCTCCCGGGGCTCGCCGTACAGCGCCTGATGCAGCAGGGCTACGGCTTTGCCGGCGAGGGCGACTGGAAAACCGCCGCTCTGCTTCGCATCATGAAGGTGATGTCAACTGGTCTGCAGGGCGGCACCTCCTTTATGGAGGATTACACCTACCACTTCGACAACGGCAACGATCTGGTGCTCGGCTCGCACATGCTGGAAGTGTGCCCGACGATCGCCACCGCCGAGAAACCGATCCTCGACGTCCAGCCGCTGGGCATCGGCGGCAAAGCGGATCCGGCGCGCCTGATCTTCAATACTCAGACCGGCCCGGCGATTGTCGCCAGCCTGATCGACCTGGGAGACCGCTTCCGTCTGCTGGTCAATACCATCGAAACCGTCCCGACCCCGCACGACCTGCCGAAGCTGCCGGTGGCCAACGCCCTGTGGAAAGCGCAACCGGATCTGCGTACCGCTTCGGAAGCCTGGATCATCGCCGGCGGCGCGCACCATACCGTCTTCAGCCATGCGCTGAACCTCGACGATATGCGCCAGTTCGCCGAACTGAATGATATCGAGCTGACGGTCATCGACAACGACACCCGTCTGCCGGCCTTCAAAGACGCGCTGCGCTGGAATGAGGTGTATTACGGTTCAAAACGCTAAGAGGCCGTCCCCTCACCCTCCCCTCTCCCCGCCGGGGAGAGGGTACCGGCCTGGCGCGATGCCGCCTTTCTCCCTCTCCCGCCAGGAGAGGGTCGGGGTGAGGGATACCCGACTCGCCTGCTATTCGGAGCACACTATGTTAGAAGATCTTAAAAGCCAGGTGCTGGAAGCCAACTTAGCGCTGCCGCAGCATAATCTGGTGACCTTAACCTGGGGCAACGTCAGCGCCGTCGACCGCGACCAGGGCGTTCTGGTTATCAAACCCTCCGGCGTGGATTACCGCGTGATGACCGCCGACGATATGGTGGTGGTCAGTCTGGAGAGCGGCGAAGTGGTGGAGGGTAAGAAGAAACCCTCGTCGGATACCCCGACCCATCGCCTGCTGTATCAGGCCTTCCCGACGCTGGGCGGCATTGTGCATACCCATTCGCGCCACGCCACCATCTGGGCGCAGGCCGGGCAAGCTATTCCGGCGACCGGCACCACCCACGCCGACTATTTCTATGGTCCGGTGCCCTGCACCCGGCTGATGACCGATGCGGAGATCAACGGCGAATACGAATGGGAAACCGGCAAGGTGATTGTCGAAACCTTCCGCCAGCGCGAGATCGACCCGGCGCAGATGCCCGGCGTGCTGGTGCATTCCCACGGCCCGTTCGCGTGGGGTAAAAACGCCGAAGACGCGGTGCATAACGCCATCGTGCTGGAAGAGATCGCCTATATGGGCATCTTCTGCCGCCAGCTGGCGCCGCAGCTGCCGGATATGCAGCAGACGCTGCTGGATAAACACTATCTGCGTAAGCATGGGGCCAAAGCCTACTACGGCCAATAATCACCCTGCTCGCGCTGCGTTTAGCAGGGCTACGGCTCTGCACCGTCTGGCAGACCGGATAAGGCGCAAGCCGAAATCCGGGGCCACCTCAGCGCCGAATACCTGTATAAAATCCCAGCACCCATTGAGAAACCAGGCTATAATCAGGCCTGGTTTTTTATCATCGAGAGCACCCGTGACCCAGCCACGAGCAGGTTTTCTACTCACCCGTCACTGGCGGGACACTCCGCAAGGCACCGAGCTTTCCTTCTGGCTGGCCACCGACGACGGCCCGCTGCAGGTCACGCTGCCGCCGCAGGAGTCCGTCGCCTTTATCCCCGAAGCGCAGCGGGCGCAGGCTGAGCGACTGTTGCAGGGTGAGAAAGGCTTCCGCTTCGCCCCGCTGGCCCTGAAAGATTTCCACCGCCAGCCGGTTGTCGGCCTCTACTGCCGCGCCCATCGTCAACTGATGCGTCTGGAGAAGATGCTCCGCGACAGCGGCGTCACCCTCTATGAGGGCGATATCCGTCCGCCGGAGCGCTACCTGATGGAGCGCTTTATTACCGCCCCGGTGTGGATGGAAGGCGAAACGCGCGGCCCACAGCTGGTTAACGCGCGCATGAAACCTAATCCTGACTATCGCCCGCCGCTGAAATGGGTGTCGCTGGATATCGAAACCAGCCGCCACGGCGAGCTGTACTGCATCGGCCTGCAAGGCTGCGGTCAGCGGGTGGTCTACATGCTGGGCCCCGAACCGGAAACGCCGCCAGACGTCGATTTCGATCTGGTCTACGTCGCCAGTCGCCCCCTGCTGCTGGAAAAACTCAACGCCTGGTTTGCCGATCACGACCCCGACGTGCTGATCGGCTGGAACGTGGTGCAGTTCGATCTGCGCGTCCTGCAAAAGCATGCCGAACGCTACCGCATCCCGCTAAGGCTCGGCCGCGGCAACAGCGAGCTGGAGTGGCGCGAGCACGGTTTTAAGAACGGTGTCTTCTTCGCCCAGGCCCACGGCCGGCTGATTATTGACGGCATCGACGCGCTGAAATCGGCGTTCTGGAATTTCTCCTCCTTTTCGCTGGAGGCGGTGGCCCGCGAGCTGCTGGGCGAAGGCAAAGCCATCGACAACCCATGGGATCGGATGGACGAGATCGATCGCCGCTTCCATGAAGATAAACCGGCGCTGGCCATCTATAACCTACAGGACTGCGAGCTGGTGACGCGGATCTTCCACAAAACGGAGATCATGCCATTTCTGCTCGAGCGGGCGACGGTCAACGGCCTGCCCGCCGATCGCCACGGCGGCTCGGTCGCCGCCTTCAGTCACCTCTATTTTCCGCGCATGCACCGCCTGGGCTACGTGGCGCCGAACCTCGGCGACGTGCCGCCCCAGGCGAGCCCCGGCGGCTATGTGATGGACTCCCGCCCCGGCCTGTATGACTCGGTGCTGGTGCTGGACTACAAGAGCCTGTATCCGTCGATCATTCGCACCTTTTTAATCGATCCTGTCGGCCTGGTGGAGGGCCTGGCGCAGCCCGATGACCAGCACAGCATTGAGGGCTTCCTCGGCGCCCGCTTCTCGCGAGACAAGCACTGCCTGCCGGGGATTGTCAGCCAGATCTGGCACGGCCGCGATGAAGCCAAGCGCCAGCACAATAAGCCGCTCTCCCAGGCGCTGAAGATCATCATGAACGCTTTTTACGGCGTGCTGGGCACCAGCGCCTGCCGCTTCTTCGACCCACGTCTCGCCTCGTCGATCACCATGCGCGGCCACGCGATCATGCGTCAGACTAAAGCGTTAATTGAAGCCAATGGTTATGACGTCATCTACGGCGATACCGACTCCACCTTCGTCTGGCTTAAGCGCCCGCACAGCGAAGCGCAGGCGGCGGAGATCGGCCGGACGCTGGTGAACGACGTCAACGCCTGGTGGGCGCAGGAGCTTGGCAAACTCCAGCTAACCAGCGCCCTGGAGCTGGAATACGAAACCCACTTCTGCCGCTTTTTGATGCCGACGATCCGCGGCGCCGATACCGGCAGCAAGAAGCGTTACGCCGGCATGATTCAGGAGGGCGACGGCCAGCGCATGGTTTTCAAGGGTCTGGAAACAGTGCGCACCGACTGGACGCCGCTGGCCCAGCAGTTTCAGCAGGAGCTGTACCTGCGCATCTTCCGAAACCAGCCCTATCAGGATTATGTGCGGGAGACTATCGCCAGGCTGATGAACGGCGAGCTCGATGAGCAGCTGGTTTATCGCAAACGCCTGCGTCGGCCGCTGGCGGAGTATCAGCGCAACGTGCCGCCGCATGTGCGCGCCGCGAGGCTTGCCGATGAGCACAACCTGAAGCGGGGTCGGGCGCAGCAGTATCAGCAACGCGGCACCATCAAATACGTCTGGACCACCGGCGGTCCGGAACCGGTGGATTATCAGCAGTCGCCACTCGATTACGACCACTATTTGTCAAAGCAGCTGCAGCCGGTAGCGGAAGGGATCCTGCCCTTCGTCAACGACGACTTTGCTACAATAGTGACAGGACAGCTGGGGCTATTTTGATTTTTTCTCACCCATTCCGCGGGCGCAGAAGCCTGAAAATGAACCGTGAGGAGGACGTGACGAACGTTCTGCCATCCAGTAATATAGCGCCCTTTCCATTCCTGGCCCCAATTTTGACGCATCTCCGGTTGTACATGGAGATGATCAACTATTGCCTGCAATTAAAGAACTAAAGAGCCGAACATATATGCCTTTTACACTTGGTCAACGCTGGATTAGCGACACAGAGAGCGAACTAGGATTAGGGACGGTGGTAGCGCTGGATGCGCGCATGGTCACTCTCCTTTTCCCCGCCATCGGCGAAAACCGTCTGTACTCACGCAACGATTCCCCGATCACTCGCGTGATGTTTAACCCGGGCGACACCATTACCAGCCACGAAGGCTGGCAGCTCCACGTTGACAAAGTGCATGAAGAGAATGGGCTGCTGTCCTACACCGGCACCCGCCTCGATACCCAGGAAGCGAACGTCACCCTGCGTGAAGTGCTGCTCGACAGCAAACTGGTGTTCAGCAAGCCGCAGGACCGTCTGTTCGCCGGCCAAATCGACCGCATGGACCGCTTTGCCCTGCGCTACCGCGCGCGCAAGTTCCAGAGCGAGCAGTACCGCATGCCGTGGAGCGGCCTGCGCGGCCAGCGCACCAGCCTGATCCCGCATCAGCTGAACATCGCCCACGACGTGGGCCGTCGTCACGCGCCACGCGTCCTGCTGGCCGATGAAGTGGGCTTAGGTAAAACCATCGAAGCCGGGATGATCCTGCACCAGCAGCTGCTCTCCGGCGCCGCCGAGCGCGTACTGATTGTGGTCCCTGAAACTCTCCAGCACCAGTGGCTGGTGGAGATGCTGCGCCGCTTCAACCTGCGCTTCTCGCTGTTTGACGACGAGCGCTACGCCGAAGCGCAGCATGACGCCTACAACCCGTTCGAAACCGAACAGCTGGTGATCTGCTCTTTAGACTTCGTGCGCCGCAGCAAGCAGCGTCTGGAGCACCTGTGCGACGCCGAGTGGGACCTGATGGTGGTCGATGAAGCGCACCATTTGGTGTGGAGCGAAGACGCCCCGAGCCGCGAATATCAAGCTATTGAACAGCTGGCCGAGCGCGTGCCGGGCATTCTGCTGCTGACCGCGACGCCGGAACAGCTGGGGATGGAGAGCCACTTTGCGCGCCTGCGCCTGCTGGATCCGAACCGCTTCCACGATTTCGCGCAGTTTGTCGAAGAACAGCAGAACTACCGTCCGGTGGCCGACGCCGTCGCCCTGCTGCTGGCGGGCAACAAGCTGAGCGATAACGAACTCAATACCCTCGGCGATCTGATCGGCGAGCAGGATATCGAGCCGCTGCTGCAGGCCGCCAACAGCGATCGCGAAGACGCCCAGGCCGCGCGCCAGGAGCTGGTCTCGATGCTGATGGACCGCCACGGCACCAGCCGCGTGCTGTTCCGTAACACCCGTAACGGCGTCAAAGGTTTCCCGAAACGCGAGCTGCACACCATTCGCCTGCCGCTGCCGACCCAGTACCAGACGGCCATCAAAGTGTCCGGCATCATGGGCGCCCGCAAAACCGCGGAAGAGCGCGCGCGCGACATGCTCTATCCGGAGCAGATCTATCAGGAATTTGAAGGCGATACCGGCACCTGGTGGAACTTCGACCCGCGCGTCGAGTGGCTGATGGGCTACCTGACCAGCCACCGTTCGCAGAAGGTGCTGGTGATCTGCGCCAAGGCCGCCACCGCGCTGCAGCTGGAGCAGGTGCTGCGCGAGCGCGAAGGTATCCGCGCCGCCGTGTTCCATGAAGGAATGTCGATTATAGAACGCGACCGCGCCGCGGCGTGGTTTGCCGAAGAAGACACCGGCGCCCAGGTGCTGCTGTGCTCTGAGATCGGTTCCGAAGGACGCAACTTCCAGTTCGCCAGCAATCTGGTGATGTTCGATCTGCCGTTTAACCCGGATCTGCTGGAGCAGCGTATCGGCCGCCTCGACCGTATCGGCCAGGCGCACGATATCCAGATCCACGTCCCGTACCTGGAAAAGACCGCGCAGTCGGTGCTGGTGCGCTGGTACCACGAAGGTCTCGACGCCTTCGAGCATACCTGCCCGACCGGACGGACCGTTTACGACAGCGTCCATGACGAGCTGATCAACTACCTTGCGGCGCCGGAATCCACCGACGGCTTTGACGATCTGATCAAGTCCTGCCGCCAGCAGCATGACGCCCTGAAAGCGCAGCTGGAGCAGGGCCGCGACCGTCTGCTGGAGATCCACTCCAACGGCGGCGAGAAAGCTCAGGCCCTGGCGGAGAGCATCGAAGAGCAGGATGACGACACCAGCCTGATCGCCTTCTCGATGAACCTGTTCGATATCGTCGGCATCAACCAGGACGACCGCGGCGAAAACCTGATCGTCCTCACCCCTTCCGACCATATGCTGGTCCCGGACTTCCCGGGTCTGCCGGAGGACGGCTGCACCATCACCTTCGAGCGTGACGTGGCGCTGTCCCGTGAAGACGCGCAGTTCATCACCTGGGAGCACCCGCTGATCCGCAATGGCCTCGACCTGATCCTCTCCGGCGATACCGGCAGCAGCACCATTTCCCTGCTGAAGAACAAGGCGCTGCCGGTCGGCACTCTGCTGCTGGAGCTGATCTACGTGGTCGAAGCGCAGGCGCCGAAGCAGCTGCAGCTCAACCGCTTCCTGCCGGCGACCCCGGTTCGCATGCTGCTGGATAAAAACGGCAACAACCTCGCCGGCCAGGTGGAGTTTGAAAGCTTCAACCGCCAGCTGAGCGCGGTCAATCGCCACACCGGCAGCAAGCTGGTCAACGCGGTTCAACAGGACGTTCACGCCATTCTGCAGCAGGGCGAAGCGCAGATCGCCAAGGCGGCGCAGGGGCTGATCGACGCGGCGCGTAGCGAAGCCGACGATAAGCTGACGGCGGAGCTCTCCCGTCTGGAAGCGCTGAAGGCGGTCAACCCGAACATCCGTGACGACGAACTGGCGGCGATTGAAAGTAACCGCCAGCAGGTGCTGGAGGCGCTGGGACAGGCCGGATGGCGTCTGGACGCGCTGCGTCTGATCGTCGTCACTCACCAGTAACGGAACGCAAAATGGCGATGGAAAACTACAATCCGCCGCAGGATCCCTGGCTGGTGATCCTGTATCAGGATGAGCACATCATGGTGGTCAACAAGCCGAGCGGCTTGTTGTCCGTGCCGGGTCGTCTTGATGAACATAAAGACAGCGTGATGACGCGCATTCAGCGCGACTTCCCGCAGGCCGAATCGGTGCATCGCCTTGATATGGCCACCAGCGGCGTGATTGTGGTGGCGCTGAATAAGGCGGCGGAACGCGAACTGAAGCGTCAGTTCCGCGAGCGCGAGCCGAAGAAGCAGTACATCGCCCGCGTCTGGGGCCATCCGCAGCCGGCGGAGGGCCTGGTGGATTTACCGCTGATTTGCGACTGGCCGAACCGGCCAAAGCAGAAGGTGTGTTATGAAACCGGCAAAGCGGCGCAGACCGAGTATGAGGTGCTGGAGTACGCGGAAGATAACACCGCCCGCGTGCGCCTGAAGCCGATTACCGGACGGTCGCACCAGCTGCGCGTGCATATGCTAGCGCTGGGGCATCCGATCCTTGGCGACCGCTTTTACGCCACGCCTGAGGCGCTGGCGATGGCCCCGCGCCTGCTGCTGCACGCCGAGACGCTCACCATTACCCACCCCGCCTACGGCAACGCGATGACCTTCCGCGCGCCGATCGACTTTTAGGACCTACCCGGCGGCGCTTTGCCGCCGGGGAATACTGACCCGTTAATCGCGGGCAAACCACGCGTCAATCATCTGCTCAACGCGGGCAACGACGAGATCGGTGTCGTGACGACGGCTGCGCGCGCAGGCGTGCGCCGGCTCATCGCACAGCAGGCAGCGGCGCTGCGACTCGCCCAGCGACTGGCGTCCCACCTGCCCGCTCTGCGGACAGATCACATCGATATCCCACAAGCGTCCCAGCGGATGGCTCTGCTCCAGCGTACTGCACATCGCTTTGATTTCGCTGGCCGGGTGCGCCACGCACCACAGCGCTTCAGGCCCGGTCGGCAGCCACAGCACTTGACGATCCAGCGTTTGCCAGCGGTGCTTCCACAGCAGTTGATCGCAGGCCTGGAGGGCTACGCCCATCATGTTGCGATAGCGAATGCTGTCCTTCACCGCCCCGGGGGTCACCAGGGTCAGGGAAATAACAGGCTGCTGATAATGGGCCAACCAGTCGGCCTGGCGGGCTGCACGCTGCTCTTTCGCCGCCAGCAATGCGTCGATGCTGACGCCCGCCTGGGCGGGAGTATCCACTGACATTAATTCCTCTCCTACATATGATAAATGCGACAGCGCCTGGACTGTCATGATGATGGTTGCGATAGCCGATCGCGCGCTGATTGTAACGCTAAATGCGGAGCATTTAGGATACAGAACGCAGATATTTTCGGCGTTCTGTAGCGGAAAATAGCAGGTTTATCGCTGAGCGTAGCGTTATATCACGCCAGATAGTGGCTGAGGAACAGCAACCCCAGCGAGACATTTATCGCCCCGCCAATCCGGGTAGCGATCTGCGCGAACGGCATCAGGCTCATGCGGTTGCCGGCGGTCAGGATCGCCACATCGCCGGTGCCGCCCTGCCCGCTCTGGCAACAGGAGACAATCGCCACATCGACCGGGTGCATCCCTATCTTTTTACCGACCAGGAAACCGGTCGCCACCAGCGCGGAGACGGTGCTGACGATCACCAGCAGGTTGGTGAAGGTGAAGGCGTTCACCAGCTCCTGCCACGGGGTGATCGCCACGCCGACGGCAAAGAGGATCGGGTAGGTGACCGCGGTGCGGAAGAATTTATACACCATCTGCGATCCCTCCTGCAGGCGCGGAGAAACCACATTAGCCAGCTTTAACAGCACCGCGAGAAACAGCATGCCCACCGGCGCCGGCAGACCAATCAGTTTGTGGCCGAGCATCCCCATCATATACAGCAGCACCGCCAGCAGCGCACCGGAGGCCAGCGTCCCGACGTCGGTTTTGCCGCTCACGCCTTCGCTCTCGCCGAGGCTGCGGGTTTCATGGCTGCGGTTCGGCATCAGCTGCCCTTCGCCGGTCAGATGCGGGAAGCGCTTGCCGAGCTGGTTGAGGCAGCCGGAAATGACGATCGCCGTCAGGCTGCCGAGCATCACCATCGGCAACACCCGGCCCAGGGCCACTCCCTGCTCCATATGCATCAGCGCGGCGTAGCCCATCGACAGCGGGATCGCCCCTTCCCCTACGCCGCCGGCCATGATCGGCAGCACGATAAAGAAGAACACCTGGAACGGCTCCATGCCCAGCAGCGTGCCGACGCCGATGCCCACCAGCATGCCGACCACCTCGCCGCACAGCATTGGGAAGAAGATCTTCAGGAAGCCCTGAATCAGGGTGGTGCGGTTCATACTCATGATGCTGCCGACGATAATGCAGCAGATATAGAGATAGAGGATGTTGGTGGATTTATAGAATTTGGTGGTGGATTCAACGACCACGTCCGGCAGCAGGCCGTAATGGACCAGCGCGGAAGGAATAAAAGTGGCGCAGATCGCCGCCGCGCCGAGTTTTCCCAGCACCGGCAGACGTTTGCCAAACTCGCCGCAGGCGAAGCCAAAGAAAGCCAGCGTAGCCACCATCACCACGATATCGCTCGGCAGTTTACCGCCAAGGCAGTCGAGAGCGATCAGCCCCCCGGCCAGCAGAAACAGCGGCAGCGGGACGATCCCTACCTTCCAGTTATCCATGATGTGCCACCAGCGCTGCCTGAGCGTGGTTTTCGGCGTATTGATCGGTTCAAGGGTTGCAGAGAATGCGTTGTCTGTGGTGCTCATAAATTCAGCCCTGTCGTTATTATTCATTTTCAGCGTAAAGGGACAGCGGCGTCGTTAATGTGAAGCTCCCCGAATTAAAAAAGAAGTTTTAATGGTCACTATGGTTTTTATGGTTTCTATTCGCTGATCCGCGCAGGGGTGATATATCTCTGATTTATTATCGTGGTTTTTATGGTTTTTATTTCCCGCCACGCGTTATTTCCGCCGCGACCACTGGCGGTAGCCGGCGCCTGCGCCGCTGATCACAACTTTCCCTTAACATTTACGTCACGTGACAGAAAAATGATAGAGTGCCGGTATGGTGAATACGTCGTCCGGGACCTATGAAATTATCTTTTCAATATAAGCTGTTTATTTCGCTGGTCGCTTTTTTCTCAGTCCTGTTTATCGCGCTGGGTATTTATTATTACTTTGACGCCAGCCGCCAGCTTTATCAGGAAATGAGCGCCCGGGCCAAAATTCAGGCCGAAGAGATAGCCCTGATGCCAAATTTACGTCAGCAGGTCAGCCGGCATGACCCACAGGCGATTCAGGCATTTATGCAGCAAATCGCCGCCCATAGCGACGCCAGCTTTATCGTCATCGGCGACCGCCAGGGGATGCATCTGTTTCATTCCGTCCATCCGGAGTGGGTCGGCACGCGGCTGGTCGGCGGCGACAACCAGGCGGTACTGGAGGGAAAGTCCATTACCACCATTCGCAAAGGCGGCCTGGGCGTCTCGCTGCGCAGTAAAACGCCCATCATCGATGACGCGGGGCGGGTGATCGGCATTGTCTCCGTCGGCTACCTCACCAGCTATCTCGACAGCATTACCCTGAGCAAAGTGATCAATATTTTTATCGCCGCCGTCCTGCTGCTCACCGCCCTGTTTATCTTCTCCTGGTACTTTACCCGCAGCATCAAGAAACAGATTTTTTCGCTCGAGCCGCGGGAGATAGGCCTGCTGGTGCGCCAGCAAAAGGCGATGATGGAGTCGATCTTTGAGGGGGTGATCGTCATCGATCGCCAGCGGCGCATTGAGGTGATTAACCATGCCGCCCGCAGCCTGCTGGGACTCAGCCAGCCCGCCCGTCAGCTGCGCGGCCAGTCCATCGACAGCGTGATTTCCCCGCAGCCCTTTTTCGCCAGCGGCGACATGCTTGAGCGCGACACCCATGATGAGCTGTGCCGCTTCAACCAGTTGACCGTGCTCGCCAGTCGGGTGCGCATTATGCTGGAGAATACCCTGCAGGGCTGGGTGATTACCTTCCGAGACCGCAATGAAATCAATGCCCTCACCGCCCAGCTGAGCCAGGTGAAGCGCTATGTCGACAATCTTCGCATCATGCGCCACGAGCAGCTCAACCGGATGACCACCCTCTCCGGCCTGCTGCATATGGGCCATTATGACGAAGCGATCCGCTATATTCAGGCCCAGTCGGAGCATGCTCAGGAGTTACTGGACTTTATCTCCTCGCACTTCCACTCGCCGACGCTGTGCGGTCTGCTGCTCGGCAAAGCCACTCGCGCCCGCGAAAAAGGCGTGGCGCTGAGCTTCGACCCGGCCTGCCGCATTGACCGTCCGCTGCCGTCGCTGATGGAATCCGAACTGATCTCCATCATCGGCAACCTGCTGGATAACGCCATCGAAGCCACGCAGCGCGCCGAGCTTCCGCATGAGCCGGTGGAAGTCCTGATCCAGCTCAACGCCCGGGAGCTGATTATCGAAGTGGCCGACCGCGGCGTCGGCATCCGCCCCGATATCCGCGAGCGCATTTTTGAACGCGGCGTCACCACCAAAACCCGTGGCGATCACGGCATTGGTCTGTATCTTATTGAACATTATGTCACTCAGGCGGGCGGCACCATCGAAGTCGCCGATAACGCGCCGCGGGGAACGATCTTCACCCTGTTTATCCCGGCCGACGCGCCCGCCTGTCCGCAACCGGAGGCCCACGATGCATCATGACCTGGTCGATGTGCTAATCATTGAAGATGAGAGCGAGCTGGCGCGCCTGCACGCCGAGCTTGTGCAGAAACACCCGCGCCTGCGGCTGGCGGGCATGGCGGCCTCCCTCGCTCAGGCCCGTCAATTGCTCCACGCCACGCCGCCGCAGCTGGTGCTGCTGGATAACTATTTGCCGGACGGCAAAGGGGTAACGCTGATGACCGACCCGGCGCTGGCGACCAGCCAATGCTCGGTGATCTTTATCACCGCCGCCAGCGATATGGAAACCTGCAGCCAGGCCATCCGCAACGGCGCCTTCGACTATATTCTTAAGCCGGTATCATGGAAGCGGCTGAGCCAGTCGCTGGAGCGTTTTATCCAGTTCTACGATCAGCAGCGGGAGTGGAAAATCGTCGATCAGCAGAACGTCGATTCCCTCTATCAATTGCAGGCGAAGAACTATCGTATGGATAGTGGCAGCAAAGGGATTGAAGAGAAAACGCTGGCGCTGGTGCAGGGTCTGTTTAGCGGCCGGGAAGCGCACTGCTTTTCCGTTGATGAGGTGGTCAGCGCCGCCGGGCTCAGCAAAACCACCGCCCGCCGCTATCTTGAACACGGCGTTGAGACCGGTTTTCTGGAGGTGGAGATGCTGTACGGAAAAATCGGCCATCCGCGGCGGCTGTATCGCCGCGCACAGGCCAAACGCTAACCCCCTCGCCGGGCGGGAGGGGCTGGAAAACTCAGAAACCGCGCTGCTCTTTAATCAGCTCCCAGGCCTTCTGGATCTCCTGGGCTTTCTGTTTGGCCATCTCCATCATCTCCGGCGGCAGCCCTTTCGCCACCAGCTTGTCCGGATGGTGCTCGTTCATCAGCTTACGATAGGCGCGCTTCACCGTCGCCGCGTCGTCAGTCGGTTTCACCCCCAGCACGTTGCAGGCGTCCTCCAGCGTTGGACCGCGCTGCGCCTGCTGCCAGCCGGCGTTGCCGCCGTGCTGACCATAAGATTGCTGCTGCGAACCGCCGCCGAACTGGGCGCCGCCCTGCATCATTCGCAGGAATTGATCGAACTGGGCGCGGGAGATGCCAAGCTCATCGGCGATGACGAACAGCACTTCACGTTCGTTAGGGTGCAGTTCGCCGTCAGCGAACGCCGCCTGCAGCTGAATTTCCAGAAACATCCGAATCAGATCGAAGCGGCCAAAGCAGACGCTGCGCAGCTGGCGCATCTTCTCGCGCAGCGGATAATTGTCGGCCTTGCCGTCGCGAAACGCCTGCTGCGCCGCGGTGCGCGAAGCGCCGTGCAGATTCATGCGATCCATCAGCACATTGGCGACGTGAATATCCGCTTCGGTAACGCGGCCCTTGGACTTGGTCAGATGACCCATCACTTCAAAGGTGGTGGAAAAGAAGAGCGACTGACGCTCCTGCTGATTGGCGAAGAGATTCAACCGGCGGCTGCGCGCCCGGTCAAACATATGGCCGACCAGGAAGCCGAGCACCACGCCCCAGAACCCACCGCCCATCAGCAAAGCCACTGCCACGCCAATCACTTTACCCAAATACTGCATAGACTCCCCAACTGTTTGTCGCCGTTAAGCACGAATATGACCGCACGTTACCCGGCACTCGCGCCTCGGTCAATTGTGGGACATAGCCTATAATTTGCTTTATCATACTCGTCATTCAACAGGGTGCCTAACGCTCGGGCTCGAAACGGGCAGGATTAACACTAGCGTGATAAAGTTGAGTAAGTTAGGCTCTGACCGTTTGCAAGCCGCTGCCACAAGATGATGGAACAATAAATACAACGTATGAAAAAACGTATTCCCAGCCTCCTGGCTACGATGATTGCCAGCGCCTTGTATAGCCAACAAGGCCTCGCTGCCGATCTCGCAACGCAATGTATGCTTGGCGTGCCAAGCTATGATCGTCCGCTCGTGGAAGGTCAGCCTGGCGATCTGCCGGTAACGATTAACGCCGATCATGCGAAGGGCAACTACCCGGACAACGCCGTCTTTACCGGCAACGTCGATATTAACCAGGGGAATAGCCGCCTCCGCGCCGACGAAGTTCAGCTGCATCAGCAGCAGGCCGCGGGCCAGGCGCAGCCGGTGCGCACAGTGGACGCGCTGGGCAACGTGCACTACGACGATAACCAGGTGATCCTCAAAGGGCCAAAAGCCTGGTCGAATCTGAATACCAAAGATACCAACGTCTGGCAGGGCGATTATCAAATGGTCGGACGCCAGGGACGCGGCACCGCTGACCTGATGAAACAGCGCGGCGAAAACCGCTATACCATTCTGGAAAACGGCAGCTTTACCTCCTGTCTGCCGGGCTCCGACACCTGGAGCGTCGTGGGCAGCGAAGTCATCCACGATCGCGAAGAGCAAGTTGCCGAGATCTGGAACGCCCGCTTCAAGCTTGGCTCCGTGCCGATTTTCTATAGCCCCTACCTGCAACTGCCGGTGGGCGATAAGCGTCGTTCAGGCTTCCTGATCCCGAACGCGAAATACAGCACCAAAAACGGCGTGGAATTCTCCCTGCCGTACTACTGGAACATCGCGCCAAACTTCGATGCCACTATCACCCCGCACTATATGAACAAGCGCGGCGGCGTGATGTGGGAAAACGAATTCCGCTATCTGACCCAGCTCGGCAGCGGCTTAACGGAGTTTGACTACCTGCCGTCGGATAAAGTCTACGAAGACGACCACTCCAGCGACAGCAACAGCCGCCGCTGGCTGTTCTACTGGAACCACTCCGGGGTTATCGATCAGGTGTGGCGTCTGAACGCTGACTACACCAAGGTCAGCGATCCTGACTACTTCAACGATTTCAGCTCGAAGTATGGTTCCAGTACCGACGGCTATGCGACGCAGAAATTCAGCGCCGGGTATGTCAATCAGAACTTTGACGCCACGGTCTCAACCAAGCAGTTCCAGGTCTTCGATCGAGAGTCGAGCAACTCCTACTCGGCTGAGCCGCAGCTCGACATCAATTACTACCAGAACGATGTCGGTCCGTTCGATACCCATCTGTACGGCCAGGTCGCCCATTTTGTTAACTCGAACAACAACATGCCGGAAGCGACCCGCGTTCACTTCGAACCGACGATCAACCTGCCGCTGTCCAACGGCTGGGGGAGTCTGAATACCGAAGCCAAGCTGCTGGCGACCCACTACCAGCAGAGCAATCTTGATAAGTACAACGCCGCCAACGGTACGGACTACAAAGAGTCCGTTAGCCGCGTGATGCCGCAGTTTAAAATCGACGGCAAAATGGTCTTTGAGCGCGACCTGCAGGAGGGATTCACCCAAACGCTGGAACCGCGCATGCAGTATCTGTACGTGCCGTACCGCGATCAGAGTGAAATCGGCAGCTACGACTCCACGCTGTTGCAGTCGGACTACACCGGCCTGTTCCGCGACCGTACCTATAGCGGTCTGGACCGCATCGCGTCGGCCAATCAGGTCACTACCGGTATCACCTCGCGCGTGTATGACGCCGCCGCGGTGGAACGTTTTAACATTTCCGTTGGTCAAATCTACTATTTCACCGAGTCACGCACCGGTGATGACAATATCAACTGGGAGAACAACGACACCACGGGTTCACTGGTATGGGCAGGCGACACCTACTGGCGCATTGCCGATAACTGGGGTCTGCGCGGCGGGATCCAGTATGATACGCGTCTGGATAACGTTGCAACCGGCAACGGCACCATTGAATACCGTCGCGATGAAAACCGCTTAGTCCAGCTTAACTATCGTTACGCCAGCCCGGAATATATTCAGGCCACGCTGCCGTCATATTCCACTGCGGCGCAATATAAAGAGGGTATTTCGCAGGTCGGGATGACCGCCAGCTGGCCGATCGTCGATCGCTGGTCCGTGGTCGGGGCCTACTACTACGATACCAATACCCGGAAAGCAGCAAACCAGATGTTGGGTGTCCAGTATAACTCCTGCTGCTACGCCATCCGTCTTGGCTACGAACGTAAAGTCAACGGTTGGGATAGCAACAACAATGGCGGCGAGAGCAAATACGACAACACCTTCGGAATCAATATCGAATTGCGCGGTCTGAGCTCTAATTACGGCCTCGGCACCCAGCAGATGCTGCGTTCGAACATTTTACCGTACCAGAGCTCCCTGTGATGCGGCTGGTTTACAACATCATCCGCATTTGCGGTTAATCGAAATGGAAAAAGTATGAAGAACTGGAAAACGCTGCTTCTCGGTATCGCCATGATCGCGAATACCAGTTTCGCTGCCCCCCAGGTGGTCGATAAAGTAGCGGCCGTCGTCAATAATGGCGTCGTACTGGAAAGCGACGTCGATGGTTTGATGCAATCGGTTAAGCTCAATGCTGGTCAGGCTGGCCAACAGCTACCGGATGACGCGACCCTGCGCCATCAGATCCTCGAAAGACTGATCATGGACCAGATCGTGTTACAGATGGGGCAGAAGATGGGCGTGAAGGTCTCTGACGACCAGCTCGATCAGGCCATCGCCAACATCGCCAAACAAAACAATATGACCATGGATCAGATGCGCAGCCGTCTGGCCTATGAAGGCATCAACTACAACACCTACCGTAACCAGATCCGTAAAGAGATGCTGATTTCGGAAGTGCGTAACAATGAAGTGCGTCGTCGCATCACCGTGCTGCCGCAGGAAGTGGAAGCGCTGGCCAAACAGATCGGCGACCAGAACGACGCCAGCACCGAGCTTAACCTGAGCCACATCCTGCTCCCGCTGCCGGAGAACCCGACCTCTGATGAAGTCGCCGCAGCTCAGGAGCAAGCGAATGCCATCGTTGAGCAAGCGCGCAACGGCGCCAACTTCGGTAAACTGGCGATCACCTATTCCGCCGACCAACAGGCGCTGAAGGGCGGCCAGATGGGTTGGGGTCGTATCCAGGAGCTGCCGGGCATTTTCGCCCAGGCGTTAAGCACCGCGAAAAAAGGGGATATCGTCGGTCCGATCCGTTCCGGCGTCGGCTTCCACATTCTGAAAGTGAATGACCTGCGCGGTGGGACCCAGAACATCTCCGTCACCGAAGTGCATGCCCGTCATATTCTGCTGAAGCCATCGCCAATCATGAACGATGCGCAGGCTCAGGCTAAGCTGGAGCAGATTGCCGCCGACATTAAGAGCGGGAAAACCACCTTCGCTAAAGCGGCGAAAGCGTATTCTGAAGATCCAGGCTCGGCGAACCAGGGCGGTGATTTAGGCTGGGCCACGCCGGATATCTTCGACCCGGCGTTCCGCGATGCGCTGATGCGTCTGAACAAAGGGCAGACCAGCGGACCGGTGCACTCCTCCTTCGGCTGGCATCTGATCGAACTGCTGGATAGCCGTCAGGTCGACAGAACCGACGCCGCGCAGAAAGATCGTGCTTACCGTATGCTGATGAACCGCAAATTCTCTGAAGAAGCGGCAACCTGGATGCAGGAACAGCGCGCCAGTGCGTATGTTAAAATTCTGAGCAACTAATATCGATGCCTGAAACCCGTAAAGTTGTTATCACTCCCGGCGAACCCGCCGGGATTGGCCCTGACCTGGTCGTGCAGCTTGCCCAGCGCGACTGGCCAGTTGAGCTGGTGATCTGCGCCGACGGCGCCCTGTTAACTGACCGAGCCCAGAGGCTCGGTCTTCCTTTATCTCTCCTGCCATATGATGCTGCGCAACCGCCCGTTCCGCAGCGTGCCGGTACGCTGACGCTGCTTAACGTACCGCTGAGCGTCCCGGCCGAGCCCGGCGTGCTGAACGTACAAAACGGCGCCTACGTAGTCGAGACGCTGGCGCGCGCCTGCGACGGCTGCCTGAGCGGCGAATTTGCGGCGTTAGTGACCGGCCCGGTGCACAAAGGCAACATCAACGACGCCGGCATCGCCTTCACCGGTCATACCGAGTTCTTCGAAGAGCGCGCGCAGGCCAGCAAAGTGGTGATGATGCTGGCGACCGAGGAGCTGCGGGTGGCGCTGGTGACGACCCATCTGCCGTTGAAAGCCATCAGCGAGGCGATAACGCCAGACCTGCTGCGCGAGATCATCACGATTCTCGATCACGACCTGCGCACGAAATTTGGCATTGCCCAGCCGCATGTGCTGGTTTGCGGGCTTAACCCGCACGCTGGCGAAGGCGGTCATATGGGAACGGAAGAGATAGACACCATCATTCCGGTGCTGGAAGAGATGCGCGCGAAGGGGATGCACCTCAGCGGTCCGCTGCCGGCTGACACCCTTTTTCAGCCCAAATACCTTGACCATGCCGATGCGGTACTCGCGATGTACCACGATCAGGGCCTGCCCGTGCTAAAATACCAGGGCTTTGGCCGCGGCGTGAACATTACGCTCGGTTTACCTTTTATTCGTACCTCCGTCGACCACGGCACCGCGCTGGAATTAGCGGGCCAGGGAACAGCGGACGTCGGCAGTTTTATCACGGCGCTTAATCTCGCCATCAAAATGATTGTTAATACCCAATGAATAATCGAGTCCATCAGGGCCATTTAGCCCGTAAACGCTTCGGGCAGAACTTCCTCAACGATCAGTTTGTGATCGACAGCATCGTCTCGGCGATTAATCCGCAGAAAGGCCAGGCGATGGTTGAAATAGGCCCCGGTCTCGCCGCGCTGACCGAGCCGGTCGGTGAACGCCTTGACCAGCTGACCGTTATCGAGCTGGACCGCGATCTGGCGGCCCGCCTGCATACGCATCCGTTCCTCGGGCCGAAGCTGACCATCTATCAGCAGGATGCGATGACCATGAACTTCGGCGAACTGGCGGAGAAAATGGGTCAGCCGCTGCGCGTCTTCGGCAACCTGCCGTACAATATTTCGACCCCGCTGATGTTCCATCTGTTCAGCTATACTGATGCCATTGCCGATATGCACTTTATGCTGCAGAAGGAAGTAGTGAATCGTCTGGTTGCCGGACCGAACAGTAAGGCGTATGGTCGGTTAAGCGTGATGGCGCAATATTATTGCCAGGTGATCCCGGTACTCGAAGTGCCGCCGAGCGCGTTTACCCCGCCGCCTAAGGTCGATTCCGCGGTGGTCCGCCTGGTGCCGCACAGCACGATGCCATATCCGGTCAAAGAGATCCGGGTGCTGAGCCGCATCACCACCGAAGCGTTCAACCAGCGCCGCAAGACCATCCGCAACAGTCTCGGCAATCTGTTCAGCGTGGACGTGCTGACCGAGCTGGGCATCGACCCGGCCATGCGTGCAGAAAATATTTCCGTGGCGCAGTACTGCCAGATGGCCAACTGGCTGTCTGACAATCTGCCATCGAAGGAGAGCTAACCATGATCAATTCGCCTCGTGTTTGCGTTCAGGTGCAAAGCGTCTATATCGAATCGCAGTCTTCTCCGGAAGAAGAGCGCTACGTCTTCGCTTATACCGTCACCATTCGCAATCTGGGGCGGAGTCAGGTTCAGCTGCTTGGCCGCTACTGGCTCATCACTAACGGCCACGGTCGTGAGACTGAAGTTCAGGGTGAAGGGGTGGTCGGCGAGCAACCGCATATTCCCGCCGGCGGTGAATATCAATATACCAGCGGCGCGGTCATTGAAACGCCGCTGGGAACCATGCAGGGTCATTATGAGATGATCGATATCGACGGCGCGCCGTTCCGTATCGAGATCCCTGTTTTCCGTCTCGCAGTTCCAACGCTCATTCATTAAAACAATGTCAACATACCTTATTGGCGACGTTCATGGTTGCTACGATGAACTGATCGCATTATTAGCGCAGGTTGAATTCGACCCGGCGATCGATACACTGTGGCTGACCGGCGATCTGGTGGCCCGTGGCCCGGGGTCGCTGGAGGTTCTGCGCTATGTCAAATCTCTGGGCGACAGCGTGCGACTGGTGCTGGGCAATCATGATTTACACCTGCTGGCGGTCTTCGCCGGCATCAGCCGCAACAAGCCGAAGGATCGTCTGAAATCACTGCTGGAAGCGCCGGATGCCGATGAGCTGCTCAACTGGCTGCGTCGTCAGCCGCTGCTCCAGGTGGACGAAGAGAAAAAGCTGGTGATGGCCCACGCCGGCATCACCCCGCAGTGGGATCTGGAGACTGCCCAGCAGTGCGCGCGCGATGTAGAAGCGGTGCTCTCCAGCGACTCCTACCCTTTCTTCCTCGATGCCATGTACGGCGACATGCCGAATCACTGGAGCAACGAGCTGAGCGGCCTGGCGCGCCTGCGCTTTATCTCTAACGCCTTCACCCGCATGCGCTACTGCTTCCCGAACGGCCAGCTGGATATGTACTCGAAAGAAGCGCCCGAGGACGCCCCGGCGCCGCTGAAGCCGTGGTTTGCCATTCCGGGACCGGTCAGCAGTGCCTACAGCATTGCCTTTGGCCACTGGGCGTCGCTGGAGGGACGCGGTACGCCGGAGGGCATTTACGCGCTGGATACCGGCTGCTGCTGGGGGGGGGAACTCACCTGCCTGCGCTGGGAGGATAAGCAGTACTTTACCCAGCCGTCGAACCGGCAGAAAAGCCTCGACGAAGGCGAAGCCGTCGCGTCCTGAAGAAACAGGCGCCGGCCCCCCAGGCCCACGCAAGCGCAGCGCCGCCGGGCAAGAACTGCGGGCGTGGAGCCACGTTTGTGTCGGGTGGCGGCTAACGCCTTACCCGACCTACGTTTACGTGCCATTT
>NZ_JBEAJL010000117.1:0-198578 GCF_040065275.1 Klebsiella sp. JB_Kp042
AGATGCGTGATCTGATCCTTCAACTCAGCAAAAGTTCGATTTATTCAACAAAGCCATTCATCTAATTTCTTTTGTTCAGGTATATTAGAACCAAGCTCGAAATTTCCATTATTTGTCGCAAAAGGAAGATACTGCCCTCTTGACCTTGCCGCATATTCCCATTGTGCTTCTGTCGGTAAATCAATATTTTTATCGGACTCCTTACCTAGCCACTGACAATAATCTTTTGCCTGTTGCCAGGTAACACCAACAGAGTAATCACCTTTTTGCAAGGATGGGTACTCTTTTACCCGAATATTAATGGGAGGTTTTTTTATTCCTGTTATCTGCAGATATTTATTATAATCATCATTGGTAACTTTAAACTTTGATATCGAAAAATCACTTAATACAACCTTATGTAATACCTTATCATCCTGGTTTATGCTGAAAGGCAGTTTTTCACCAACTAATGGGCCAAAATCCCCCATTAAGAACTCGCCGCCCTTAACGGGAACCATGTTAGAAAGCGACTTAGCAACAAGCGCTTCAGACAGGGTTTCACGCTTGTCAGTACTCTTCTGGTCACACCCGAGCAGTAAACTGGCAGCAACGGAAGCAACTACAATTAATTTTCTCATCTTATCACCTCAGCCATTGCATCAGGCAGTCATTGTCCCCGTCGGGTGCTGGTCGTCGATCATGGCAAGATATTCTGACATCAGGATTTCAGGTATGGGTTTAAATGGCTCATCCGGGTCAACAAAAACCGGGAGGTTATTATGCAGTAAGGTGAGCTTTTCGCCATAATTGGTGTAAAAAAACAATTTTTGTTCCCCGATACCTAAAAAGTTAATCACATCTTTTTCATTCAGTTCTTTATTACCTTTCTTCTCCCCTGGCGACAACGTCAAATGCTGCATGACATTGTTATAATCTGCCTGACTTTGTACCCACTTTAACGCCATAAACACCGCTTGTTTTCGCCTCTTTAGAGGACCGAGCTTCCAGCTGTTAACGGAAAAAAAATCATTATTCTGATTGCGAGGGTCAAGCCAGTCCACCCAGTTCTGATCAATTAATGTGGCAATCACTGCCCCTTTTGTTTCCGGAGGGGTATACTTAAGCTGATCAGGATTAGATAAAATACTGCTCATCAAATCCACACGTTTATTTTCTTCCAGAAGATCTACTCTTAAGCTGTCCAATATATCCACAACTTGATTATATCTTTTCTCCAATGCTTGTATTCCTTCTGCTGCTATAATTATTGGGATTGCACATAATCCTCTAAAAGCATTCTCTCCCATCATATCTTCTAACTTCTGATAATCCACATTCCTTAGCATAAACATAAAGCTCTTCATAAAAGCCGCAAAACTGCTGCCATCAACTTCAAAACCGACTTCCCCTTTGGCTCCCACTCCCCAACATAAAGCCGCTTTACAGTAAATACGAAAACGTCCCTGAATATAGGTGATATAAAAAACCCCACTTCCCCCAGCGCCTGCCTGCACCGTCATCCCCGCTTCCAGTTTGGCTATCGCGGCAAACTTCTTCTCTTTATTGACAAGGGGTTTGTTATCTTTCTCAACACCTATAGCTACTGGCGTATCATCAGGATGCGGGTCAAACCACTCAATGGCACCACTGATATTACCTCCCGCCTGAGCACCAACAAAAACACCAATTTCACCTCCCCCCTGTGCTTCAGGTATTGTTGAGGTCTTTAAATTCACCTGCTGCTGTCCTGGCAACGGTGGAGCAGTCAGGGTTGCAGGACGGCCTTTAATGCCATAGCCCTTTTCCATTTCCCCACTCCAGTCTACTGTCACCCCTAATTCAATTGCAGCACTGGCACCAACGCTACCTGACAATACCAGTTTCATGGCAAAACGCAGCGCTCCCATATTACAGACACCATCCGGTGTCTGTGGAGTCACTTTTTTCGCCGGAAATAAAAGGCTGACACCTAACCTGTCCGGCAGGTACAGGGCCGTTTCGGCCTTCGCCTCCCCCAGTGCAAAACTGGCATGACCTTCTATTTTGCCCTCCAGTTTTTTTTCTGACGGATTATATTCCGCTGATGCACCCGCTCCATGGCTGTAGCGCATCAGTTGAGCCTGCGCGCTGATATCAACATACTGGTGATAAACAGATTCGTCGACTTTACCATCCCCCTTTGGCCAGGTCAGAGATTTGTTCATTTCCTCTGCCCAGTGACTGACAATAACATTCGTATCGTCAACAAGATCGAATTTCAGTGAAACAGGTACGTTACTTAGTTGTTTTTTTAGTTCCGCTGTATCTATTTTTCCCTGACGTATGGTTTTATTAACCTGATTACCATTCGCATCCTGAGAAACAATAGTTTTGTTTTTATATTTTATGAAACTGGCTTCACCACTTTCTTTATCAACTTCGCTGAGCTTATATGTTCGCCACTGTTGTTTTATTTTATCGGAACGCACATAAGTTTTCTTGAATCCTTTCACTGTGTTATTTTTAAGCGGAATAAGTTCCATTATACCAATGGCAGTATCTTTCATTTTATCATTAAGCAATTCCCCCTCCGGAGGATTCGCTGTTAGTGACATAAGCTCTTTCCGCAAAGCCTGATTTGCTTTGTTTAAGGCTTCATAGGCTTTAGTGATTTCACTTTCAAATTTTCTTGCTGGCACTCTGCCTGCCTGAGTGATTGCTTCAAAATTAATATCATCAAGATTTTTTTGCGCCTGTTTCTGAGTTTCAAGCAAGCCAGACAGAAAATCATGCTCCTGTTCGATAATTTTAGTATCTGAAGCCTCCAGAAAAAGCAATGTTGCGCTACCTGGGTGAAAATAACATTCTGGGCCATATTTTCCTTTTACAACCGTTCCCGTCCCTTGTACCGATGTTTTACTTTTCTCTTCTCCGGTAGCCATATGCTATTCCTTCATTCTTTAAAGTAATTCTATATGCAGGGCATCAGGCAGGGCAGTATAAACTGCAACAGTTTTACCTTCCGCATCGGTCCTGCCTTCAAATACTTTACCTTCACCGGTTGTTATCCTGTACCGGGTAAAAGGTAAAATCTCCCCGGACTCTTCATCTTTTGCAGTAAAAAACTCACTGAAACCGACGGGAAGCTCAGGTTTGTTTGCATCATAATCAGCTGCGCCCATTTTCTGCACATTGGCCGATTTCAGCAGAATATTCCCCGGGCAGCCCAGCTCGATATTGCCACCACTTAGCCTGATATACGCTCCCGCACAGTTCACCACCAGTTCCTTCGCCGCCGTGATTTCCACTCGCCCTTCCACGCTGGTCACGGTGATATCCTTTTTCGCCGTCGCCTCCAGCGCATCATCCTGCGCCTGGATTTCCATCTTTCCCTTCGCCGCAAACAGCTTAATCCCCGTCTTTCGTGCCAGCAGGCTGACGGCATCTCCCGCCGCTACCGTAAAACGCTTCAGCGCACTGATGTCCGTATTCTGCTGTGACACAATCCCCACACTGGCGCTACCCGAAGACAACCGTACCGCCTGCGGACTGCTGATGCTCACGCCCTGCGGCGCATTCAGCACTATCCCCGGCTGCGCCAGCTCTTTCAGCGCATCGTTCAGCGTCTGCTGGTTGCCGGTATCCGATGGCAGGGCCTGAGCCGATTCCGCTGCCGACGCCAGGCTTTTCGCAATACCCAGCGCATTTTCAAGCTGCACAATCGCCTCCTCCATTGCCAGCATCCTGTCGCCTGCCGAAGGCTGTTTATCCGCACTGATAAACACTCCCGCACCGCCCCGGATGCTCACCCATTTATCCGTACGCAGTTCCGCCCCCTCCCCCCGCAATTCCCTCTGCGCATTCACGTTATGCCCCAGGTTCAGCTGCGTCTTGCCGCCGTACTCGGTGCTGAGCTTGATATGCTCCTCGCCGCGCTTATCCTCCATTCGCAGCTTATTGTTGGTCGGAGTACGAATCACATTGCGGGTGCTGTTTTTCTCCGTCACAGGGTCGACATGCCGCGAGTCGTGCAGCGCATGCGCAATGTACGGCCGGTCAGGATCGCCTTCATGGAAAGCAATCGCCACCTCCGTGCCCTGGACCAGCGGGAAGTGAAAGCCATACACGTCGCCGCCGTAGGGTTTGGCGAGACGCACTGGCATGCTTTCCTGACCCTGCCCTTTCTCCTCTCTGTCAGCGTCAAATTTCACCCGGTACAGGCCGGACGCATCCTGCCAGGCGTAGATATCATTCGCCTTCGCGCTGGTCACCCGCGCCGTCATGGTGCCAGTCACCTTCGGGCGCGGCAGCAGCGGCGGACGCCAGCACAATGTTTCGCTGTAGGGCACCGCCAGCAGGGTCACCCGCAGCGCCTCCCGGCGGCTGGCGGTAAAACCGGTGCCGGTGATTAACAGTGGGTCCTGCACGGGCACAGGCAGGGTCGACGGCAGGCTGTCGGTGAGGGTCAGCACCTGGGCCGGCGCCAGCCAGGCTGCCGTACTGCTCGCGGTAATCAGCGTCTGGCGAGCGAGAAAACGCTCATGGTCGAGACGGGCATAGAAGTTGGCGGTCTCCGCCTGCGGGTCGATTTTATCGCCCCGCTCCCGGTGGCGAAGCTTATAGTGGTATACCTCTCCGTAAGTGATGCCTTCACCATTTCCCCGGGTCATATCCGCTGTTGCCGACTGGAGAACGCTCTGCGCATCGCGGGGGTTATAATCCCGGGTAGTGACGTTCGCCTCTACGACGTTGTGCGTGATGTTCAGACCCCATATCGATTCCGCACCGCTGTCGCTCATCCCGGACGGGCTGTTAACCGGCAGTGTCTTATCGAACATCAGCGCCCGCTGCGCGTCGGCGAAGTGGACCACTTCGCTCTGGGCCTCTTCCTGCAGGGTGAAGAAATAAAATATCCCCACCTCTGCCAGCAGGCGCTGGATAAACGCCAGGTCACTCTCCTGATACTGATTAATTTGCTCGCGCCGCGGATAGTGTTGCTTGAGATTAAACTCATACTCCCAGTCATGCAGGTGATGTTCCTGCAATACCTGCTCCACCACTTCCGGCACCGATTTATTGACGAAGAAACGATGGGTGCGGAACTGTTTGTCCAGCAGCGAGAGGAAGGGTTCGAGGGTTATCATGTACTCTGCCTGGTCGGCAGAGCCACTGATACGCTCAAAATGCGTGACCACGCCATGCACCCGTTTGCATTCGGTCAGGCTCTGTAATATGCCGCCGCCCATCGTCAGCGTCGCCGGTTTGCTCAGTAACTGGCTGGTGTCGATATTTTTATCCGTGCTGGTGAAATAAATTGTCCAGAGATACGTTTCACTGAGTTTTTCTGCACCGCTGAATTCTTCCACATCAAGCGATGCAGTACATGACGGAATATCCAGCTGGTAACGGTTGAGGGTGGTGCCTGTAATTATTGAAGAGGTATCCATTATATTCCTGTTTTACTCCGCAGTAATGACCATCAAACATCGATTAACAGGCCATACGGTTTAATTTTGTTTAATGATAATCATCTCATTCATCATAAATATATTTAAGTGCATATCGATATCTCAGATACCCCACCAGGAGTTTCATTACTAAAAGGAAACCCCAGGGATATTTATTTTCACTTACTGAGAAATAAAAAAGCACACAGAAACCGGAACCTTCAACGTTTAACGCTGCCAGCATTTCTCTGGCAATGTCCTTAGCGCTGTCGATGCAGATCTCCTTTATCCATCCCCCTGTCCCGCACTTCACCCCCGCAGAGGCCTCACTTGCCGACAAGATTGTTTGGCTGCAGGCACGCTACCGCCCATCGCTATTTCCTGTTTATCAGGGACCCGTAGCGCACAGGGTCAGGCAGGCAGATTGTTGTTGTTCACCGTCCTCGTTCGGGGTCGCGGATTACTCGGTTTCGTTTTTTAATGCGGCAGCCCCGGCTCCTGAGGTATTAGCCGTGCCCGGCGTCAGACAGGCGTCCTTCTGCGGGACCAGACTGATCTCCACCCGGCGATTTTGCGCCCGCCCGTCTGGCGTCTCGTTGCTGGCGACAGGACGACTTTCGCCGTAGCCCTGCACCGCAAAACAGCTCTCCGGCACATCGCCGGTATCGCGCATCCAGTCGCGGACCGCCTCGGCACGCTTCAGAGAGAGCTGTTGATTGGATCTATCGTTGCCGATGCTGTCGGTATGGCCTGCCACCACGATCAGCCAGCCGGGTTTCGCCTTAATGCCCAGCAGCGAGTTCACCAGCAGCTTTGTCGAACCCGGTTTCAGCGTCGATTTGCCGGTATCGAACAGCGCCATGCTATCGAGGCGGATCGTCTGCGGCCCCTGCACTACCTGCTTAATGACCGGACGCGGCGGCGGGGGCGGTGCCCAGTCATTGATCGCGGTTTCCACGAAGGGGATCAGCCGCATCCCCTGATACAGCCCCAGCCGGTAACGCAACGGCTCTCCCCGGCGCAGCCAGTCATCCAGCTGGCGGCTGTCGGTACGCAGACGCTGCTGCGCCTGCAGCTTCGGCATCGGCGGCGTGCCGCTGAGGCGGTAGTACACCGCCAGATGATCGCCGACGCTGCGCACGAGGCGCTGGTTGTTGATAAAGGAAGCCAGCATCGCCAGCGCCAGAAAGAGGAAGCCCATGCCAGCGGCAAGACCGGCAGCGCGCATCCGGCGGCTGACCCCGTGGCGGTGCGGCAGTGTTGACAGAAGAAGATCCGGCAGCGGGTGAGGACCTGGCGCCGCGGCGTTGCCCGGGGAGAGCGTGGTGATCCCGGCGATTTGCCGCTGCCAGAGGTTATTTGCCACCGCCGTCACCGGCGTCAGGCAGATGCCCATGGCGCACAGGTCCAACGGCGAAAGTTCCGCCTGGCGAGTGCTTAGTGGCCGGAAAAGAACGTTTTCTGCCAACGCCAGAATGCTTTCCAGCCACAGCGTATGATGCAGGCGTGAGGCAGAGCTGCCCTCTCGCTGCCAGTCGGCAATCGACTGGGGCGCTTGTCCCTTCTGCCGCACCTGGAGACCAGGCCGATCCGGCGTGACGGTAAACCAGCGGCTTTCCGCTGCCTGGCCGCCAGGCGGCGTCACCCAGAACACGCTCCACACCGGCGGCAGACCGTTTAACCAGGTTCGGCACTGAACAATACTCCGCCGCCAGTCGCACAGCGACTGCACCAGGTGCTCCCCGGTGGTGTGGTGCTCCGGTACCACCGCCAGCAGCACGGAAACCTGCGATACCAGTGCTGGACGCGCCGCCGCCAGGTACTGCGCCAGCAGCGGCAACTGCTCCGCGCTTTCCCCCCGTAGATACCAGCCGAGGCGGGTTTCGCAGTGCGCCGAACGCCCGGGAAACAGACCGTCGGTATCCCCGCAGACCAGAACCACCGCCCCCTGAAAATCCTCGGGCGGCAGGACGATTTCCGGTCGCTGACGGCTGACTGCCCGGCGACGCTGACGCCAGAGCGCCGCGCTGCCCGCCAGCAGGATGCACAGACTGAATATCACCTGGTTGCCGATGGACAGCGGCCAGAAGCCCAGCGCCAGCCACAGGGCCAGGATGACGGTCAATATCGTAAGCAGACGCCGGGCGTTATCACGCATCTCTTATCCCTGCCCTGCTATCTGCGCCACCATCTGTGACAGCATGGAGGAGAAGGTCAACCACAGCGCCGCCAGCGCCACAATGCCAGCCGCCCAGCCGCACCAGTACATCCGCCGTCCGCTGCGCAGCCGGGAGGCACGAACCACCACCGGCGCCTCCTGGGTCAGGCTGAACGGCGGGACCCGTGCGCCAAGCGCATGCGCCACGTCCTCACGCCGTTCGTCATCCTGGGCGCGGTACTGCCCGACAAACCCCAGTTGCAAAGTACGATAGAAACAAGTCAGCACTGCCGCATCCGCCGTGGGCTCTCGCAGCAGCTGGCGGATCCGTTCCCAGAGCTCTTCCCCGGCGTTGAGAGTGCTGAAAAAACGCGCCTGCAGCGGATCCTTGCGCCACCTGCGGTAGCCATCATCCTGACTGGCGCGGTTAAGGACGCTCTCATCAAGCAGCGCGCAGTAGGCATAGAGCATCTGCTCAGCGCTGGCTTCACTGACGCCTGCCGCCGCCAGCGCCTCGCGCGCCTCGGTCACCCATCGACAGGCCTGACGATAGAGCGCCTCGCCATCGGTCACCGGCTGGCCGCAGCGTAACTGACTGACCATCAGCCAGCCCGGGTAAAAGGTTTTGTTGATTAGATCGCTTTCAGAGATATTCATGAGCGCAGTACCGCAAAGAGTTCAAGTTTCACGTCGCCAAGCGATTCCGGGGTATAGAAGGTGCAGTTGCCAGCCTCCAGCATCGCGTGGGCGGCATCCGTGGAAAGATCCAGAGCGAAATATTGGTTTTCCAGACGTAGCGGAATGGCCGCCGGCACATGGCTCAGCGGTTTGATCGCAATGCCGCTGAGGGCAATGTTGACGACCTCGGCGACATCATCATGGCTACCCGCCTTACAGAGCTGCGGAAAGCGGCTCTGAAGCTGGTGAGGGGGAAGTGAAGAACGCACCGACAGATAAAAATCCGCCCCCTCGCGCAGCCGTGCATCGTGCAGCCTCCCCCGCCAGATCTCTCGGTCAGCACCCTGCTCCAGCGCGATGGCGATCACCCTTGAGGGCAAGCTGACTTCGAGCAGCGTATCCAACAGGGCAAACAGCGGTGGGAATACCTGCTCCGGCGAGGCATGCCGGTAGCGGGGGATCGCGTCCAGATGATGTTCAAGAGAGAAGGTCAGCAGACTGCCGGCCAGCCTGGCCAGTTCACGATAGAGCAGCTCCGGATGGCGCGAAGGGTCCTGATGCAGCTCGCTGAGCACCGGCTCGGCGCTGTTCAGTGCGTTGAGCAGCCAGAACAGGGAAACATCCGCCACGGCAAAATCAGCCATCCGCGCATTGCTTTCACGGCGCATGGCCATGAGGCGTCTGCGTCGGGCCTGCAGGCGATGTAGCAGCTCGCCCAGCTCGCTGACCAGCGTCGGGCTTGCGGCCAGCGACAGCAGCGGCGGGATGAATTTCGGGTCAAAGATCCACTGCCCCTGGGCGTCGCGTACCAGACGCGCTACCGGGCAGGTTAGGAAGGCTGCGTTTTATTCGATGGAGAGACGCAGCGTCAGCGTGTGCCGCAGGACGGCCAGCTCGCTGCGTTCATGGCCTGCCAGCTCCTGCACGGTCACCTGCTCGGCGCGCCAGCGGCGCGGGCGGGCGCTTTCCAGGCCGTCATCAAGATTGCCACCGCTGGCGCTAAGCAGCGGCAGAGCGAGCAGAACCTCCACGTTGTCCTGCATCACGTCCGATACATCGCGGACCGGTGGCAAAATATCCGCCAGCTCGGTGTCAATCAGCGCGCCGTCGGCGAAACGCACGATCAGCCGGGTGGCGTTGAGCCGGGAAAGGGTGAGCGCGCTGGCGTCAAACTCCGCGCGCAATACCCCCCAGGGGTGGGCGAGCGCCATGCGGGAGACCGTATCGGCGACGTGCGCCTCCCAGCGGGCCTGTTGCTGAAACTGCTGCGGAACCAGAAAAGCCCCATCGCGCCATAATGGGCGGAAAATCTTCATCGCACCTCCTGTGCCTTTCACTTTCATCTGTCTGCAGACAGGACCAAATGCCCGGTGGGATATCCTTCATATACCTTGCGTTCGCCTCAGCCCCTGCATTTGCTCTGGCCTGTTCCTCACTAGCGGTTTTTCTCCCGAACGTCGTTCGTCTCGATTGATTGCCTGCCGCTTCAAGGAAAGGAAATATCTCCCCTGCCCGCGAGAATTTCGAAATCAGATGGTATTTTTTTGTTCAAGGGAGGTTTATCTTAAAGTGAAATAGCCAGGGGAGGTAACGCCTGGCCCTAAATAATATCTGAATTCAACCCAAGGAAGTTTTATAATTCCTCTTCATTCCATTCACGCAGCTTATTCCATAAGCCGTCCATTTATTATTTCGCTATTAAATATTATTTATATTCACCTGCAAATAATAAAAAAAAACTCAACACTAAAATTGTCACTGCAGTAAATATGCCACCGACAGCGCCGGCGCCTGAATCTCCCCGGCATCAGAGAGATGCCTGCCCCCACCCGGCCATTGCCAGGCGCTGAATTACCCCGTATTTTGGTTTTCCGCTCCGCTGGGGGCGGGTATCAGGGCGAACGAGAGAGAGAGAAAATGAAACCGCTATTTGTCTATGGGACGCTCTGTCCCGGTCGCAGCAATGCGCATATTCTGGAGGCGATCGGGGGCGAGTGGCGTCCGGGTTACGTTACCGGTACCTTTTACGCGCGTGGCTGGGGCGCAGCCGCTGATTTTCCGGGGATCGTCCTCGATGCCAACGGCCCGCGGGTCAACGGTTATCTGTTCCTGTCCGACCGGCTGGCGGCGCACTGGCCCATGCTGGACGACTTTGAGGAGGGGTACGATCGGGTGTCGGTGGAGGTGACTACCGACGATGGACAGCAGGTCAGCGCCTGGATTTATCAGCTCCAGCCCCGGGAGTAATCCCCGGCCAGTCTCGCGCTACCGGGCACAGCGGCCCAGTACGTCCGCGGGTCTGGCGTCGTTTCCGCCAATGCAGGTATACTTGCCAGATGTTTCCTAAGCTTCAGATACGCAAATGACAAAACTTACCTTACAAGAGCAGATGCTCAAAGCCGGCCTGGTCAGCAGCAAAAAAATGGCCAAAGTCCAGAGAACGGCGAAAAAATCCCGCGTGCAGGCCCGTGAGGCCCGGGAAGCGGTGGAAGAGAATAAAAAAGCCCAGCTGGAGCGCGATAAACAGCTCAGCGAGCAGCAAAAGCAGGCGGTGCTGGCGAAAGAGTATAAAGCTCAGGTCAAGCAGCTGATTGAGATGAACCGCATTACGGTCGCCCGGGGCGATATCGGCTTTAACTTTACCGATAATAATCTGATCAAAAAAATCATGGTCGACAAGACCACCCAAACCCAGCTGATTAACGGTCGCCTGGCGATTGCCCGCCTGGCGGTGGATAACAAACCTGAAGGGGAATATGCAATTATTCCGGCGATTGTGGCAGAGAAAATTGCCCAGCGCGATGCCAGCAGCATCGTGTTGCACAGCGCCCTGAGCCAGGATGAGCAGGATGAAGACGATCCGTACGCCGACTTTAAGGTGCCCGACGACCTGATGTGGTGATCGCGGGCTTCCAGCGGCAGGCGATCAGAACGAGCTTGCCTGCTGGATATGCATCGGCTCGCAGCTGACGGGGTGGCGAAAACGCAGTTCGCTGGCGTGCAGCATCAGCCGCGGAGCCTGTTCCGTGCCCGGCAATTCCCGGCCGCCATACAGATCGCAGCCAAGGATCGGATAGCCCAGCAGCTGACAGTGGATCCGCAGCTGATGGGTGCGCCCGGTCTCCGGGGTGAGCGCCACCCTCGTCAGCGCCAGCGCCCTCTCCCCTTCCCGCGTCTGGTACATACGGTCAATTACCCGGTAGCGCGAACGCGCCGGTTTGCCGTGCCGGGCGCAGATCGACATGCGCGGGAAACGGGCCGGGTCTTTGGCGATCGCCGCCTCCACTATCCCTTCATCTTCCGGCAGATGGCCGCACAGCAGCGCCGTATAGACTTTACCCACCGTGCGCTGACTGAACTGCTGGCACAGCGCGGCGTTAATCACCTTGTTGCGGGCGACCACCATCAGACCGGAAGTGCCGAAATCAAGGCGGTGTACCAGGGTGCAGCCCGGAAAGCGCTGGACCAGTCGATGATGCACGGAGTCGAGGTTACGCGGATCTTTGCCTGACAGGCTCAGCAGCCCGGCAGGTTTATTGATCAGCAGCAGGTGTTCGTCCTGATACAGGAGGGTTATCTGCTCGCGGCACGGCGGAGCGACAAAGGTATCGATAATGGTGGACATCAGACGGCCCGAAGAAGGAGTGGCCGGCGATAGTACCCCATTTTGCCCGCCGGTACGACGCTGGCGCACGATCCGCCCTCGCGGCGGCGTCATTTATCACCCACACTTATCGCAAAGGCATGGTCTGCGCAGGCAATGTGCTTTACACTGCGCGCTGCAAAATTTGAGTTAACCAACGAGTAAGAACGGTAATGGCGATGAACGGAACAATCACAACGTGGTTTAAAGATAAAGGTTTTGGATTTATCAAAGATGAAAACGGCGAAAACCGGTATTTTCATGTGATTAAGGTCGCCAATCCCGATCTCATCAAGAAAGACGCGGCGGTGACTTTTGAACCTACCACCAACAATAAAGGGCTGTCGGCCTACGCGGTGAAGGTCATTCCGGAAAGCAAATATATCTATATCGCCGGCGAGCGGCTGAAGCTGACCTCCATCAAGTCCTATGTGGTTTACCGGGAAGAAGAGCCGGTCGAGACCCGCGTGGATAAAGAAAACGCGGTGCTGTCGGTCGGGCTGCTGATGAACAGCATCCGGCCAAAATCCGCGGTGCAGCCGGGAGAGATGCGCTCGGTGAAAAAGCTGGCGATCACCACCTTTCAGGGGACAACCCTGATCTTCTCGGAAGACGAAATCGATATTGATGCCACGGTAAAACTGCTCAAGGTATGACGACCCGGCGTGCGGTCAGCCGCGCGCCCAGTCACCTGCCGAGCCGATTTTCGTCGCCATCGCCCCTCACCGGACGGGGCGAGGCGCCAGACAGCCGATAAGGATGCCGCCGCCATGCCCGTAAATTTTGACTTCAACGATCTCTATGCCTTTCGCGCCCTGATGGAGTATGGCAGCTTTCGGCTGGCCGCAGAATCCATTTGCCTGTCGCAGTCGGCCCTCAGCCGCCGCATCGAAAAGCTGGAAACCGCGTTAGGCAACCGGCTGTTCGAGCGCACCACCCGCCGCGTGACCCTTACGCTGTATGGACAGAATTTTGCCGAACGTTCGGAGCAGCTGCTGGCCCACGTCGAGACGGTGCTGGCGGATATCAGCCAGGTCAGCAAGGCGCGTACCGGGCTGGTGACAGTGGCGACGGTACCTTCCGCCGCCTACTACTTTATGCCGGAAATCATCCGCAGCTTTCAGGCGCGCTTTCCCCAGGTGCGTATCCGGCTGATCGACAGCAGCGCCGGGAATGTCATTGAGGCGGTGAGCAGCGGACAGGCTGACTTTGGCCTCTGCTTTGCCAAAAACCTGCCGGCCAGCATCGAATTCACCCCGCTTGCCGACGACCGCTATGTCGCCGCCTGTCGGCACGACCATCCGCTGGCGAGCAGGACGCACCTCAGCTGGCAGGCATACTTTGAACAGGATTATATTGGCCTCGATCGGGTCTCCGGCAACAGGACGCTGCTCGACAGGGAGCTGGCGCATCTGACGCCGGCGCGGCCAAGCATTTGCGAAACCCGCCACGTCACCACGATGCTGGGGATGGTGGAAGCGGGCATCGGCATTGCCGCCGTGCCCGCGATGTCGATGCCCGCCGGGGAGCATTCCGTTCTCCGCGCCGTACCGCTTACCGACCCGGTGGTCACCCGTACGGTAGGCCTGATCCGCCTCAGCGGCCGTATTCAGTCCTACGTGGCGGCAGAGCTGGAGAAGCTGATTATTGAACAGTATCCTTCTGGCTGACCGGCGCGGCGGCAGCTACGCTTCGCATACCGGTGGCGTGGATGGTCTCCTGCGCCGCCGGTGAGGCCAGATACGTCAGCAGCGCCTTTCCTTCCTGCGGGTGGTCGGCGCTGACGGTCACCGCCCCGGCAAAGCGGGTGATGTACTGCAGGTTATCCGGCAGTTCGCCGACAAAGGTCACGCCGGGCACCGGCAGCAGTTCGCTCACCTGCTGAAAACCGATCGCATACCGTCCCTTCGCCACTTCCGAGGCTACCGGAATACGCTCCACCATCTGCGCTTTGCTCTGCATCGCCTTATCAATGCCCAGGCGGTGGAACAGCGTCGAGCTGACATAGCGTCCGCTGGCGCTGTCGGAGTACGCGACCGACGGCGCAGCCAGCAGCGCCGCCCGCAGCTGGTCTGCGCTGCGGATAGCCGGCAGCGGCGCTCCCGCTTTCACCACCACGCCGATGGGCGAGTCGGCCAGCTCCCGGCGCGAATCCGGTTGCGTACGGCCCGCTTTCTCGAGGCTGGTCAGCGCGTCGCCGACCATAATCACCACGTCCGCGTGTTCGCCCCGCGCCAGGCGGTTAGGGATCGCCTGCGGCGTTTTCCCCATCGACGGGCCGGGGATCACCACGAGGTGGTTGCCGCTTTGTTTTTCCCATGCCGGGGCCAGATTTTCCAGCGCCGCTTTGAAGCCGCCGGAGATCATCACGGTGACCTCAGCGGACAGCGCGCTGCCGCCGGTGGCGGCCAGCAGCAGCGTGGCCAGCAGGGTTCCTGTCGTTTTACGCATCATCATCTCCCTGATTAACGTGCCGTCTGCAGCGTAACGGCGCTGCGGCGATAGAGGTAGCAAGTGGCCAGCAGGCCGCAGACGGCGGCAAAGCTCATCCAGTAGCCTGGGGAAGCTTTATCCCCGGTATATTCAATCAGCGCCGTGGAAATCACCGGCGTGAAGCCGCCAAACACCGCGGTCGCCAGGCTATAGGCCAGCGAGAAGCCTGCCACGCGCACTTCGGCGGGCATAATTTCGGTCAGCGCCGGGATCATCGCCCCGTTGTACATGCCGTAGATAAAGGACAACCACAGCAGCACGCTCAGCATCATCAAAAAGCTCGGCGCGTTCGCCAGCATGGTCAGCGCAGGCCACGCGGTAGCCAGCGCCAGCAGGGTCATGGCAATCAGCACCGGCCGGCGGCCAAAGCGGTCGGACAGCGCCCCGCCCACCGGCAGCCAGAAGAAGTTGGAAATCGCCACCAGCAGCGTGACCAGCAGGCTGTCCGAGGCGCTGAGCATCAGCACTTTTTTGCCAAAGGTCGGCGCATAGACGGTGATCAGATAGAACGCGGTGGTGGTCATCGCCACCATCATCATCCCGGCGATGACCACCTGCCAGTTCGCCAGCAGGGTGGCGAATACCTGGCGCATCGCCAGATGATGGCGGCGGGCAGTAAACTCCTGGGTCTCCTCCAGCTTACGGCGCAGCACAAAAATGAACGGGACGATCAGGCAGCCGAAAAGGAACGGAATACGCCAGCCCCAGTCGCTGATGGCGCTCTGCTCCAGCACGGCGTTTAGGGCAAAGCCCATCGCGGCCGCCACCATAATGGCGACCTGCTGGCTGCCCGACTGCCAGCTGGTGTAAAACCCTTTGCGCCCCGGGGTAGCGATCTCGGCCAGATAGACGGATACCCCGCCCAGCTCAGCGCCGGCGGAGAAGCCCTGCAGCAGGCGGCCGATCAGCACCAGCAGCGGCGCCCACAGGCCAATGGCCTGGTAAGAGGGGATCAGCACGATCAGGAAGGTGCCGGTGGCCATGATCGACAGAGTCACAATCAGCCCTTTACGCCGCCCTACCTTGTCGATATAGGCGCCAAGCACGATGGCGCCGATGGGCCGCATCAGAAAGCCGGCGCCAAAGACCGCGAAGGTCATCATCAGCGAGGCGAATTCACTGCTCGCCGGAAAAAAGGTATGTGCGATGTAGGTGGCATAAAACCCGAACAGGAAAAAGTCGAACTGTTCGAGAAAGTTACCGGACGTGACGCGCAGAATGGCGCCGAGCCGGTCACGGGTACTCATCAGTGAGGTTGTCGAATGCATGCAGGTCTCCAGTTTGTTATCCACGCGTTGTCGCGCGCCTGTTGCTGAAGACTGAAACAGAACCGGGAATGAAATAAGCGTAATAAACGCATCCATTGATGCAATTTACGCATAAATAACATTTAGCTAATTAACATTACTTTTATATACAATCATTTAACACTCTCTACGCCATCAGCGTCGGCGGCAGGGATGAAAAGGTGAGTTTTCCGTTTTGTGACCGAGGCCAGGGTACGCCACTGCGCCCCGGGCGCCAGGCGGTAAAAGACATACCCGGCCCGGCAGGGTTAACGCGACGCGGAGCGGCGAGATGTGAATAATCCGGACGTGACCTCAGGGCGCCGGCGCCGCGGCGGCGTTCCCCAGCGTCTGCAACAGGGAGATCAGCCAGCGGGTGGCCTCGCGTTTCCCGCTGCGTTTGTGGGCGTAAATCTTGACGTCAAACGGGGGAACCGGAAACGGCAGCGGGAAAATGGTCAGCCGGGCGGCGCGAGCCATCGTCTCCGCCGCCCGCCGGGGCAGCGCCATCAGCAGATCGCTCTGCTCAATAATAAAGGGAGCGCTCAGCATCGAGGGCGTTTTCACCGCCACCTGCCGCGAATAGCCCTGCCGCTCCAGCTCACAGTCCAGCACCCCCTGCCGCTCATTCCACGGGGTCACCACCAGATGACGGGCCGCAAGGTAGGCGTCCAGGGTGAGCGCCGTTCGGTCGGCCTGGCTGATAACCACATATTCGTCCCGCAGCCAGTTAATCTCCTCGAGATCGGGATGAGCTGGCTCGTCAGGGGTATTGAACCCGAGAGCCAGATCGACCTCCCCCGCCAGCAGCTCGGTCAGCGCCGGGCTGTGGGGCAGATAACGGAGCTCAAACCGCAGCCCGGGCGCCTCACGCTGCAGGTGGTGCATCAGCGTCGGAAAGACGCAGAACGCGGTGAAATCAGTGATCGCAATCTGCATGCAGTCGGTGCTGGCGGCCGGCACAAACGCCGCCGGCGGCGTCAGCTCCTGATTGAGAAATTTCAGCGCCGAAGCGATAGAGGGCGCCAGCTGGCTGGCATAGACGCTGGGGCACATCCGGTGACCTTCCCGATAGAACAGCGGGTCGTTGAGGGCGCTGCGCAGCCGGGAGAGCGCATGGCTCAGCGCCGAGGTGCTCATTGCCAGCTCTTCTGCCGCCAGGCGCACCGAGCGGGAGCGATAGACCGCGTCAAAGACTGGCAGCAGGTTGAGGTCGATACGGCGCAGGACAGGATGCATAATATTCATCGTTTGCTGATTTCATTGCACTTAATTCTTTTCACAATACCGCTTATGCTCTGGGTCAGCAATTTTGCTTTCCTTCATACCATTCAGACAGGACGACCCATGAGCATCACGATCCGCCAGGCCACCCCGGACGACGCCACCGCTATTTATGACATGATTTATGAACTCGCGGTCTACGAGAAAGCCCCCGAAGAGGTGGTGACGACGGCAGAGGAGATCAGAGAGACGCTGTTTGCCAGCAGCAGCAAAACCGAGGCGCTGATCTGCGAGGTGGCGGGCAAAGCGGTGGGCTACGCCGTGTTCTTCACCAGCTACTCCACCTGGCTTGGCCGTAACGGCATCTATATGGAGGATCTGTACGTAACCCCCGACTATCGCGGGATCGGCGCCGGAAAAGCGCTGCTGAAAACCATCGCGCAATATGCAGTACAGCGTCAGTGCGGGCGTCTGGAGTGGAGCGTGCTCGACTGGAACCAGCCGGCGATTGATTTCTATCTGAGCATTGGCGCGCAGCCGCAGGATGAGTGGGTGCGTTATCGCCTCACTGGCGATACGCTGCAGGCCTTTGCGGAGTAAAGCGGCTCGCCAGCAGGTCGGCGCCAGGCGTCGACCTGCTTGCCGCGGATCAGGCTTCGACCGCGCTATTCTGCAGCTGCGGACCGGCCAGCGCCAGACGCGCGCCCGCTTCGGTATCGCTGTACTGCTTAAAGTTATCCATAAACAGCTGAGCCAGACTCTCCGCCTTCTCCTGCCACTTATCCGCTGAGCTCCAGCCATTACGCGGATCCAGCACTGCGCTGTCGACGCCCGGAATGCTCTGCGGGATCGCAAGATTGAACACCGGGATCGCTTCATCGCGCAGCGGGCCGGTGGTGCCATTGAGGATCGCGCTGATGATGCTGCGGGTATCGCGCAGCGACAGGCGTTTGCCCTCGCCGTTCCAGCCGGTGTTGACCAGCCAGGCTTCCGCACCGGATTCCGCCATCTTCGCCGCCAGTACGCTGGCGTACTGGGTCGGGTGAAGCAGCAGGAACGCCGCGCCGTAGCAGGCGGAGAAGGTCGGCGTCGGCTGGGTAATGCCGCGCTCGGTGCCCGCCAGCTTCGAGGTGAAGCCCGACAAGAAATGGTACTGCATCTGCTCGGTGGTCAGACGGGAGACCGGCGGCAGGACGCCAAACGCGTCTGCGGCAAGGAAAATCACCTTCGACGGATGGCCCGCCCGGGACACCGGCTTGACGATATTGTCGATATGCGACAGCGGATAGGAGACGCGGGTGTTCTCGGTTTTGCTGCCGTCGGCGTAATCCACGCTGCCGTCGGCGCGCACCACCACGTTTTCCAGCAGCGCATTGCGGCGGATGGCGCCATAAATCTCCGGCTCCGCCTGCGGGTCGAGATTGATGGTCTTGGCGTAGCAGCCGCCTTCGAAGTTAAACACCCCATCATCGTCCCAGCCGTGCTCGTCATCGCCAATCAGTTGACGATGCGGATCGGTGGACAGCGTGGTTTTGCCGGTACCGGAGAGGCCGAAGAACAGCGCGACGTCCCCTGCTTCGCCGCGGTTGGCCGAGCAGTGCATCGACGCGATGCCTTTCTGCGGCAGCAGGTAGTTCATGACCGAGAACAGCCCTTTTTTCATTTCGCCGCCGTACCAGGTGCCGCCGATGAGCTGAATACGCTCGCTCAGGTTAAAGGCGACGAAGTTCTCGGAGTTCATGCCCTGCGCCTGCCAGTTGGCATTGGTGCAGCCGGCGCCGTTGAGCACCACGAAGTCCGGGGTAAAGCTGGCCAGTTCGTCGGCGCTCGGCACGATAAACATGTTTTTGACAAAGTGGGCCTGCCACGCCACCTCGGTGACGAAGCGCACGCCAAGGCGGGTGTCCGGGCTGGCGCCGCACCAGGCGTCGATGATGTACAGTTTTTTGCCGCTCAGCTGGCCTGCGACCAGGCTTTTCAGGCTGCGCCACACTTCTGGCGATAACGGCTTATTGTCATTGCGGCCGAGGCCGGAGTCAGCCCACCATACGGTGTCGCGCGTCTGCTCGTCTCTGACGATATATTTATCGCGCGGCGAGCGGCCGGTGAAGATGCCGGTATCCACTGCCACAGCGCCAGAGTCGGTCATTACGCCGCGGGCCGCGCCGGTCAGCTCAGGAGCGGTTTCATGTGCAATAAGCAAATCGTAATCAGGGTTGTAAAACAATTCGCCGCTTGCATTAATCCCCAGCTCCTGCAGAGCCATTTTTACTGATTCAATTTGTTGTGACATGGAACTCCTGACAAACTATTTAAGGTAAGAGGCCTGGGTTATTCATTGCTTTCGTCATCGTCGCCAGCTATTTAATAAGATAAATCCTGGGCAATGAAATAAAGCAATAAATAACCGTGAGTCGCGATTTCATATCGTGCTCATGTAGGGTCGCCGATACGCATTCTTAAATCTCAACTTTCCAAAAAATGTTAACACCTGTCGATAATTATGTTAATTGCATAGTTTCTATGCGCTATGCTAAAATTGCATAGCCTTTATTGCGTTTTTGAGGACTGGATCGGTGTTGGCAAATCTGGAAGTTAAATGGCTGTATGATGTGATTGCTCTCGAGGAGTCACGCAGCTTTACCCTGGCGGCCAAAGCCCGCAATATCTCGCAGTCCTCGTTCAGCCGACGCATCCAGTCGCTGGAGGCTTCCCTCGGATTCAGCATCTTCGACCGCAGCGCCAACCCCCTGCAGTTGACCAACCGCGGGAAAATTTTTGTCGGCTATGCGCGAAATATGCTCGACGACATGGATTTTCAGATCAGCCGAATTAAAGGTTTAAATAACACCACGCAAAAAATAAGAATCGACGCCGCCCCGTCGCTGTCGGTGTTATTGCTGCCGGAAATTATCGCCGGTTACACCGACCGTAAAAATAAGACTTTTCATGTTGAATCGATTAACGTCAACGACGCCGTATTTAACCTGAAAGAGGGTAAAAGCGATTTTATCCTCTCCTTCTATAATGAAGAATTAATGAACTATCCGTTTATTAATCATAAAATTTTTGATTCTTACCTGCACCTGGTCTCCCCCTGCGACGAACATGGCCGGCCGCTGTTTCATTTACATCGCGGCGTGCTGCCGCTGATGAAATACGCCAACGATAGCTATATGGGGCGCCAGGTGAACCAGGTCATCGACCGCACGCCAGAGATCACCTTCTCCCTCACCTTTGTCTCTTCCATGAGCGAGCTGCTCAAGCGCATGATCCTCAATGGCGACGGCGTGGGCTGGCTGCCGCAGTACTCCATTCAGCGCGAGCTGGACGAAGGCCGACTGACGATCCTCGATGAGAGCCTGTCGCTGCCGATCGGCGCCTGGCTCTACCGCTCCGGCTCGCGGCTTAACCAGGCCGCCGAACGTTTCTGGCAGCACATTAAAACCCGTAACCAACCGCGGGATTAACCCTCTCAGCCGCTGATCCCCAGATACGCCTTACGCACCTCCGGGTCGTTGAGCAGCGCCTGGCCGCTACCGCTCAGGCGGATCTGGCCGTTCACCATCACGTAGGCGCGGTCCGACAGGTTGAGGGCATGGCGGGCGTTCTGCTCCACCAGAAACAGCGTCATCCCCTGGGCCGTCAGCTCGCGCAGGATCTGAAATATCTGCTTCACCACCAGCGGCGCCAGTCCCAGGCTCGGCTCATCCAGCAGCAGCAGGCGCGGCCGGCTCATCAGCGCCCTGGCGATGGCCAGCATCTGCTGTTCGCCGCCGGAGAGGGTCATCGCCCGCTGTCCCCGCCGCTCTTCCAGCCGGGGGAACAGCTGGTACATCCGGGCCTTGTCCTCGGCCTGATAGCGGTTGCCAATGGCAATGGTCCCCATCAGCAGATTCTCCTCGACGGTCATATCGGGAAAGATGCGCCGCCCTTCCGGGGCCTGGGCGATGCCGTTGCTGGCGATAAAGTGGGTCGATTTCCGGCTGATCGCCTCCCCGCGATAGAAAATCTCCCCGCCGGCAATACGCGGCTGCCCGAAGACCGACATCAACAGCGTCGATTTACCCGCGCCGTTGGCGCCGATCAGCGCCACCGTCTCCCCCTCGTTGACGGTCAGGGAGACCTGCTTCAGGGCCTGGATCGGCCCGTAGAAGACATCCACCTCATCAAAGGCAAGCAGTGGCTGGCTCATCGGCGCGTCTCCTCTTCCTCAGCGCCAAGATAGGCGGCAATCACGCTGGCGTTGGCCTGAATCGCCTGCGGCGCGCCGCGGGCGATGACGTCCCCGTGATCGAGGACGATGATATGATCTGAAATCTCCATCACCATCCCCATATCATGTTCGATCAATAGCACCGTGATGCCGTGCTGCTGGCGCAGAAAGCGGATGATCCGGCTCAGCGCCTGGGTTTCAACCGGGTTGAGTCCGGCCGCCGGCTCGTCCAGACAGATCATCTCCGGACGGGTGCACATGGCGCGGGCGATCTCCAGCCGCCGCTGCTGTCCGTAGGAAAGCGTTCCCGCCAGACGGTTGGCGCAGTCCACCATCTCCACCACCTCCAGCCAGTAAAACGCGCGATCCAGCGCCTGACTTTCCGCCTGCCGATAGCCGCGGGTGTTGAGGATCCCGGCCAGCAGATGGCGGTTGACCTGGGTATGCTGGGCCACCAGCAGGTTCTCAATCACCGACATCTCGCGGAACAGGCGAATATTCTGGAAGGTGCGGGCCAGACCGGCGCGGTTCACCAGATGGGTGCCGCCGAACATTTTGTAATAGATCCGCCGCCCCAGCTGCGCCGGGTGGAGGAAATCGTCCGGGTGAAGCTTTTGCCCCAGCACCTGAATGACGTCGGTGACCTTTTCCCGCGCCCGTAGCACGATACTCCCCCCCGTCGCCCGGTAAAAGCCGGTCAGGCAGTTAAATACCGTGGTTTTGCCCGCGCCGTTGGGGCCGATCAGGGCGGTGATCGACCCCCGCTCCACCTCCAGATTGACGTCATTCAGCGCTTTGATGCCGCCGAAATGCATCATCAGATGCTCAACGCGTAAGATGCTGTCGCTCATGGCGCGACTCCTTTTCGCAACGCGACCCCGCTGCGGCTGGTGCGCACCAGGCCGCGCGGCCGCCAGATCATCATCAGCACCATCAGCACGCCAAACAGCAGCACGCGATATTCGTCAAACCCGCGCAGCAGCTCCGGGGTGACCGTCAGGACAAACGCCGCCAGCACCACCCCAAGGGTGGAGCCCATTCCCCCCAGCACCACAATCGCCAGGATCAGCGCCGACTCAAAAAAGGTGAACGACGTCGGATTAACAAATCCCTGATAGCTGGCGAAGAACACTCCGGCGATGCCGGCGGTCGACGCGCCGAGCATGAACGCCGAGAGCTTGACCAGCACATGGTTGAGCCCCATCGCCCGACAGGCGATCTCATCCTCGCGCAGCGCCTCCCAGGCGCGGCCGATGGGCATCCGCGTCAGGCGATGCTTCACCAGCAGCACCAGTATCACTACCATGCACAGCACGGCGTAGAGGAAGATGAATTTCAGGTTGGGGTTGTAACTGACGTGGAAGAACTCATGGATAGGGATACCGCCATCCTTTGCCCGGCGGGTAAATTCGAGGCCAAACAGCGTCGGGGACGGCACCGGGACGCCGTTGGGGCCGCCGGTGAAGCTCACCCAGTTGTTAAGCACCAGGCGAATGATTTCGCCAAAGCCGAGGGTGACGATGGCCAGATAGTCGCCGTGCATGCGCAGCACCGGAAAGCCCAGCAACGCCCCGGCGAGGGCCGCCATCACCGCTCCCAGCGGCAGCATCGCCCAGAAGCCGAGGCCCAGGTACTGGTAGCCCAGCGCCAGGCCGTAGGCGCCGATAGCATAGAACGCCACATAGCCCAGATCGAGCAGCCCCGCGAGACCCACCACGATATTCAGCCCCAAACCGAGCAGGACGTAGATCAGCCCGAGGATCGCCACGGTCAGCAGGTATTTGCTGGCGAGAAACGGAAAGGCGATAGCCAGGCCCACCAGCAGCGGCATTATCCAGCGCAGCCGCGAGCGGTAGCCCGGGGGCCGGACGTACACCCCGTCATCCGCCCCCTCAAAGCGGGCAACCAAGGCCTTGCCCCGCCGGCTCTGCAGCAGCAGGCTGAGCGCCAGTCTGCCGGCCATCACCACCGCCACCAGGATCGCCACCCGCGCGGGCGCGAGGGTAAAGCCATAGCCTTTGAGCACCACGCCGACGATCGGGCCAAAGACAATTAACGCGCAAAGACCGGCCAGCACGCTGTCGATCAGCGCGCTTTTGATATCCCGCGCAGGCTGGCGCGTCAGTTCACCCATAGAGCCCCCTCAGACCTTGGCCACCAGCGGACGACCCAGCAGCCCCTGCGGGCGAAAAATCAGGATCGCCACCAGCAGCGCAAAGGAAAAAACGTCTTTGTAATCCGAATTCACCATTCCGGCGAACTGCGCCTCGGCCACCCCGAGCAGCAGTCCGCCCAGCATCGCGCCAGGCAGCGAGCCAATCCCGCCCAACACCGCGGCGGTGAAGGCTTTGATGCCGATAATAAATCCGATGTAGAAGTCGAAGGTGCCGTAGTTCATGGTCACCAGCACCCCGGCCAGGCCGGCCATCGCCGCGCCGATGACAAACACCAGGGAGATCACCCGGTCGGTATTGATGCCGAGGATCGCCGCCATGCGCCGGTCCTGCTGGGTGGCGCGGCAGATGCGCCCCAGCCGGGTGTACTGGATAATCCAGGTCAGGATCAGCATCCCCACCAGCGCGGCGACGAGAATAAACACCTTGGTCCAGGTGATCTGCACTACCCCATCGCCCACCGTCATACGCAGCGCGCCGCTGAGCAGCGTCGGGATCCCCTGCTGGTTTGGCCCCTGGCTCAGCTGAACATAGTTCTGCAGGATCAGCGACATCCCGATAGCCGAGATCAGCGGCGCCAGGCGCGTCGAGTTGCGCAGCGGCCGGTAGGCGATGCGCTCGATCGCCCAGCCGTACACGCCGGTGACCACGATGGTGAACACCAGGGTGGCGAAAATCAGCAGCGGAAAGGAGTGGATCCCGAAGAAAGAGAGCAGCGCCAGGCCGATGGCGCACAGGTAGGCGGAGACCATATACACCTCGCCGTGGGCGAAGTTGATCATGCCGATGATCCCATACACCATGGTGTAGCCGATGGCGATTAAGCCGTACACCGCCCCCAGCGTCAACCCATTGATCAGTTGTTGTAGAAAAAACGCCGTCATAGCCCCTCCAGCCGCCAGGCCGACGGCCGCCGGGATGGGTACCCGGTCGACCGCCGTCATGTGACGATTCGCAAGTCAAAAGGACAGAACGTCCTCAGGTCGTGGCCGATCAGAGCTGGTGATATTTGCCCTTGTCATCCCACTGATAGACCACGTAGTCGGACACCTTGAGGTCGCCTTTGCCATCCCAGGCTTTCTTGCCCATCACCGTCTCGACGTCGTGGTTCTTCAGCCAGTCGCTGGCTTTGGCGTTATCGGTGCCGACGGCGTTCCAGGCCGCGGCAATAGCCTGAATGGAGGCGTAGGCGTAGAGGGTATAGCCTTCTGGCTCAAAGCCGCTGGCGCGGAACTTCTCGATCACCGCTTTGCCTTCCGGGAGGGTGCGCGGGTCCTGACCAAAGGTCATCAGCACGCCGTTGGTGAACTGCGGCCCGCCGGCGGCCGTCACCAGCTCCTCGGTGACAATACAGTCGCCGGAGAAGAATTTCGCCTGCACTCCCTGCTCGCGCATCTGGCGCACCAGCGGGCCCGCCTCAGGGTGGCAGCCGCCAAAATAGACCACGTCCGGCTTGAGGGCGCCGATCTTGGTCACCAGGGCGTTAAAGTCTTTTTCACCGCGGGAGAGGCCTTCGTACAACACTTCTTTGGTGCCCCGCTTCGCCAGCGCCGCGCGGGTGGCATCGGCCAGCCCCTGGCCATAGGTGTCTTTATCGTGGATGACGGCAATTTTCTTCGCCTTCAGCACGTCCAGCATATAGTTGGCGGCAATCGCCCCCTGCTGATCGTCGCGGCCGCACATGCGGAAGAGATCCTTCATGCCGCGCTCGGTGATCTGCGGATTGGTGGAGCCGGGGGTAATGGTCAGAATCCCGGCTTCGTCATACACCTCGGAGGCCGGCATCGTTGAGGAAGAGCAAAAGTGCCCCACCACGGCGGAGACTTTCGCTTCGTCCACCAGCCGGTTGGCCACCGCTACCGCCTGTTTCGGTTCGCACGCGTCATCCCCCTGCACCAGCACAATCTTTTCGCCTTTGATGCCGCCGGCGGCATTGATATCAGCCACCGCCTGCGAGGCCCCCTTCCAGTACTGGGCGCCGTAGGTAGCGTTGGGGCCGGTGAAGGGCCCGGCGACGCCGATCTTCACGTCAGCCTGGGCGTAAAAGGCCATGCTCATACAACCTGCTATCACAACATGAAGCGTCATTGTTTTCAGTTTCAAAGACATTCGGATATTCCTCAGCGATTTAGAGCCTGGCGTCATGGAATGACGCAGAAAATATCACTTACCGTGTGGTACCGACGCAGGCGCAGCGCCAGGACGGCCAGGGTGGAAGAAGCAAAAATCCCGCCAGGTAGAGAGATCGCGCCGGAGAGCGGACGCCCCGGTCGGTGCGCACGCGACGACAACCCGTGCCGCATCCGGCAAGGGCGCATTCCCTTTCAGGTCAGGAGATCGGTTGCCATCACGTGGCGAGCCGGACAACGCGGTATCCGTACCGGCCCGTGAGCTAAACATAGATGCAGTTAGCGGTCGCTGCGCGCCAGCGTGGTGCAAAAATGCGAATATGATCAACAGTGGTGATTATTTTGTTGCGGTAATGTGAAGATGATAACAGGAGAGCCCGTTAAGGGCTCCCCTGTGGCCCGGCGGCCGCTCAGAGCTGGCTGGTGAACGTTCGCGAGATAACATCCTGCTGCTGCTCGCGGGTTAGCGCGTTAAAGCGGACCGCATAGCCGGAGACGCGGATCGTCAGATTCGGATACTGCTCCGGATGTTCTATCGCATCGAGCAGCTTTTCCCGGTTCAGTACATTGACGTTGAGGTGCTGTCCCCCCTCCACCGTCTCCTCGTGATGGAAGTAGCCGTCCAGCAGCCCTAACAGGTTGTTTTCCTGCGCCGACGGCGCTTTGCCGAGGGCCGCCGGCACGATGGAGAAGGTGTACGAGATGCCATCTTTGGCGTAGGTAAACGGCAGTTTCGCCACCGAGGTCAGCGACGCCACCGCCCCTTTGCGGTCGCGGCCATGCATCGGATTGGCCCCCGGGGCGAACGGCGTCCCCGCCCGACGTCCGTCCGGCGTGTTGCCGGTTTTCTGCCCGTACACCACGTTGGAGGTAATGGTCAGGATCGACTGGGTCGGCACCGCCTGGCGCCAGGTGGGCAGCGCCTGGATTTTGCGCATAAAGCGCTCCACCAGGTCGCAGGCGATGGCATCGACGCGATCGTCGTTGTTGCCATATTGCGGATAATCCCCCTCAATGACAAAGTCCACCGCCAGCCCGTGATGGTCGCGCACCGGCTTCACCCGGGCGTACTTTATCGCCGACAGCGAATCCGCTGCCACCGACAGGCCGGCGATGCCGCAGGCCATCGTACGGTAGACGTCGCGGTCGTGCAGGGCCATCAGCGCCGCTTCGTAACTGTACTTATCATGCATGCAGTGGATGATGTTCAGCGCGCTGATGTACTGCACCGCCAGCCAGTCCATAAAGTGGTCGAGGCTGGCCATCACGCTGTCGTAGTCCAGCACCTCATCGCGCAGCGGCGCGGTTTTCGGCCCCACCTGGATCTTCAGTTTCTCATCCACCCCGCCGTTAATCGCGTAGAGCAGCGTTTTGGCGAGATTGGCGCGGGCGCCGAAGAACTGCATCTGCTTGCCGATCACCATCGGGCTGACGCAGCAGGCGATGGCGTAGTCGTCGCTGTGAAAATCGCTGCGCATCAGATCGTCGTTCTCATACTGCAGCGACGAGGTGGCGATAGAGACCCGGGCGGCGTATTTTTTAAACGCCACCGGCAGCGCCTGCGACCAGAGCACGGTCAGGTTCGGCTCCGGCGCCGGCCCCATGGTGTGCAGAGTATGCAGGTAACGGAAGGTGGTTTTACTGACCAGGGTGCGGCCATCCAGCCCCATACCGCCCAGGACTTCCGTCGCCCAGATGGGATCCCCGGAGAACAGCGAGTCAAATTCCGGGGTACGCAGGAAACGCACCATGCGGATCTTCATGATGAAGTGGTCAATCAGCTCCTGGGCCTGCTCCTCATTGAGTAAACCGGCGCGCAGATCGCGTTCAATATAGATATCGAGGAAGGTGGCCGTGCGTCCCAGCGACATGGCGCCGCCGTTCTGCGACTTCACCGCCGCCAGGTAGGCGAAGTAGAGCCACTGCACCGCCTCCCGGGCGGTGCGCGCCGGGTGGGAGATATCACAGCCGTAACGGGCCGCCATCTCCTGCATCTGCTGCAGCGCGCGCCGCTGTTCGGCCAGCTCTTCGCGCAGGCGCAGGGTGGCCTCCAGCGCCTCGCCGCGTTCAAGGGCTGGCTGCAGGTCGGCAAACTGCAGCTCACGTTCGCGGACCAGATAGCGAATGCCGTACAGCGCCACGCGGCGGTAATCGCCGATGATCCGTCCGCGACCGTAGCCGTCCGGCAGCCCGGTCAGCACGCCGGACTTACGGCAGCGCAGCATATCCGGGGAATAGACGTCAAATACGCCCTGATTGTGGGTCTTGCGCAGCGCCGTAAACTGATACTCAAAATCGGGGTCCATTTCGCGGCCATAGGCCTCGAAGGCGCTTTTGATCATATTGATGCCGCCAAAGGGGTGCAGGGCGCGCTTCAGCGGCCGGTCCGTTTGCAGGCCGACGATCTTTTCCAGCGGCTGGTTGATATAGCCCGCCGCGTGGGCGGTGATGCTGGTGGCGACATTGGTGTCGAAATCCACCGGCGCATGGGTGGCGTTCTCGACGCGGATCCCGGCCATCACCTGCTCCCAGAGGGCGGTGGTGGCCGGCGTCGCGTCGGCGAGGAAGGACTCATCGCCCTCGTAAGGGGTGTAGTTATGCTGAATAAAGTCGCGAACGTTAATCTGCGTTTGCCACGCCGTCCCGCGAAAGCCCTGCCAGGCGTCGGCGTATCGTGCGTCGTGGGTGTCGATATCTACTTTCATGAACATCGTCTCTCTACAGAATAAAAAAATCAGGCCAGCGCCGCCGCGGTGTGGATCCGGCCTAAGCGGATCGCATCGAGGGCAATCATGCGCTCTTCATTGGTGGGGATAACCGCGCAGCGCACCCGGCTGCCGTCGGCGGAGATCAGGCGCTCGCCGGCCGAATTAGGCTGCTGGTTGCGGGCAGCGTCCATCTCAAGGCCAAAGACCGCCAGCCGCTCGCTCACCAGCCGACGGATCAGCACCGAGTTTTCGCCAATCCCACCGGTGAAAATAATGCCGTCGAGACGCTGCAGCGCGGCGGCGTGGCCGGCGATATGGCGGGCGATGCGATGGACGAAGGTTTTGATCGCCAGGCGGGCGCGGGCATGGCCCTCATGCCAGGCCTGCTCCAGTACCCGCAGGTCGGAGGAAAGGCCGGAGATCCCCAGCAGGCCGGAGGCGGTGTTGGCCACCCGCTCCAGGTCGCTGAGAGTCTGCCGGGTTTCCGCGGCAATCCACGCCATGGCGCCGAAGTCGACATCGCCGCTGCGGGTGCCCATCATCAGCCCCTCCAGGGGCGTCATACCCATCGAGGTGTCCACGCTGCGGCCGTTGCGCACCGCGCAGATCGAGGCGCCATTGCCCAGGTGGGCGATCACCAGGCCGCTCTCCTGCTCCGGCAACCCGAGCAACGCCAGGGCGCGCCGGGAGACATAGCGGTGGGAGGTGCCGTGGAAGCCATAGCGGCGCACCCCGAGGTTCTGGTAATACTCCCACGGCAGGCCATAGAGAAAGGCTTCCGGGGCCAGGGTCTGGTGAAAGCTGGTATCAAAGACCGCCACCTGCATGACCCCCGGGAACAGCCGCTGCGCCGAGGCGATGCCGCTAAGGCTGGCGTAGTTATGCAGCGGGGCCAGGGACGATACCTGGCGAATATTGTCGATAACCTCCTCGCTGATAATGACCGACTCGGTGAAGAGGTCGCCGCCGTGGGCGACGCGGTGGCCAATCAGGGCCACGCTGTCGATAAGATCGCGTTGGGCTAATGCCCCGGCAATCGCCTGCAGGGCGCCTTCGTAGCCGCGCGGCGCCAGCGCCACCGGCTCGCCGCCGTTGAGCGAGAGAGACGCCTGGTCCGCGTTGATGCCCTCGACTACGCCGTTGAGCAGGCAGTCGCAGCTGGCGGCGTCCAGTACGGAAAATTTGATCGACGACGAGCCGCAGTTGATCACCAGCACTACCGGAAATTCAGTCATGTTGTACTCCGCGTGGCCTGAGCCGGATTAGAACAGTTTGTAAACGATATTGAGGATGGTCAGCAGACCAATGGCGGTCACAAAGAGGTTATCGAGACGGCCACGGTATTTGGCCAGCGAAGGCGCTTTACGAATGGCGTACATCGGCAGCAGGCACAGCAGCGAGGCGATAATCGGCGCGCCCATGGCCTCAATCAGGTCGAGGATATTGGGGTTGGCATAGGCCACCACCCAGGTCGAGCCCATGATGAACACCATGCTCAGGGTATTGAGCTTGCCGCTGGAGACCCGGGTTTTATCCCCTTTATAGCCGAAGCGCAGGATCAAACCGTTCAGCCCCTCCAGGGTGCCAAGATAGTGGCCGAAGAACGATTTGAAGATGGCCACCAGGGCGATGATCGACGCGCCATACTCCAGCAGGGTGGCAAAGGTGGATTTGGCGCCCGACATCGAGGCAAAGTGGTTCGCCAGATAGGAGAGCACCGGGATATTCTGCGCCTTGGCGTCCGCCATGTTCTGCGGCGAGAGGGTAAACAGGCAGCTGAAGGCGAAGAACATCACCACCGCCACCATCAGCATGCTGGCCCGGGAGATGATCTGCGAGCATTTGTGTTCGGTATATTCCCGGCCAAACTGCGCTTCATACTCTTCGCGTTTGGAGACCACAAACGAGGAGACGATCGGCGAGAAGTTAAAGGAGAACACCATAATGGAGATGCCCAGCCACACTGTCACCAGAATGCCGTCGTGACCGGTTAAGGCGATATCGCTGAGGTTCACCTGATCAATCACCGCGCTATTCCAGTAAGGGATCAGAGACAGGGAGATCACCACCAGGCTGGCGATAAACGGCCACACCAGATAGCTCATCACCTTGACCATCAGGTCTTTGCCAAACCAGATGACAAACGCCATCAGCAGCAGCAGGAGCAGCGCCACCACTCCGCGGTTGAGGGCCGGCATCTGCAGCTGGTTCTCCCAGAAGGTCATGAAGGTATTGGTGATCGTCACGCCATAAATCCACAGCAGCGGGCAGATGGCGAAGAAGTACAGAAAGGTGATCACCACCCCGCCGGTTTTGCCAAAATGCTCTTCCACCGTTTCGGTGATATTGCCGGAGGGGTTAGCCCCCGACAGGCACAGCCGCGCCAGCGCCCGGTGGCAATAGAAGGCGATGGGATAGGCCAGCACCAGCATCACCAGGATCGGGATCAGCCCGCCGAAGCCGGCGCGGATGGGGAAAAACAGCACCCCGGCGCCGATGGCGGTACCAAACAGGCCCAGGGTCCAGGTGGTGTCGGATTTACGCCAGGACGAAAGGCTTGTCTGGCTGGATGCAATGCTCTCAGTCGTACTCATATCCTGTCCTCACTTATGTATTGAATTAAGCGTCAACAAAACCGGTAATTTGCGATACCCGCGAGAGATCGATATTGCCGCCGGAAATCAGGCTGACCGTTTTGCGGTTCTGGATATAGCTGTCTAATTTGCCGCTTAATAACGCGGCGCAGGCCAACGCTCCGGCCCCTTCGGTGATCACTTTATTGCGCTGAATTAAGGCGACCATGCTCTGGCGAATGTCGTCCTCGCTGACGAGGACGATGTCATCCACCAGCTGGCGGGCGATTTCATAGGTCAGTTTTCCCGGGCGGGCGACATCGCAGCCATCGGCTAAGGTGCCGGCGTGGCGATGGCTGGTGATCTCTCCGGCGTACCAGGAGGCGGCCATGCCGTGAACATTCTCCGACTGCACGCCGATAATGCGGATCGTCGGGTTAATAGATTTAATCGCAATCGCGATGCCGGCAATTAAGCCCCCGCCGCCAATCGGCACAATGACATTATCCACGTCATACAGATCTTCTAATATTTCGAGACCGATAGTGCCCTGCCCGGCAATAACCTGGGGATCGTCATAGGGGGGAATAAAGATACGGCCTTCAAGTTCAACAATATCGCTGGCTTTGGCGAGGGTATCGTTAAAATTATCGCCATGCAGCACCACCTCCGCCGAATAATCGCAGGTGGCGGCGACTTTCGATTTCGGCGCCCCTTTCGGCATCACCACTTTCCCGTCAATGCCGAGCATGGCGCAGGAGAGCGAGATGCCCTGGGCGTGGTTGCCCGCTGAGCAGGCCACCACCCCTTTGCGTTTTTCCGCTGCGGTTAAGCCGCAGAGCTTATTAAAGGCGCCGCGAATTTTAAATGAACCCGTACGCTGCATATTTTCGAATTTAAGAAATATTTCACCCTTGCAGCGTTCGCTAAAATAATTCGACCGCGGCATACCCGTTTTATATATTTTTCCCGCCAGGCGTTGCTTCGCTTCGAGAATATCGTCAATGGATACCGGAAGATCGTAGGTAATATGCATTTTGGCCTCTGTATCTTAATATAAAGTCAATGACCGGGCGTCATCCTGCTGACAACAGCGAGGATGGTTGTTGGATTATTTAATTAATATCAGTCAGGCAATTTCTATTGGCTGCCAGTGGCGGTTGCCCTGCCCCGATGAATACTGTTTCGCCATCTCCACCAGCGACGCCGCCGCGGTTTTCAGCCGATAATTTTTCGACCACACCGCCGCATAGCGCGCCACCGGCAAGGCCTCTTTAATGGGGATGGTGACAAACTGGCTCGAGCCGAACGGCGTGGTCATGTCGCAGGGAATGACCGTCAAAAAATCGGCATTGAGCACCAGGTTATAGATCGTCACCACCGAATCGGTATTCACGATATTTTCACGGCGGATGCCGCTGCGCTGCAGGGTGGTCAGCAGTTCGCTGTAGTAGCCCATATTGGTCTCCGGCAGCACCCACTGCTCGTGCTGGAGCGAGGCCAGGCGGACGGTGCCGTTGCCGATCCGCGCCCGGTTCGCCACCAGCACAAACTCAGACTCAAACAGCGGCTCGACGTGCAGGTCCTGCAGCTTCATCTCATCGCTCAGCGTCCCGATGGCGAAGTCGAGGCGCCCGTCGCGGATCGCCGGCAAGAAGGCAGAGAGCTGCGCCTCATACATCGATACCCGCGCCTTGGGGAAGGTCATTTTGAACTGATGCACCATCTCCGACATAAAGGTAAACCCCACCAGCGAAGGAAAACCAAAGGAGACATCCACCACCGTGCTGTTGGTCAACGCATTCATTTCATTGACCATATTTTTCATTTCCCGGGTGATCGCCTCTGACCAGTTCAGAAATACCTGCCCGACCTCGGTGAGCGAGACGCCGGTATTTCGCCGGACGATTAATTCGCTGCCAAAATAGCTTTCCATGTCGCCAATGATTTTACTGACCGCCGGCTGTGTGAGTCCTAACGCTTTTGCTCCGGCCCCGATAGACCCGCTGCGGATCACTTCCTGGAAAACCACCAGATGCTGAGTTTTAGGCAGAGAAAAAGTATTCATCACGTCTCGCTTTCATTCCTTTGTTGACGGCGGAAAGTGTAACAAATCGCGATTAGCGGGTTATGTGAGAGCTCTCACAAAGGCTCCGCCGTGGCCGATTAGCAGGATTCCCCATCCGGAATAATCCATTTAAAATCAATTCATTAAAATCATTACGAACGTTGTTTGCGCGTTTTTTGTCGTAACCGAATGCGGGGATAAAAATAATTGATGGCGATAACATCGACGGTAAAATGGCGATAAAAAATACGCTTTTCGTACGCTATTTGACCCGCGCCGTCAGGGCGATAAAAAAGGTGAAAATTAAATTAATGCTGTAAAGAATAAACAGCGGACGTAATCAACGCCATTATTTAACGACAAGTCGGTTTGGCATCACATTTTATCGGCGGCGGGCGGGAAAAAGGCGCAGGCATTATTTACATCAAAGAAACATTAAATTCACAATCTTGTTTTTCTTATGCGGCGGAGGGGGCGACTTTTTCCGCCATATCGCAGGCGGTCATACTTTGATTAAAATCAACCCTGGCAATTTATCTTTTACAGCGCCTGGCAGGCAGTCATTTGTGTTGCCGATCACAAATCCATAAAACAACCTCCCGGCCTCTCTTCCACCGCAACTGATTAACCAGCTTTTCACTATGCAAATGCAAATAACGTATTTGCCCTCCCCGCAGGCGCTCTGTAGTTTGAGCCAGGATCCCGGCGCCACTTTTTCCGGGTCAGGACTTTATTATTCAGAGTGTTGAATTCCGCCATGATAAAATTAGCGCATCTTTTCAAAACCTATTCAGGCAGCGCCCAGCCGGCCATTCGCGACCTCAGTCTGGATATTGATCATGGCGAATTCTGCACTTTCGTCGGCCCGAGCGGCTGCGGAAAAACCACCATCCTGCGGATGATCAACCAGCTGGATATTCCCGACAGCGGCGACGTCTATATTCAGGGCGTCCGCCTCGCTGACGCTGATATTATCCAGGTCCGCCGCCAGATCGGCTTCGTGATGCAAAGCGCCGCGCTCTTTCCCCATCGTACCGTGGCGCAAAATATCGCCACCGTGCCGCGGCTGGCGGGATGGAGCAAAGCGCGCATCAGCGCGCGCATTGACGAACTGGTAGCGCTGATGTCGCTCGACAGCCATCTGCTGCACCGCTATCCGCATCAGCTCTCCGGCGGCCAGCAGGGACGCGTGGCCATCGCCCGCGCCATCGCCGCCGATCCGCCGATTTTACTGATGGATGAGCCCTTCGCCGCCATCGACCCGGTGGTCCGTGAACGCCTCCAGGACGAGCTGTTGCTGTTGCAGCAGCGGCTGCAGAAAACCATTGTATTAGTGACCCACGACATCAATGAAGCGATCCGCCTCGGCGATAAAATCGCCATTTTCCAGGAAGGCGGCGTGCTGGCGCAGTTTGATACCCCCGACCGTATTCTGGCCCACCCGGCGAGCGAGTTCGTGCGCCGCTTTATCGGCCCGGAGCCCAATCTGAAACGGCTGGGTATGATTCAGGTCGGCCAGCTGCCGCGTCACGATGTCCCCCTGCTCGACGAAGCGCTGACGCCGATCGCCAGCGCCCATCCACCGCTGGCCAGCCCGCTGCGCCTGGTGCTTGACCGCCAGCGACGTCCGCTGCACTGGTTCGATCCGCAACACGGTCTCTCCCTGCCGGTGGAGCGCCCGCTCACCAGCAGCCACAGCCTGCGTTTCGCCTACAGCGCGCTGCTCGACGTGGCGACCGGCGTGCTGGTGCATGTGGATAGCGAAGGACAATACCAGGGGGCGGTGTCCCACGCCCTGCTGCAGCAGGTGCTCGACGGCGCGGTGGGGGTGAGACCTCATGATTGACTGGGGCTGGGTTATCGATAACCGCGCGATGATCGGCGATCTTCTCTGGCAGCATGCGCGGATGGTCCTGCTGGCGCTGTTTTTCGGCTCCCTGCTCACCGGCGGCCTGTTAGCCATTACCCTGCGCTGGCCCGCGACGGCGCAGCCGCTCATCACCCTCTGCGGCGTGCTGTTTACCATTCCCTCGCTGGCGCTGTTTATTTTATTGCTGCCGTTTACCGGCCTGTCGCTGACCACCTCGCTGATTGGCCTGACGCTGTACTCGCTGTTGATCCTGCTGCGCAACGTGCTGGCCGGCATGGAGAAGCTGCCGCAGGCGGCGCTGGAGTCGGCGCGGGCGCTCGGCTACACCCGCGGTTTCCGCTTCTTCGATATCGAGCTGTGGCTGCTGCTGCCCTCTCTGTTTGCCGGGCTGCGCATTGCCTCGGTGACGCTGGTCGGCCTGGTCACTGTCACCGCGCTGATCGGTCAGGGCGGGCTCGGGCAGTTGCTGATGGCGGGCTTTAATCAGGACTTTCTGACGCCAATTGTCGTCAGCCTGGTCCTCAGTCTTGTACTTTCGCTGGTCTTTGACGGGCTGATTGCCCGTCTCGGCGACTGGCTAACGCCGTGGACGAAATGATGACGCTGCTTCTCGCCACCTTTCACTGGTTAACCCAGCCGGAGCACTGGCTGGGCGACGATGGCATCCTGCTGCGCCTGGGCCAACACCTATATTACGTGCTGGTCAGCATGGCCGTTGCCTGCGCCATTGCCCTGCCGCTCGGCATCGCCCTGGGTTACTGGCGCAAAGGCGCCTTCGTGGTGATCAACCTGTTTAATCTTGGCCGCGCCATCCCTTCGTTAGGGCTGATTTTATTATGCATCATCGTTTTTGGCTTTAACGATATCCCGGTGCTGGCGGCGCTTATCGCGCTTTCTATTCCGCCCATTCTCACTAACACCTGGGTGGGGATTTATCACGCCGACCGCCCGCTGTGCGATGCGGCCATCGCGCTGGGCATGACCCCATGGCAAAGCCTGTGGCAGCTGCGGATCCCGCTGGCGGCGCCGCTGATCCTCGCCGGGATGCGCACCGCGCTGGTCCAGCTTATCGCCACGGCGGTAGTCGCAGCCTATGCCGGCCTGGGCGGGCTGGGACGTTTTCTGATCGATGGCCTCGGGCAGCGGGATATCCCGCAGGTGATCGGCGGCTCGCTGGTGGTTTCCCTGCTGGCGATAGGCGGCGAACTGCTTTTCGTCCGCTGCGCCGGACGCCTGACCCACCGCCGAATTGCCGCGCCTTATTAGCGTGTACCTGACATTACCCTCAGCGCCTGGCGCTGATTAACCTGAAAATACAAGAGGTATTATGAAGCAATTATTTGGTAAGGCCGTCACCGCCCGTCGATTTCGTCTCTCGCTGCTGGCCGCCGGGCTCTTCAGTCTGAGCGTTAACACCTTTGCCGCCGGCGTCACCGTGGGCGGGGCCAACTTTACCGAAAGCTCCATTCTCGCCAACATCTACGCCAGCGCGCTAAAGAAAAATCATATTGAGGCCAACACCCGTCTCAACCTCGGCAACCGGGAAATTATTATTCCGGCGCTGCAGAGCGGTGAGATCGATATCGTTCCGGAATATCTTGGCGCCCTGCTCAATTTCTATAACGGCAAAACCGAGGCCACCAGCCAGCAGGACGTCAGCGCAGAGCTGGCCCAGGCCCTGCCCGCCGATTTCACCCTGCTGAACCCGGCCCCGGCCACCTCGATCACCGCCTGGGCGGTACGTGCCGAGACCGCGGAGAAATACCATCTGCGCACCCTCTCCGACCTGAAGCCCGTCGCCCCGCAGCTGGTGATCGGCGGACCGCCAGAGCTGGCGGTACGTGCCCTCGGCCTGCCGGGGCTGAAGCGCGTCTATGGTCTTGAGTTCAAAGCGGTGAAATCGCTGGACATGGGTGGGCCGCTCACCCGGCTGGCGCTCAATTCGGGCAAAATCGACGTCGCGACGGTCGTCTCCACCCAGGGCAATCTGGCGAAGGAGAAATGGGTGGTCCTCGAGGATGATAAACATGAACAACCGAGTCAGAACGTCGTGCCGCTGGTGCGCAAAGCCAGTCTGACGCCGGAGATAGGCGCCGTGCTCAATGAGGTTTCCGGCAAGCTGGACAATGCCACGCTGATTGCCCTCAACCAGCAGGTCGATCTCCAGCATAAAGATCCGGCGGCCGTCGCCGAACAGTGGGTTAATGCCAACCTATCCCAACACTGACCGTCACCCCGCCACGGATGGCGTTCAGCCGCGAGTCTACGCTATGTCTAACCGACACATGATCCTGAACCTCTTCTTTTATAACCCACAGGGGGATTACCGTTTCTCCTGGCGCCACCCTGACGCGCCTGAAGCGGACATATTTACCCTCGACTATTACGCCAGCCTGGCGCGTAAGGCCGAAGCGGCGACCCTGGACGCTATCTTTGTCGCCGACCATATCGCGGTGTGGGATACGGTGCCCAGCGGCCTGAGCCACTATGCCAACGCCCGGCTTGAACCACTGACGCTGCTCTCCGCCCTCGCCGCGGTAACAGAGCATATCGGCCTGATGGCCACCGCGTCGACCTCCTATAACGAACCCTATAATCTCGCCCGTTACTTTGCCTCGCTGGATTTCCTCAGCAATGGCCGGGCAAGCTGGAATGTGGTGACGTCGTGGCTGGAAGAAGAAGCGGCAAACTTCGGTCTGGAGCAGCTTCCCCGCCACGGCACCCGCTACCAGCGGGCCAATGAATTCATCGACGTGGTCACTCGCCTGTGGGATTCCTGGGAAGATGGCGCGGCAATCTTTGATAAAGCGCGCGGAGTCTTCGCCGATGCCGACAAGGTGCATCACCTCGACTATCAGGGCGAGTACTTCCGCGTCCGCGGCCCGCTCAACGTACCTCGCCCGCCGCAGGGCCATCCGCTGCTGGTGCAGGCCGGCTCTTCGGAGGCGGGAAAAGCGCTGGCCGCCGCCTGGTCTGATATGCACTTCGTGTTTATTCATTCGGTCGCCGAGGGGCTGGCCTATCGCGAAGAGATGAACCAGCGGCTGCGCCAGCACGGACGCGATCCGGCCCATTTCAAAATCATCGCCGGGGTCCTGCCGGTGGTGGTGAACGCCGGCGAGGAGAAGGCGGCCCGCCAGCAGCTTAACGAGCAGCTCATGAGCGACCAGATGGCTATCGATCTGCTCTCCTCTTATCTTCGAATGGATCTCAGCGCCCTGCCGCGGGACCAACCTCTGCCGCCGCTCCCCGATGAGGAGAGCTTTGACGGCATCCGTACCGCGCTGAAGCTTATCCGCCAGTACGATCCGCAGCTCACCCTGCTGGAGTTGGGGAAGTTGTTATTACAGAGTTCTGATAGCTGGCTGCTGCTGGGCAGCGCCGAGGAGATTGCCGCCACCTTAACGGAGACCTGGCAGGCGGGCGCCGCCGATGGGTTCAACCTGATGTTCCCGCTGCTGCCGGGAGACTTTGACCGCTTTATTGACCAGGTGGTGCCGCTTCTGCAGCGTAACGGCGTCATGCGCGACCGCTATCCGCCCGGCACCCTGCGTGAAAAGCTCGGTCTGCCGGCGGTGGAAAACCGCTTCACCGCCCCGTCCCGCTCCGCGTTACCGCCGACGCCGTAACTTGCCATGGCCCGCCCCGGCGCAGATCGCTGGCCGGGGCATTTTACCTACAGCTGACTGACCCCCAGCGCCGCGGCCTCATCCCGCCACGCCAGCAGCGGAGCATAGGCCTCCCGCGACATATCGCTATAGCCGCAGATCAGCAAGGCGTCGCACAGGGGACGATAGCGCGCATCGCTCACCAGCTGCTGGAGCGCCTCGCGCAGGCTGTTCAGCGTCGCCGCCGGGGTGGCGCCGGCGGTGATCAGCGGCAGCCCTGGCGCGGCCGGGCTCCAGCCGATCGCCGCCAGGCCTGCCAGGGCCTCCGGCTGATGGCGCTGCAGCAGAGCGTAGGTCACGCAGTCGATGGCGGCGATATCGGCGTTTTCCTGCTGCAGCTCGCGCAGCGACTGCCGATGGCTGCCGCTGAACACCACCGCCGAAAAAAAACGCCCCTCCCGGGAGAGCGGCGCGACCATTTTGCGCAGCACGTTGTAGCCAGACTGCGAGTGCTCGGCATTGCATACGGCCCGACGGCCCAAAAAGTCCACCAGCATCCGGTGACTATCCGCTTCGCGGACCACCAGCAGGCTGCGGTAGCGGCGCCCCTCGCAACCGGGCGCGGCGTAGTGGAAGCAGCCCACCGTCTGCACCTCCGGCAGTTGGGTCACCAGCGGATAGCCACAGGTCTGGCTCAGCAACAGCCCCGGCTGGCGCCAGTGGGCCAGCAGATCCTCGGGATCGGCCGCCGGAGGGTCCCCCACCACCCTCACGCCGCGTTCAGCCAGCAGCGACTGCACCGCCAGCCACAGGGCCTGGGTCTGTTGTCGGTGGATGGCATACATGGGAAAGGTCATACGTTCAGCCATGTTCTCCTCCCGCCTGCGCCTGTTCGCCAAAGCCTGGATGGGCGTTCACCGCCACCGCCCGGCGGCTAAAATGGCGTCGCCACTCACCGTACCCGCGCACCAGGAACCCCTGATTACGCTGCAGATAAGCCGTCTGGCGATGCAGATACAGCCGACGTAAAGCGTACCAGGGGACCCCTGGCAGGTCATGATGTACCGCATGGTAGTTGAGATTGAGGAACAGCACCCGCCAGGGGAGCCCGGCCTCGTTGATCACCGAGCGGGCCAGCGGGTCATCCGCGGCCCGGTGTTCGAGAAAAGAGCGCACTTTGGTCAGGGCCAGCGCCGGGTAGCTCACCGCCAGCACAAACCACAGCGGGGAAAAACCCTGCGCCGCCATCCAGGCCAGCAGACCCGTCAACAGAAACAGATGCAGGCTCCACATGGCAATGGCGCGGCGGTCGCCCGCGCGGAAAGCCCGCAGCGCGCTACGCAGGGTGTGAACGATATCCATCAGCGGCGCCAGAAGCAGACGCCCCCAGAAGGTATTGCGCAGGTGGATAAGGCGGCGCTGCCAGGCAGAGAAGCGCTGCCAGCTTTCCGCCGTCACATAGTACGACTCGGGGTCGTCCTCGGGGTGCGTCAGCAGATGGTTGCGATGATGCGCCAGATGGCTGTCGCGGTAGACGCCATAGGGATACCAGACCGCCAGCGGCAGCGTCCCCAGCAGCTGGTTGAACCATGCCAGCCGGGTGGGATGCCCATGGATCAGCTCATGCTGTAAGGACATATACCAGGCGGTAAACCAGATTAGCAGCAGCGTGGCCGGAAACAGTCCCAGCGTCCGCCAGCTCGTCACGCAGGCAAACCAGCCGCCGTAAACCGTCACAATCAGCAGCCAGGTCGGCAGCTCGCTGCGCCACAGCCAGCTGCGCGCCAGCTGGCGGATCAGGATGCGCTGTTGGTCATCCACATAGACAGCCGTCTTCTTTTCCGTCACTTCCCATACCTTGCCGTGTTGCCTCATTTCCTCCGAAGATGTGAGATAACACGTTAAATAACAAAGTATTTAATTTACTTAGCTTTGCCAAAAAGCGCGTTTGCGTTCCGCATGACTCAGAGAATGCCGTCGATGGCGCAACGGGTCGATGGCGTGCAAATAACGTGGGATTCTGACAGCCGTGGTATGAGTTAAGGGGAGACGTTCGCTGCAACCACCATCCGGTTAAGATGGCCCATCGCCCGGCGGCGCTAAGCTTGCCGGGCCTACGGGATGAACGTCGATCCCCGGTCACTGCAGGCCGGTGTTAGCGCAGCGCCGCCCGGCAATCCACCGCAGGCAACGTACCCCCCTTCTTGCCCGCTGGAGGCTGGCGCCTTATCCGCCTTCGCGCCGGCGTGGCCGGCGGAGCGGCGCAGAGACTACTCCTCTTCCCGCTCCGCTGGGGTCCAGGTCGGCAGGGTCCGGAAGGTGTGCAACAGCCCTTCCGACCACGCCTTGCGGATGCGGTTGAAGTAGGGATCGCTGTCGGTGATGCGATGCTGCCCGGCGCTGCACAGGCTGCCGCTGCGGTAGAGCAGCGTATCCAGCGGCAGACCGACGGACAGATTACTGCGCAGCGTCGAGTCAATGGAGATCAACGCGCAGCACATCGCCTGCTCCAGCGGCGTATCGATGGTCAGCACCCGATCGATGATCGGCTTGCCGTACTTGCTTTCGCCAATCTGGAAATAAGGCGTGTCGCGGGTGGCTTCAATAAAGTTGCCCTCCGGATAAATATGGAACAGACGATGGGTTTCGCCGGCGATCTGGCCGCCAAGCAGCAGGTTGCAGTTGAAGTTGGTGTTACTGCAGTTTTGCTGGTTGCTGCTGTCGCGCTGGATCACCTCCAGCAGCGTTTTCCCGATCAGCATGGCGGCGTCGTAGAGGGAAGTCACCTGCATCAGGTTCGGCTCCTGCTGGGTACGGATCCGCGCGCTGAGCAGGCTTATCACGCTCTGGGTGGTGGCCAGGTTGCCGGCGGATTGCAGCACCAGCACCCGTTCCCCTTCCTGATGGAAAACGTGCAGCTTTTTAAAAGTGGCAATATGGTCGACGCCCGCGTTGGTGCGGGAGTCGGAAGCAAACACCAGTCCATCCGCCAGGCACATGGCCACACAGTAGGTCATTGCGGTTATTCCCGTATTATTGCTGCTGCGCCTGCTGGCTGTGTTCGCGCACTTCAGCGTTGGTTAACATAATCTCCCCGCCGCCGCCCAACCGGGTGCCCCGTACCGGGCAGGCGTCGAGATAATCCAGCCCGGTCGCCAGCCGCAGATGCTGATTCAGACGACGGGTATTATTGGTTATATCAAACGACAGCCAGCGGCCGTCGAGCCACACTTCCGCCCAGGCATGCATCGCCACATGCTGGGCGTTATCGCTGTAGACATAGCCGCTGACGTAGCGCGCCGGGATGTCCAGCGCCCGGCAGCAGGCGAGAAAAACATGGGTATGATCCTGGCACACACCCTTCGCCCGGGCGAAGGCGTCGGCAGCGGAGTCCTGCACCTGGGTCGCGCCGGGGGAGTATGGCATTCTTAACAGCAGATCCGCCATCAGTTGATTCAAACTCTCTTCCGCCGCATCGGGACGATAGAGGCGCTGGGCAAACTCACGGATCGCCGTATCGGCGCGGGTCAGCGGCGTAGAGCGCAGAAAAACCAGCGGCGACAGCAGCTCGGCCTCTTCATCACGCGTCTCTTCCCCCTCGTCGGCGATATCGACAATCCCGCTGGCGCGGATGGTGATCTCTTTGTGCGGGTTATCCAGCGTCAGCACATGCAGCACATTGCCCCAGCCGTCGGTGGTGGTCACCGCCGCGCCGTCCGGCAGGGTCAGCGTCCAGGCGGTGATGGTCTGCCGTCCGGTGCTGCGCGGCGTCAGGCGCAGATACTGGGTGGAAAACTTCACTTCTTCATCGTAGCCGTAGCGGGTGAGATGATCGATGACCAGTTTCATAAGGCCTCCAGATAGGTTTGTCTGATGCTGTCGGACAGGGCGTTAATTCTCGCCAGCAGTCCGTTAAGCGTGGTCTGCAGGTCCGCCTGCGCCAGGTCGTCACGGGTGCTGAAGCGCAGGTCAACGTTGAGCTGATGGGCGAGGCGCAGCGGCTGATAGGAGCGATCGTTGGCGATCTTCTCCAGTTCGCCCACCAGGTCGGCAATGCTGGCGCGCAGCGAACGTGGAATATCGTTACGCAGGATCAGCAGCTCCATCACCGTTTCGCGACTGACCGGCTGGCGGTAGAGGCTGTTGTATGCTTCGCGGGCGCTGACCGCATTGAGCAGGGTATCCAGCCGGTAGTATTCACGCACCGGGTCCGGATCGTTGGTCAGCTGTTGATCCTTAATCAGCAGCAGCTGGGTGGTGGCGAACGCACGCTCGATCAGCGTGCCGATACCGATAAAGCTCAGGGCGTCGTTGCGCAGCAGCGTGCCAATCACCGCCCCGCGAAACAGATGCACCCGCTCTTTCACCCACTCGAAAAAGCCGTCGCTCCCCAGCTCGCCCAGCCCCTGCTGGCGGAGGGTTCGCAGCTCGATGCGGGTGGCATTGATGCTCTCCCACACTTCGGCCGACAGACTGCCGCGCACCGCGTGCGCGTTGTTCCACGCCATCTCCACGCAGCTGTAAATACTGCAGGGGTTGTTGCCATCGAGGGCAAAAAAGTTGAGCAGATTGCTCATGGTAAAGCGGGCGTGGCGCGCCTGAAACAGCTCGTGGGTCATCGACAAATTCAGCGGCAGCGCCAGATCCCGCGACTGCTGACTGTGGCGGGGGATCATTGATAATTTCCAGGTCACGTCCAGCACCCGGGCGTAGCTCTCCGCCCGCTCAAGATAGCGGGCCATCCAGAACAGTTCACTCGCCGTACGACTTAGCATGATGCGTCATCCTCCATCACCCAGGTATCCTTGGTTCCGCCGCCCTGCGACGAGTTGACCACCAGCGACCCTTCGGTCAGCGCCACGCGGGTCAGGCCGCCAGGCACCAGCCGCATCTCCTGCCCGGACAGCACGTAGGGACGTAAATCGATATGCCGCGGCGACAGCCCTTCATCAACGAAGGTCGGGCAGGTCGACAGCGCGAGGGTGTCCTGGGCGATATAGTTGGCCGGATTGGCCAGCAGGCGCTGGCGGAAGGCCTCCCGCTCCTCTTTGGTGGAACGCGGGCCGACCAGCATGCCGTAGCCCCCGGCGCCATGGACCTCCTTGACCACCATCAGCTCCAGATTGCTCAGCACGTAGCGCAGGTCCTCCGCTTTCCGGCACTGCCAGGTGGGGATATTGCTGAGGATCGGCTGTTCGCCGAGGTAAAAGCGGATCATCTCCGGGACGTACGGGTAGATCGATTTGTCGTCGGCCACCCCGGTGCCGATGGCGTTGGCCAGCACCACGCCGCCGGCGCGATAAACGGACAGCAGCCCCGGTACGCCGAGCATCGAATCGGCGCGGAAGGCCAGCGGGTCGAGCCAGGCGTCATCGATGCGGCGATAAATCACATCCACCCGCCGCGGCCCCTCGGTGGTGCGCATATACACCGCGCCGTTTTTAATAAACAGGTCGGCGCTTTCCACCAGCTCGACCCCCATCTGCTGCGCCAGGAAGCTGTGCTCGAAGTAGGCGCTGTTGAAGCGACCCGGCGTCATCACCACGACGCAGGGATCATCCACCAGCGAACTTTCGCGCAGGGTCTGCAGGAGGTAGCTCGGGTAGCGCTCCACCGGCGCAATGTGATGCTGCTCGAACATCTCCGGATAGAGGCGCATCATCATCTTACGGTTTTCGAGCATGTAGGAGACACCGGACGGCGTGCGCAGATTATCCTCCAGCACGTAGTACTGACCGTCGTTATTGCGCACCATATCGACGCCGGTGATATGGGCATAGGTGTTGTTTGGCAGGTTGATGCCCTGCATGCACGGCTGATACTGCTCGTTGGCCAGCACCTGTTCGGCCGGGATCAGCCCCGCACGCAGGATATTCTGCTCATGATAGATGTCATAGAGAAAAGCGTTCAGCGCTTTCACCCGCTGGCGTATACCGCGGTCAATGCGCTGCCACTCCCCGGCGGGGATGATCCGCGGCACGCTGTCAAACGGGATCAGCCGCTCGGTCCCTTCATCCTCGCCGTAAACGTTAAAAGTGATGCCGATACGGTGAAAGAGCAGTTCCGCTTGCGCTTTTTTCTGCCGGATAGAGAATTGATCGGTGTTGCGAAACCATTGCCACCAGGCATTATAGTGCGGCCGCTGTTCACCCTGGGCGGTCAGCATCTCGTCATAATAATGCCCGTCAGGAAGCGTTATTTTTATCATGGCCGTCTCCTCCGGTTGTACTCACTTTGTGGTAATCCCGGTAAGAGATAAGCATTAATTATGCCAGGTCATCCGCCGCCGCGGCGTTGTGCAAATCGGTTCTGACCCGCCGTCTGATTGTGCAAAAAATCGCCACAATGGCCGCCTGCGCCCGGCTGCGGTTGCACCGTCGTGAGGCAGGGCGACGATTTTTGCGCCATGGTGGACGCCAGCGCCGTCAGCCGGTGTGCCGCAGGCCGGGCCTCACAACCCTTCTCGATCCGCTGGTATTCGCCTCCAGCGCGCCGTGGCCAGTGGCCCGGGCTCCTTGGCTTGCCGGTAAGCCTAATCGCGTTGCCGGCGGTTGTAGCAGAAAACCAGGCAGGTAAATCCTCTGTTTTCGCGCAAAATGTTACCCCTGACACGCGCAGCGGCAGATATTCGTCTAAGGTTTTTGGATGGCCAAACGTCGTGGCCCGCAGTCGATAATGATAAGGAGAACTCCCCATGACGAGTACTGATGCACATCGTCCCGCTGCTTTGCCCTGTTCCCTGCGCCTGGCGATCGGCGGCGCCCTGCTCGCCCTGATGAGCCTGAATGTCCAGGCGGAAGACGGCAAAACCGCGCCGCCACCCTCGCCGGATATTCTGCTGGGCCCGTTGTTTAATGATGTCCAGAGCGCAAAGCTCTTTGCCGATCAAAAAACCTTCGCCGACGCGATCCCTAACAGCGATCCGCTGATGATCCTTGCCGATTACCGGATGCAAAAAAACCAGGCCAGCTTCGACCTGCGCCACTTCGTCGAGCTGAACTTCACGCTGCCGAAAGAGAACGACACCTATGTGCCGCCCAAAGGGCAAACCCTGCGTCAGCATATCGACGGCCTGTGGCCGGTCCTGACCCGCAGCACCGTCGAGGTGGAAAAGTGGGACTCGCTGCTGCCGCTGCCTAAGCCCTACGTGGTCCCCGGAGGACGCTTTCGCGAAGTCTATTACTGGGACAGCTATTTCACCATGCTGGGTCTTGCCGAAAGCGGTCACTGGGATAAAGTCGAAGATATGGTCGCCAACTTCGCCGCGGAAATTGACACCTGGGGCCATATCCCCAACGGTAACCGCACCTATTACCTCAGCCGTTCGCAGCCCCCCTTCTTCTCCTTTATGGTAAGCCTGCTGGCGACGCACGATGGCGACCAGGTGCTGAAAACCTACCAGCCGCAGCTGGAGAAAGAGTATCGCTACTGGATGGCCGGGGCGGACGCGCTGGCTCCCGGCAGCGCCGACAAACGGGCGGTGCGGATGGCCGATGGCGCGCTGCTCAACCGCTACTGGGACGATAACGACACCCCGCGCCCCGAGTCCTGGCTTGACGACGTCAAAACCGCCAAAAGCAACCCGAATCGTCCGGCCACCGAGATCTATCGCGACCTGCGCTCCGCCGCCGCTTCCGGCTGGGATTTCAGCTCCCGCTGGATGGACAATCCGCAGCAGCTCGCCACCATTCGCACCACCTCGATTGTTCCGGTCGATCTCAATGCCCTGATGTTCCATCTGGAGAAAACCCTCGCCCGCGCCAGTAAAGCTGCGGGGGACAGCGCTGGCGCTACGCGGTACGATGCGCTGGCCAACACCCGCCAGCAGGCTATCGAGAAATACCTGTGGAATGAAAAAGAGGGGTGGTACGCCGATTACGATCTGAAAAGCCACAAGGTGCGCAATCAGCTGACCGCCGCGGCGCTGTTCCCGCTGTACGTCAATGCCGCGTCACGCGAGCGGGCGACGAAAGTGGCGGCCGCCGCCAAGTCGCGGCTGCTCAAACCCGGCGGGCTGACCACCACCACCATCAACAGCGGCCAGCAGTGGGACGCCCCCAACGGCTGGGCGCCGCTGCAGTGGGTGGCCGTCGAGGGGCTGCAAAACTATGGCCAGCAGAAGATCGCCATGGAGGTCAGTTGGCGTTTCCTGACCAACGTGCAGCATACCTATGACAGCAAACAAAAGCTGGTGGAGAAGTATGATGTGAGTTCGACCGGCACCGGCGGCGGCGGTGGGGAATATCCACTGCAGGACGGTTTTGGCTGGACCAACGGCGTCACCCTTAAGATGCTGGACCTGATCTGTCCGCAGGAGAAACCCTGCGATGCGCTGCCCGCCACCCGTCCGGCGACAACGCCTTCACTACAGGACAAACCCGCCGCTAACGACCCCGCCCCTGCGGCACCGCAAAAGACCGGCTCCTGACGCTGTTCCGCTTCCCCCTACCAAAATCGGTAGGGGTGAAGCGGTCTCCCTGGTCACGACCCTCCCGCGCAGGGCCATTCTGCGGCTCGCGGGAAACACCTCTCCACCCCCTCGCGCTGAACAGGTCACCTTTTCGCTTGATTGCACAAATACAAACAATAATAATTCGCATTACTTTTTAACGAATAATGACAGATTCGTTTTTCCCGCGGCGGCGTACAGGAGTACCAGACCGCGCTGGTTCAGGATGATCTTATGAACGTGGCTATTTCTCGAAAACGCCCGGGGCTGCTGTACGCCCTCGCGGTCGCACTTCCCTTCACCGCGCAGGCCGAAGAGACGGTGGTGGTGACGGCCAGCCCGCCGGCGTCTGCCAGCGCGCCGACTGAAGGCTATAGCGCCAGCACCTCGCTCGGGGCGACGAAAACCGACCAGCCGTTAATCACCACCGCCCAGTCGGTGTCGGTTGTCACCCGCCAGCAGATGGCGGATCAGGGGGCGAATACCATCAGCCAGGCGCTGGAATATACCCCAGGGGTCTATTCCAGCTTCGGCGGCGGCGCCACCCGGTTTGACGCCATCTCCCTGCGCGGCTACCACGGCGGCGACGTCGATAACCTGTTCCTCGACGGCATGCGCCTGATGAGCGACGGCGGCAGCCATAACGTTGTGCAGATCGACCCATGGTTTATCGAACGCGTCGATGTGATCCGCGGCCCCTCCTCCGCGCTCTACGGGCAAAGCGTGCCGGGCGGCGTGGTCAACCTGACCTCCAAGCGCCCGCAGTTCAGTCAGCAGGGCCACGTCCGCCTGACTGGCGGAACGCAAAATACCAAAGGCGCGGCCTTCGATTACACCGACGCCATCAATGAGCAGTGGGCATGGCGGCTGATCGGTATGACCCGCAGCAGCGACACGCAGTATGACCATACCCGCGAAGAGCGCTACGCCATTTCGCCTTCCCTGCTGTGGCAGCCGGACAGCGACACCTCGCTGCTGCTGCGCGCCTATCTGCAAAAAGATCCTTCCGGCGGCTATCATGGCTCTTTGCCGCTGGACGGCACCCGCTACGCGCACAATGGCCGTAAGCTCTCCACCAGCACCAACGAGGGCGATCCGGGAGATGGCTATCAGCGCCGCCAGCAGATCTACAGCTATGAGTTTGACCACCAGTTCACCGACGTCTGGTCGGTCTATTCCGCCGGGAGCTACACCCACACCAACGTCTCCCTCGATCAGGTCTACCAGGTCGGCTGGATAGATGACAGCGATAGGCTGGCCCGCGGCTACAGCGGCTCGCGCGGTTCGCTGGACGGCTGGTCAACCGATAACCGCCTGCGCGCCGATTTCAATACTGGCGATCTGGCGCATACCCTGATCCTCGGCGCCGAATATCATCGCTTCCGCAACGATCTGTGGACCGGCGCCGGCGGCGCGGCGCCGCTTAACCCGTTTACCGGCTATACCGCCCAGACCGGGCATACTGTGACCTACAGCGATGACAATAATCGCCGCTATTACCAGACCGGGCTGTATCTACAGGATGAGATGGTCTGGGACCGCTGGCATATGGATGTTTCCGCCCGCTATGACCGCATCGTTTCCCAGCAGGTCAGCGACACCCAGGGCACCTCAAACCGCCGTTCAGACGACCATATCAGCGGCCGCGCCTCGCTGTTGTACGCTCTGGACAACGGGCTTTCACCCTATCTGAGCTACAGTCAGGCGATTACCCCGGCGATGCTGCCCGGCGCGGATGGCAAACCGTTGAAACCGACCACCGCCGAACAGTTTGAAGCCGGCCTGAAGTTCCAGCCGCCGGGCAGCAGCGACCTCTACAGCATCGCGATTTACGACCTGACGCAAAAGGATGTCGCCACCCGCGACCCGAACATCGCCACCGCCACCTATATTCCAGCGGGGAAAGTGCATTCCCAGGGCGTCGAACTGGAAGCGCACCATCAGATCACGCCGCAGCTGAGCACTATCGCCTCGTATACCTGGAATCGTCTGCGCTTCCAGGATACTAAGGACGGTACCGACAACAACACGCCGCAGCTGACCCCGGATCAGATGGCCTCCTTCTGGGCGCGCTATCAATTCCCGGCGGGGATCTCGGTGGGCGCCGGCGTCCGCTACATCGGCAAACAGTGGGCGGATGATGCCAACACCGCACGGCTGCCGTCGGTGACGTTGATGGATGCCATGATGCGGGCCGACCTCGGCGTCTGGTCGCCGGGGCTGAAAGGCGCTTATGTGCAGGTTAACGCCAACAATATCGGCAATCGTGAATACGTTTCCGGCTGCTACGGCACCGGCAACTGCTACTGGGGAGCTGAGCGCAGCGTGATGGCTACCGTCGGCTACGATTTCTGAGGACGTGGCCTCCGGGAGACTCCCGGAGGCCAAACGAGGGATTACATGGCATCCAGCGCTTTCTGCAGCTTCCAGATATAGCGCGGCGCCTGCGGAGCCGGGTGTTTTTTCACCACATGCTCGAAGAACTCATCGGCGTCGAGATCGTTAATCTCCTCGATGGCGTCCTGCCGGTTTGACGAGAAGGTGCGCAGCAGCGCGCCCGCGCCGTTGGCGTAGGAGACCACCACCGCGTAGCGCATCACCTGCGGGTCTTTGATCCCCGCCAGCGGGCCGTTTTCCAGAATGCTCAGATAGGCGGCCCCCATCGAGATATTCCGTTCCGGGTTTTTCAGCTCGCTGACCGACGGCTCGCCGCGCCAGCCCATCCGCCGGTAGACATCGCGTCCGGAGGTCGACGGCTTAAGCTGCATCAGCCCGACGGCGCCGGATTTACTCACTACCGCAGGGTTACCGCCCGACTCGATGGCGATGATCGCCGTGATCAGCTGCGGATCCACGCCCCAGGCGGCGCCAGCTTTTTCACTGATCGGCATCCACTGCATCGCCCGCTTCACCGGGACCTCGGGGTTCCACGGCGGATTGGTGTAATCATGTTTCGAACTACAACCGGCAAGAAAAACGACTAAAATAAGCAACCATCTCAATTTCACACATCTATCCTTATCTACCCAAACGCCATCATGCTGCAGAACGACGGCAGCGGTACGACCCCCGCCCGCCGACAGCCAGAAGGATGACGGGTGCGGACTGAAGTTAGCCACCTGGAGATGACAATCGCCATTCCAGGCGGCATCATAACCCTTTCATTCATAGCAAGGAATTATCATGTCTCAGTTTTATCTGGTCGCGCCATCCGGTTATTGCATCAACCAGCAGGCGGCGGCCCGCGGCGTCGAGCGTCTGCAGCAGGCCGGACACGAGGTGGCCCACCAGCAGGTCATTCCCCGCCGGCTGCAGCGTTTCGCCGGGACTGAACATGAACGGCTGGCCGATATTAACCAGCTTGCCCAGCTGCCCGGGCGCAACCGGATCGTCCTCGCGGTGCGCGGCGGCTACGGCGCCAGTCGTCTGCTGCCGCATATCGACTGGCAGGGGCTGATTGCCCGCCAGCAGCGCGACCCGCTGCTGATTTGCGGCCACAGCGATTTCACCGCCATCCAGTCGGGCCTGCTGGCCCTGGGCAATGTCGTCACCTTCAGCGGGCCGATGCTCGCGGGCAACTTCGGCGCGGAGACCCTCGATCCGTTTACCGAACACCATTTCTGGCAGGCGCTGCGCCAGCCGGAATTCACCCTCGAATGGCCGGGCGAAGGGCCGAACTGCCGGGTGGAAGGCACCCTGTGGGGCGGGAATCTGGCGATGCTGACCTCGCTTATCGGCACCCCGTGGCTGCCGGCGATCCGCGACGGCATCCTGGTGGTGGAGGATATCAATGAGCACCCGTTCCGCGTCGAACGCATGCTGCTTCAGCTGTTGCACAGCGGCGTACTGGCGGCGCAGAGGGCGGTGATCTTCGGCAGCTTCACCGGCGGCACGCCGAACGACTATGACGCGGGTTACGACCTGCCGCAGGTCTTTGATTACCTGCGCCAGCAGCTCTCTGTTCCGATGATTAGCGGACTGGAGTTTGGTCACGAGCAGCGCACGGTGACCCTGCCGCTGGGGGGGCGCGCGCGGCTGGTGAATCAGGCGGCGGCCACCACCCTGACAATCAGCGGCCACCCGGTGCTGGCAGAATAAATTTGTCAGACGCATAGGCGGATCCCCTGCGAATTGTTAAAATAGTGTCACTTTTAGCCATTTTTTCACGCCAGTCAGGGAGTACGTGAACATTGGACGCCGCTGCGGTCATTAGTCTGTTTATTCTGGGTTCTGTTTTAGTAACCTGCAGTATCTTATTGAGCTCCTTTTCTTCTCGCCTTGGCATCCCGATTCTGGTCATCTTTCTGGCTATCGGGATGCTGGCAGGCATTGACGGCATCGGCGGCATCCCCTTCGACAACTACCCCTTCGCCTACATGGTGAGTAACCTGGCGCTGGCGGTGATCCTGCTGGACGGCGGGATGCGCACCCAGGCCAGCTCCTTTCGCGTCGCGCTGTGGCCGGCGCTGTCGCTGGCGACGGTCGGGGTGCTGATCACTTCGGCGCTCACCGGGATGATGGCGGCCTGGCTGTTCAAACTGGATATGATCGAAGGCCTGCTGATCGGCGCCATTGTCGGCTCCACCGACGCCGCAGCGGTCTTCTCGCTGCTCGGCGGCAAGGGGCTCAACGAGCGCGTCGGCTCGACGCTGGAAATTGAGTCAGGCAGTAACGACCCGATGGCGGTTTTCCTGACCATCACCCTGATCGAAATGATCCAGCAGCACCAGACCGGCCTCAGCTGGATGTTCGCCGTGCATATCATTCAACAGTTTGGCCTCGGGATCGTCATCGGCCTCGGCGGCGGCTACCTGCTGCTGCAGATGATCAACCGCATCGTGCTGCCCGCCGGGCTCTATCCGCTGCTGGCGCTGAGCGGCGGGATCATGATTTTCGCCGTCACCACCACCCTCGACGGCAGCGGTATCCTCGCCGTCTATCTCTGCGGCTTTTTGCTGGGCAACCGGCCGATCCGCAACCGGCACGGTATCCTGCAGAACTTCGACGGTCTGGCGTGGCTGGCGCAAATCGCCATGTTCCTGGTGCTGGGCATGCTGGTGACGCCCTCCGACCTGCTGCCGATCGCTATCCCGGCGCTGCTGCTGTCGATGTGGATGATTTTCATTGCCCGTCCGCTGTCGGTGTTTGCCGGTCTGCTGCCGTTCCGCGGGTTTAACCTCCGTGAACGGGTGTTTATCAGCTGGGTTGGCCTGCGCGGCGCGGTGCCGATTATTCTCGCGGTGTTCCCGATGATGGCCGGCCTGGACAACGCCCGCCTGTTCTTCAATGTCGCCTTCTTCGTGGTGCTGGTGTCGCTGCTGCTGCAGGGCACCTCGCTATCGTGGGCGGCGAAAAAAGCCAAAGTGGTGGTGCCGCCCATCAGCTGGCCCATCTCCCGCGTCGGGCTGGATATTCACCCGGAAAACCCGTGGGAGCAGTTCGTCTACCAGCTGGGGGCCGATAAATGGTGCATCGGCGCGGCGCTGCGCGACCTGCATATGCCGCCGGAGACGCGGATTGCCGCGCTGTTTCGCAACAATGCCCTGCTGCACCCCACCGGCAGCACCCGCCTGCGGGAAGGCGATATCCTGTGCGTCATTGGCCGGGAACACGACCTGCCTGCGCTGGGCAAAATGTTCAGCCAGTCGCCGCCGGTGGCGCTCGATCAGCGCTTTTTCGGCGACTTTATCCTTGATGCCGGGGCCCGCTTCGCCGATGTGGCGCAAATCTACGGCATCGACGGCGGAGAGGAGTTCCGCGAACATCAGCAGTCGCTGGGGGAAGTGGTTCAGCAGCTGCTGGGCGCCGCGCCGGTGGTGGGCGACCAGGTGGAGTTCGCCGGGATGGTGTGGACAGTAGCGGAAAAAGAGAACGATCACGTGCTGAAGGTAGGGGTCCGGGTCGCGGAAGACGAGGCGGAGTGATCCGCCCCGGAATACGTTACAGGGTCACAACCGGCACCCGCGGCGCCAGGGCGCACATCAGCTCATAGCCGACGGTGCCGCAGCTGGCCGCCACGTCGTCGATTTTAATCTCTTTGCCCCACAGTTCGACCGGCGCGCCAATCCCGGCCTGCGGACAGGGGGTTAAATCGACCGCCAGCATATCCATCGACACGCGCCCGACGGTGGTGGTCCGCACGCCGTCCACCAGCACCGGCGTGCCGCTCGGCGCCACCCGCGGATAGCCGTCGGCATAGCCGCAGGCGACAATGCCGATCCGCTGCTCCTGGGTGGTGCGATACAGGCCGCCATAGCCAATCGCCTCGCCGGGGCGCAGGTTCTGCACGGCGATGATTTCGCTGCGCAGGGCCATCACCGGCTTCAGGCCGGTGTTCGCGATGTCCTGCCACTGCCCTGAGGGCGACGCGCCATACAGCACGATGCCCGGTCGAACCCAGTCAAAATGCGCTTCCGGATGCCAGAGGGTCGCCGCCGAGTTAGCCAGCGAGCGCGGGCAATCCAGTCCCTCCGCCGCTTGTTCAATACGGCGCATCGGCTCGACAATCCCCTGCGGGTTCTCCGCCTCCGCGAAGTGCGACATCAGCGTCATCTCGCCGACGTTGCTTATTGCCCGCAGCTGCTGCCAGACGGTATGCACCCGCTCCGGCATAAAGCCCAGCCGGTTCATGCCGCTGTTCACCTTGAGATAGATATCCAGCGGCGCGCGCAGCTTCGCCTGCTGCAGCGCCTTAATCTGCCAGTTGCTGTGAACGCTGGTGGTTAAGCGATATTGATCCAGCACCGCCAGCTCATCGGCATGGAAGAAGCCCTCCAGCAGCAGGATCGGACCTTTCCAGCCCTGCTCGCGCAACAGGATCGCCTCTTCCAGGTTGAGCAAGGCGAAACCATCCGCCGCGCTCAACGCACTCCATACCCGCGCCGCGCCATGGCCATAAGCATTAGCTTTGACCACCGCCCACAGGCGCGACCCGGGGGCCGCGCGACGCACTATCTGTAAATTCTGCCGCAAGGCCAGCAGGTCGATGCTGGCCACTACCGGACGGGTCATGCAAGCTCCTTAGTTGTGTGCGCCATGCAGATGCTGCGGACGCGCCGGGGTGAACCCGGGGCTGTAGCGGGCGACCGCCAGATCGTCGTAAGGGATCGCCGGCGTGCGGCCGGAGATCAAATCGCTGATAAGCTGCCCTGAGCCGCAGGCCATGGTCCAGCCGAGGGTACCGTGACCGGTGTTGAGCCACAGGTTTTTAAACGCCGTGCGCCCGACCACCGGCGTGCCGTCCGGCGTCATCGGCCGCAGGCCGGTCCAGAAGGTGGCCTGCTCAACGTGGCCGCCGCGCGGGAACAGGTCGCGCACCACCATTTCCAGAGTTTCCCGACGCGGCTGCAGCAGCGCTTTGTTAAAACCGACGATCTCGGCCATACCGCCGACGCGAATGCGCTGATCGAAACGGGTGATGGCGATTTTATACGTCTCATCAAGGATAGTGGAAACCGGCGCGCCGTCTTCCTGGGCAATCGGGATGGTTAACGAATAGCCTTTCAGCGGGTAGACCGGAATATCCACCAGCCCCTTGAGCATCGCCGTCGAGTAGGAGCCGAAGGCCATCACATAGGCGTCGCCTTTGATAATCTCATCGCCGCATTTCACCCCGGCAATGCGATCGCCCTCCTGCAGCAGGGCGTCCACCGGGGTGTTGAAGCGGAAAGTGACCCCGGCCTGTTCCGCCATCGCCGCCAGACGGGTGGTAAACAGCTGGCAGTCGCCGGTTTCATCGTTTGGCAGGCGCAGGCCGCCGGTCAGTTTGTGGCTGACCTCCGCCAGCGCGGGCTCCACTTCCGCCAGCCGCTTCGCCTCCAGCAGCTGATACGGCACGCCGGCGTCCTCCAGCACCGCGATGTCGCGGGTGGCGTTTTCATACTGTTTGGCGGTACGGAACAGCTGCAGCGTCCCGCCCTGACGCCCTTCATACTGAATGCCGGTGGTGTCGCGCAGCGCCTTCAGGCAGTCACGGCTGTACTCCGCCAGGCGCACCATCCGGCCTTTGTTCTCCATATAGTGGCGGGTGTCGCAGTTGCGCAGCATCTGCCACATCCACTTCAGCTGGAACGACGTGCCGTCAAGGCCGATCGCCAGCGGCGCATGGCGCTGGAACATCCATTTTATCGCCTTCAGCGGCACCCCCGGCGCCGCCCAGGGCGCCGCATAGCCGGGAGAAATCTGCCCGGCGTTGGCCGCGCTGGTCTCCTCTGCCGGACCGGGCTGACGGTCGATAACCGTCACCTCATGACCCGCCTGACTCAAATACCACGCGCTGGCTACCCCAACCACCCCACTTCCCAGTATGACGACACGCATAGCGACTCCGTAACAGTTAAAGAACAATCATCTAATTACAAATTGATAACTCAGATGAAAATATTATTCAACATACGCTTTATTTATGGTGACTTAACTCACAGCAAACCGCACCAGCACTGCGCTGTGAGATTTACGATCTCATGCTGCGCTTTATTTTTACCCAGCATTATATTCTGTAAATAAGCGCAAAAAACGGCTTTGAGATGGGGAAATCGCGAAGAAAAGCGATTGGCTGACAACACAGTTTGCTGTGCGGTGTTCTATGCTTGTTTAGAGGTTTTCCGTTCAGAGAAAACCAACAACAACGAGGGCGCGCTAATGGCTACGATTGACTCCATGAACAGGGACACCACCCGTTTAAGCGATGGACCCGACTGGACGTTTGAGTTACTGGAGACCTACCTGGCCGAAGTGGACCGGGTCGCTAAGCTCTATCGTCTTGACACCTACCCGCACCAGATCGAAGTCATTACTTCCGAGCAGATGATGGACGCCTACTCCAGCGTCGGCATGCCCATCAACTATCCGCACTGGTCGTTCGGCAAAAAATTCATTGAGACCGAGCAGGCCTATAAGCACGGCCAGCAGGGCCTGGCGTATGAGATTGTCATCAACTCCAACCCCTGTATCGCCTACCTGATGGAAGAAAACACCATCACCATGCAGGCGCTGGTGATGGCGCACGCCTGCTACGGGCATAACTCGTTCTTTAAAAACAATTACCTGTTTCGCAGCTGGACCGACGCCAGCTCAATCATCGACTACCTGATCTTCGCCCGCAAATACATTACCGAGTGCGAAGAACGCTATGGCGTCGACGAAGTGGAGAAACTGCTCGACTCCTGCCATGCGCTGATGAACTACGGCGTCGACCGCTATAAACGTCCGCAAAAAATCTCTCTGCAGGAGGAGAAGGCGCGGCAGAAAAGCCGGGAAGAGTATCTGCAGAGCCAGGTGAATATGCTGTGGCGCACCCTGCCGAAGCGCGAAGAGGAGAAGGCGATTGAGTCCGCCCGCCGCTACCCTTCCGAACCGCAGGAGAACCTGCTGTACTTTATGGAGAAGAACGCCCCGCTGCTGGAATCGTGGCAGCGCGAGATCCTGCGCATCGTGCGCAAAGTCAGCCAGTATTTCTACCCGCAGAAACAGACCCAGGTGATGAACGAGGGGTGGGCCACCTTCTGGCACTACACCATCCTCAATCATCTCTATGACGAAGGGAAAGTGACCGAGCGCTTTATGCTGGAGTTTCTCCACAGCCACACGAACGTGGTGTTCCAGCCGCCATACAACAGTCCGTGGTACAGTGGGATTAACCCCTACGCGCTGGGCTTCGCCATGTTCCAGGACATCAAGCGCATCTGCCAGTCGCCCACCGAAGAGGACAAGTACTGGTTCCCGGATATCGCCGGTTCCGACTGGCTGGAAACGCTGCATTTCGCCATGCGCGACTTCAAGGATGAGAGCTTTATCAGCCAGTTCCTGTCGCCGAAGATCATGCGCGATTTCCGCTTCTTCACGGTGCTCGACGACGACCACAACAATTATCTCGAGATCTCGGCGATCCACAACGAAGAGGGCTATCGCGAGATCCGCAACAAGCTCTCAGCGCAATATAACCTCAGCAATCTTGAGCCGAATATCCAGGTGTGGAACGTTGACCTGCGCGGCGACCGCTCGCTGACGTTGCGCTATGTGCCGCACAACCGCGTCCCGCTGGACAAAGGGCGGCGCGAAGTGCTGAAACATGTGCATCGTCTGTGGGGGTTCGATGTGCTGCTGGAGCAGCAGAACGCCGACGGCAGCATTGAGCTACTGGACCGCTGCCCGGCGCGGCCGAACGCGCTATAGCTTTGCGGGACGTATAAAACGACGAAGGGGGCCATCGGCCCCCTTATTGTGTTTATCGATGGCGAATAGCCAGCTTAACGCACATTCATGGCTAAATCGCCGGGCAGCGATTTCTGCATCCGGTGCCAGATCTCGCCGCTGTCATGGCCGTAGCGACGCACCAGCTCATACACCTGATCGTGCAGGCCGCCTTCGCACACCTTCGCCAGCTGATGATAAAAGCCCAGCGCCAGGCTGCGCGCTTCCGGGCTGGAGAAATAGTGGCGGCCAATGCGGGTATACAGCCCCTTCATGCCGTTGAGGATCAGACCATAGATCGGATTGCCGGAGGCGAACGCCAGACCGCGGAAAATGTTGTAATCGAGGTCGGCGAAAGCGTCGGCGTGATCTTCCACTTCCCGGGCGCTGTCCAGCACCGCCAGCGCTTTATCCGGATGCTGACGGAACGCGGTGCGAATAAAAATCGTGGAAATATTGGTGCGCACGGAGAGCAGGTTATCAATCAGCTGCGGGACGCTGTCGTGATCGAGACGCGCCAGCGTTTCAAGGATATTCAGTCCGGAGGTCTCCCAGAAGTTGTTCACTTTGGTGGGTTTGCCGTGCTGAATGGTCAACCAGCCGTCACGCGCCAGACGCTGCAACACTTCGCGCAGAGTGGTGCGGGTGACACCGATCAGCTCAGAAAGCTCGCGTTCAGCGGGGAGAATCGATCCAGGTGGGAAGCGGTTATTCCAGATGCTCTCAATGATATACTCTTCCGCGAAACCCGCAGGGCTCTGCGCCTTAATGACCATAATAATATTTCCATTACACATTGTTGCAATTGCACTCATCATACCAGAGCCGCTATAGCGCAGATAGCATCGCAAGTGAATTAAAAAGGGATCGCCGTTTCATTTTCCGTTTTTACTTTTCGCTTTTCCTTCTCTCCCGTAACCGCCGCCGCGCTGCGAAGAAAGTTGCTTCTCATTTTGCTCAGCTGATACTCTTGCCAATCGTTACGCACAAAATCATGTACTAATTGACGGGGAAGGATTCTGTCGTGGAAATTTCTTATGGCCGCGCGCTGTGGCGCAATTTTCTTGGCCAGTCGCCTGACTGGTACAAGCTGGCATTAATTATTTTCTTAATCATCAATCCGCTGGTGTTCGCCTTAGCGCCGTTTGTCGCCGGCTGGCTGCTGGTGGTTGAGTTTATCTTTACCCTCGCCATGGCGCTGAAGTGCTATCCACTGCTGCCGGGGGGGCTGCTGGCATTTGAAGCGGTGCTGATCGGCATGACCAGCTCGGGTCATGTGCGGGAAGAGATCGCCAGCAACCTGGAAGTGCTGCTCCTGCTGATGTTCATGGTGGCGGGCATCTACTTTATGAAGCAGCTGCTGCTCTTCGTCTTTACGCGCCTGCTGCTCGGCATCCGCAGCAAAATGCTGCTGTCGCTGGCCTTCTGCCTGGCCGCCGCCTTCCTCTCCGCCTTTCTCGATGCGCTCACCGTGGTGGCGGTGGTGATTAGCGTCGCCGTCGGGTTTTACGGCATCTATCACCGCGTCGCCTCGGCGCGCCCCGACGATAGCGATGTGCAGGACGACAGCCATATCGATCAGCACTACCGCGAGGTGCTGGAGCAGTTCCGCGGTTTTCTGCGCAGCCTGATGATGCACGCCGGCGTCGGTACCGCGCTCGGCGGCGTCATGACCATGGTCGGCGAGCCGCAAAACTTGATTATCGCCAAAGCGGCGGGCTGGCATTTTGGCGAATTCTTCATTCGCATGTCGCCCATCACGCTGCCGGTGCTGGTCTGCGGGCTGCTGACCTGTCTGCTGGTGGAAAAGTATCGCCTGTTTGGCTACGGCGAACCGCTGCCGCCGGCGGTCCGAAAGGTGCTGCAGGACTTTGACGATCGCAGCCGCGCGCAGCGCAGTCGTCAGGAACGGCTGCGGCTGATTGCCCAGGCGCTGATTGGCGTCTGGCTGATCGCAGCCCTCGCATTGCACCTTGCCGAAGTCGGCCTCATTGGCCTGTCGGTGATCATTCTCGCTACCACCTTTACCGGCGTGACCGATGAACATGCGATTGGCAAGGCGTTCACCGAGGCGTTGCCCTTCACCGCGCTGCTGACGGTATTCTTTGCCGTCGTGGCGGTGATCATCGACCAGCAGCTGTTCACGCCGGTCATCGAGTTTGTTCTGCAGGCCTCGCCGCACGCGCAGCTGTCGCTGTTTTATCTGTTTAACGGCCTGCTGTCGTCCATCTCGGATAACGTTTTTGTCGGTACGGTCTACATCAACGAAGCGAAAACCGCCCTCGAGCATGGCGCCATCAGCCTGAAGCAGTTTGAGATGCTGGCGGTGGCGATCAACACCGGCACCAACCTGCCGTCAGTGGCCACCCCGAACGGCCAGGCGGCATTCCTCTTCCTGCTGACTTCCGCGCTGGCGCCGCTTATCCGGCTCTCCTATGGCCGCATGGTGTGGATGGCTCTGCCCTACACCCTCGTGCTGACGCTGGTCGGCCTGCTGTGCGTCGAGTTCACCCTGATGCCGGTCACCGAATGGTTGCTGGCTCACGGCTGGCTGGTTACCCCCACCCTGCCCTGATCCACCTGTCGCCCGGGTTCGCCCGGGCGATTCAATAACCAGTTACGTAATATTTTCCGCCGGGCCGCTGGCGTCGGTTCGGTTTTCGTTTACACTGCCATGATTTAGCATCTTCCAGGGAAATGATTATGTTGCAATATTTAAACCAGTGCTCGCGGGGACGCGGCGCCTGGCTCCTGATGGCATTGACCGCGTTCATTCTCGAACTCGTCGCGCTGTGGTTCCAGCACGTGATGCTGCTGCAGCCGTGTGTGATGTGCATTTATGAACGCTGCGCCCTGTTTGGCATCATGGGCGCGGGGCTGGTGGGCGCCATTGCCCCCAAAACGCCGCTGCGCTATGTCGCCATGCTGATTTGGCTGTACAGCGCGGTACGTGGGCTGCAGCTGGCGTGGGAACATACGATGATCCAGTTGCACCCATCGCCGTTCCAAACCTGTGATTTCGCCGCCCGCTTCCCGAGCTGGCTGCCGCTGGATAAATGGTTGCCGCAGGTGTTTGTCGCGTCCGGCGACTGTTCGGTACGCCAGTGGCAGTTCCTGTCGCTGGAGATGCCGCAATGGCTGGTGGGCATTTTCGCGGCCTATCTGGTGGTGGCTATCCTGGTGATCGTTGCTCAGCCTTTTAAAGCGAAAAAGCGCGATCTGTTTGGCCGCTAAGCCGCTGTGAGTCCCGCGCATCATGAAACGCCCTCCGGGGCGTTTTTTTGTGCCTGCTGTTCATCGCTGAATCGTTTCCTGTCTGTGGTTGACCACGGCCATCAAAAGATGCATATTAAATACATCTTATATAGCCCCACAGGAGCTCACATGTCATCTTTACTGATCCCCGCAGACTGGAAAGTTAAACGCTCCACCCCGTTCTTTACCAAAGAGAACGTCCCCGCCGCCCTGCTGAGCCACCACAACACCGCAGCCGGCGTCTTCGGTCAGCTGTGCGTCATGGAAGGTACGGTGACCTATTACGGTTTTGCCAATGAACAGGCGACGGAGCCGGAGAAAAAAGTCGTCATTCATGCCGGGCAGTTTGCCACCAGTCCGCCGCAGTACTGGCACCGCGTCGAACTCAGCGACGATGCCCGCTTCAATATTCACTTCTGGGTGGCGGATGAAACCGACGGTGAAAACGGGCTGTTCCACGCGAAAAAAGCGTGACGGCGCTTACCGCGCCCTGTCAGGCAGATTAAGGATGTGGTCCTGCCAGTCGACAACGGTGGACTCGGGCACCGCAATATGACGGACGGAGATGCGTTCGCCGTGCATCGCCGCTTTTGAGCCGGTCAGCAGCGGGTGCCAGGCCGGCAGAGGCTTGCCTTCCGCCAGCAGGCGATAGGCGCAGGTTGGCGGCAGCCATTCGAAAGTCGGCAGATTTTCGCGCGTGAGCTTGATGCAGTCCGGCTCATATTCGAAGCGACGCTCGTAGTTACGGCACTGGCAGGTTTTGATATTGAGCTGACGGCAGGCGACGTTGGTGAAGTAGATCTCATCGGTATCTTCATCCATCAGCTTATGCAGGCAGCACTGGCCGCAACCGTCACACAGCGATTCCCACTCCGCGTCGGTCATGTCATCCAGGGTTTTTTGTTGCCAGAAAGGTTGTTCGCTCATCGAAGTGTCCGTCGTTGCCAGTTAAGGGTGCACCTTATAACCAGTCTGGCACGACGATGCAAGTTTTGCCGCCCCAAAAGGCGGCAAACCACGCTTACAGTACCCGGGTGGTGAGCGACAGGCCGTTGAAGCCGACCACCAGCTCGTCGCCGCTGTGCAGCGGCCCTACCCCTTCCGGGGTGCCGGTGAGGATCACGTCCCCGGCTTTGAGAGTAAAGAAGCGCGACATATAGGCGATCAGCGGCACGATCTTATGGATCATGTCGGCGGTGGTGCCCTGCTGGCGCACCTCGCCGTTAATCTTCAGGCTTAACGGCGTATTCTGCGGGTCGCCGTGGAACTCGGCGGCCGGAATAAAGCCGGAGATCGGACAGGCGTTATCGAAGCCTTTGGCTTTTTCCCACGGCTGCCCGGCCTTTTTCATCTTCGCCTGCAGGTCGCGCAGGGTGAGATCCAATGCGACGCCATAGCCGGCAATCCCTTTCTGCACATGCTCTTCCGTCGCCTGACGCAGCGTACCGCCGATCAGCACCGCCAGCTCGACTTCGTGATGCACCGAGCCCAGCCCCTCAGGAAGCACCAACGGCTGACGGAGATCGCACAGCGCGCTCTCAGGTTTAATAAACAGCACCGGCTCTTCCGGCGTCGCACTGCCCATTTCCTTGATGTGCTTTGCATAATTACTGCCGACGCAAACCACTTTGCTCACCGGATAATCCAGGAGCGCTCCCTGCCAGTTATGATGTTGGTACATTATTTTCCCTCGTGGGTTAATCGGATTGTTTCCCCTGTTCCGCCAGGTGTTTCTTTAGTAGATTTTCAGACGGCGGAGGAAGTTGCAGGTAATAGCCCTGTTCGCTTAACGCCTGTTTCACTTTTTCCAGGTCGGCGTTAACCAGTTTTTTGCGCCCATCCAGCGGCAGCAGCATCGCCATTTGCGGCGTGCCGAAGCCGCGCATCAGCTCGTCAGGAACGCGTGAGAAATCGTCCTTTTTTTCGACGTATAAATAGGTTTGTTCACGTTTAGTACTTCGATAGATCACACAAAACATAGTTTTACTCGGAATTAGACCCGTGGTCACTTGCCTCAATATATGAGTGACTATAACATGCCTTTTAGTCTTCGGAATATCACCGCACTTCGGCGGTCGATAAACAGCAAATTGAGTAAGGCCAGGATGTCAAATACGCCAATCGAACTTAAAGGCAGTAGCTTCACGTTATCTGTCGTTCATTTGCACGATGCAAATCCCGAGGTTATTCGTCAGGCGTTAGAAGACAAAATCGCCCAGGCTCCCGCCTTTTTACGCCATGCTCCGGTGGTGGTGAATATCGCCAGCGTCGAGGAGAGTGTCGAATGGCGCGCCGTCAACGAGGCTATCGCCGCGACCGGTTTACGTATTATGGGCGTCAGCGGATGCAAAATCCCGCGCCTGAAAACCGAAATCGACCGCGCCGGTATCCCGTTATTAACCGAAGGGAAAGAAAAAGCCCCTCGTCCGGCACCGTCCGAACCCGCCCCGCCGCCGCCAGTTGCTAACCAGATCACAAAAACGCGTTTGATTGACCAGCCGGTACGTTCCGGTCAGCGCATTTATGCGCCACACTGTGATCTTATTGTTACAAATCATGTGAGTGCCGGCGCGGAACTTATCGCTGACGGCAATATCCATGTATATGGCATGATGCGAGGACGCGCATTGGCAGGCGCCGGTGGCGACAGAGACGCCCAGATATTTTGTACCCACCTTGCGGCGGAGCTGGTCTCCATCGCCGGGGAATATTGGCTGAGCGATAACATCCCGGCCGAATTTTATGGCAAAGCGGCACGCCTGCGTTTAGGCGAAAGCGCTTTGACAATTCAACCGTTAAATTAATCCCTTTTTAACAAGGAATTTCTATGGCACGCATTATTGTTGTGACTTCGGGTAAAGGGGGCGTTGGCAAGACCACCTCCAGCGCGGCCATCGCTACAGGTTTGGCCCAGAAGGGAAAGAAAACCGTCGTTATCGACTTCGACATCGGCCTGCGTAACCTCGACCTGATTATGGGCTGCGAACGTCGCGTCGTTTATGATTTCGTCAACGTCATCCAGGGCGATGCCACATTGAACCAGGCGCTGATCAAAGATAAGCGCACGGAAAACCTCTACATTCTCCCGGCTTCCCAGACCCGGGATAAAGACGCCCTGACCCGCGAAGGCGTCGACAAAGTTCTCGAAGAACTGAAGAAGATGGAGTTCGATTTCATCGTCTGTGATTCCCCGGCAGGCATTGAAACCGGTGCGCTGATGGCGCTCTATTTTGCTGATGAAGCCATTATCACCACCAACCCGGAAGTCTCCTCCGTTCGCGACTCCGACCGTATCCTTGGCATTCTCGCCTCCAAATCCCGCCGCGCGGAAAATGGCGAAGAGCCGATCAAAGAGCACCTGCTGCTGACCCGCTACAATCCAGGCCGCGTCAATAAAGGCGATATGCTGAGCATGGAAGACGTGCTGGAGATTCTGCGCATCAACCTGGTGGGCGTGATCCCGGAAGACCAGTCAGTCCTGCGCGCATCCAACCAGGGTGAGCCCGTGATCCTCGATGCCGCGTCGGACGCAGGCAAAGCCTATGCCGATACCGTTGAACGTCTGCTCGGAGAAGAACGCCCTTTCCGCTTCATTGAAGAAGAGAAGAAAGGATTCCTCAAACGCCTGTTCGGAGGATAAATTATGGCTTTACTCGACTTTTTTCTCTCGCGAAAAAAGAACACGGCTAATATTGCGAAAGAACGCCTGCAAATCATCGTCGCCGAGCGCCGCCGCGGGGACGCGGAGCCGCATTACCTGCCGCAGTTGCGCAAAGATATCCTGGAAGTGATCTGCAAATACGTGCAGATCGACCCGGAAATGGTCAGCGTGCAGCTGGAGCAACGGGACGGTGATATTTCCATTCTTGAGCTGAACGTGACCCTACCCGAAACGGAAGAGTCGAAACCCTGACCTGCTGTTCCATCCCGAAAAAAAAACCGGCTACGCCACGCGCCGCCGGTTTTTATATACCCTGAACCAGACCGCCCGCTAGCGCGGATAGTCGTTTAACAGCCTCTTCAGCCGTTCGGCCATCAGCTCACCACGCCAACCGGAAATCAGCTCAGGCTCAGCGGCCTGCGTTTTCAGCTGCCAGTGCCAGTTCAGCAGCTGGTTGATCTGTCGACGCGACGCCAGCAGCTCCGCGCTTACGCCCTTCTCCGCGCTCACTTCCTGCACCAGCGCTTTAATCTCTTTAAAGGCTTTGCGGTAGCCCGGCATGTCGATCAGATTCTGCAGCGGCGCCGGCAGCGACGACTCCGGCAGCGCCTGGGCTTTCTCGACCAGGCCGATCAGCGTTTTGCCATGGAAGCGAATTTCGCTACCGGACAACCCGAGGCTGTCGAGCTCGCCGAGGCTGGTGGGCATATAGCGCGCCACGCTCCACAGATGCTCTTCCCGCACCACAAAGTTCACCGCCAGGTCGCGCTCACGCGCTTTGCGCAGACGCCACTCCGCCAGCAGCTGCAGGCAGCCCAGCTGGCGGGTACGCAGCTGCCAGGCGTTGCCGATATCGCGCCAGGCCTCGGCCGGGTCGACCACCTCCTGACGGCGCTGCTGCATCAGGCGACATTCGTCCAGTGCCGCCGATAGCCAGCCCGCGCGATCGGTCTCCGCCATTAATTGGCTGGCGATCGGCAGCAGGTACCAGACGTCGGCCGCAGCGTATTCACACTGACGCTCGGTCAGCGGTCGCGCCAGCCAGTCGGTGCGGGATTCGCTTTTGTCCAGCGCGACCCCGGAATACTCTTCCACCATCGAGGCAAAGCCCCAGGACATCGGCCGACCGCAGAAAGCCGCCAGGATCTGGGTGTCGATCAGCGGCTGCGGCATCAGGTTGAACGCGTTGAGGAAGACTTCTAAATCTTCGCTGCCGGCATGCAGATATTTGGTCACATCCGGATTGAGCAGCAGGTCGCGCATCGGCGCCCAGTCGTTAATCGTCAAGGGATCGATCAGAGAGACCTGGTGGCCGTCGAACAGCTGCAGCAGGCCCAGCTGCGGGTAATAGGTGCGGGTACGGACAAATTCCGTATCCAGAGCGACGGCGGAGGCCGCGCTTGCCGCTTCGCAGACAGCGCGCAGGCCATCGTCGGTGGTGATCATCTGATAGTTCAAAGCATACTCTCTTAACTTGCGCCCATAAAAAACGCCGGCGTAGCCGGCGTCTGGCGACTCATTCGTTACTCAGCCTTTATTGTCCACTTTAGCGCGCGCTTCGTCACGCAGTTCTCGCCGCAAAATTTTCCCGACGTTGGATTTCGGCAGTTCGTCACGGAATTCCACCAGTTTCGGCACCTTATAGCCGGTCAAATGGCGTCGGCAGAACGTAATCAGCGCTTCTTCGGTTAACGCGGCATCTTTCTTCACCACGAAGATCTTCACCGCTTCGCCGCTGCTGCCGGACGGCACGCCGATGGCCGCCACCTCCAGCACGCCGCTGTGCTGCATGACCACATCTTCGATTTCATTCGGATAGACGTTAAAACCCGACACCAGGATCATATCTTTTTTCCGATCGACGATGCGCAGGAACCCCTCTTCATCCATCACCGCGATATCCCCGGTGTGCAGCCAGCCGTTCTTGATGATCTCATCCGTCGCGTCAGGTCGCTGCCAGTAGCCCAGCATCACCTGCGGCCCCTTGATACAGAGTTCGCCAGGCTGGCCCGGCGCCACTTCGTTATCGTCATCATCCACCAGTTTGGCTTCGGTGGAAGGCACCGGCAGACCAATGCTGCCGCTGTGGTAGTCGATATCGTGGGGGTTGACGCTGACCAGAGGCGAACACTCGGTCAGTCCGTAGCCCTCAAGCAGATATTGCCCGGTCAGTTTCACCCAGCGCTCAGCCACCGCCTGCTGCACCGGCATGCCGCCGCCGGCGGAGAGGTGCAGCGAGGAGAAATCAAGCTGCTGGAACTCTTTGTTGTTCAGCAAGGCGTTGAACAGGGTATTGACCCCGGTCATGGCGGTAAAGGGATATTTCGCCAGCTCCTTCACCAGTCCGGGTATGTCGCGCGGGTTGGTGATCAGCAGATTCTGCCCGCCCAGCTCGATAAACAGCAGGCAGTTCATGGTGAGGGCGAAAATGTGATACAGCGGCAGCGCGGTCACCACGAACTCTTTGCCGCGATGCAGCAGCGGGCCGTAGGTGGCATTGACCTGCTCGAGGTTGGCCAGCATGTTGCGATGGGTCAGCATCGCCCCTTTAGCCACCCCGGTAGTGCCCCCGGTGTACTGCAGAAACGCCAGATCTTCCGCTACGATCTCCGGCTTCACGTACTGCATGCGATAGCCGTGCTGCAGCGCGCTGCGAAACGAGATGGCATCCGGCAGATGGTACTTCGGCACCAGGCGCTTGATGTACTTGACCACAAAGTTCACCAGCGTGCCTTTGGCGGTGGAGAGCTGATCGCCCATGCGCGTCAGGATCACGTGTTTCACCTGGGTCTTCGCCACCACTTTTTCCAGGGTATGGGCAAAGTTGGAGACGATGACGATCGCCGCCGCGCCGCTGTCGTTGAGCTGATGCTCCAGTTCACGCGGGGTATATAAGGGGTTGACGTTGACCACGATCATCCCGGCGCGCAGGATGCCAAACAGGGCCACCGGATACTGCAGCAGGTTAGGCATCATCAGGGCCACCCGATCGCCCTTCTGTAACCCTAAGCCCTCCTGAAGGTAAGCGGCGAAGGCGCGACTGCGCTCTTCCAGCTTACGGTAGGTCATCACTTCACCCATATTGATAAACGCCGGTTGGTCGGCGTAGCGGGTGGTGGCATGTTCAAACAGTTCAACCAGGGATTGATAGCGGTCAGGATTTATCTCCGCCGGAACATCTGCGGGATAACGGTTTAGCCAAACCTTTTTCACTGCATCACCTCTGAAATAGTTATTCGTCGTCATCACAGCCCCTGGGAAATACATTTTGTTAACATTATATTAACTCAGCGTACCAGTTTATTAATTAGGCAATGAGCAGGTTGCGAAGCGCGTCACTATTTTTTTTCTTATTCGACTGAAAACAAAGAAACAGCGGACTGGCCGCTGTTTCTTTGAACTAACAAAAACAACAAAATCATTCAGTTACAACGTTTCTTACCTCAGCAGGGCCGGGGTTGTACCATCCCCATCCGCCATAGCCGTACCCCCAGGGGCGGGGACCCAGCATCCACGGGTCGATGGGCTGCGGGGGCATCACCACCTGCTGCACCACGTTCCAGCGTTTGTAGCCGGTGGCGTTCATCAGCATAAATTTGTAGGGCGTGCTACCCACTTTGCCATCGACCACCCCGGCAATCGGCCCGACCACGGTCACCAGCTGGCCCCGGAAGTCCACCGGATCGAGGAAGCCGTTAACATCGGCAAAGATTCGCCCGCGCGAGGGTTCGCCCAGTTCCGGCCGCGCACCGCTGTCCAGCGGCACGGTAGCGATTTCTAAGCGGGTTTTACCCTGCTGGTTCTGCACGTTGACCACCTTGCCGCCAAAGCGCGCTTCCTGACCAACGTACAGCTGCGGGGCGTTCATCACCCGCACCAAATCCTGCTGCGGCGTGGGGCTGGTGCCTTTGATGGCATCCGGCACCGATACGCAGCCGCTCAGCGCAACGGCAACCGCCGCGGCCAGCAGCCAGCGAACGCCCTGTTTTTGACCCGCCATGATGCGACTCCTTTTCTCAGTCTTCTTGTTACTGAGATTCACTCGCGGCCCGGAAGTTTCTTCCACGCCACCTCGTTACGCAAATAAACCGGCTCCGCTTTCTCCACGGCCACGGTTTTCCCTGCCGCCAGCAGATAACAGGCTAACGGCAGCATATCCTCTGCCGCCGGCAGTTCAATTTCGCCGCTGCTTAAGGTCAGTCCGCTCTCTTTCGCCAGATCCGGCCACGCCTGCCAGCCGGTGCCGACGGTGGCCCATTCGCCGGAAAGCTGCGCCAGCCGTTCGGCCACCGCGTCCGGTTTGAGCACCGCTTCCGTCTCTTCGCCGTGCCAGACGCCCTGCTCGTCGCGCTGGTACTCAGCCCAGTAGACTTCACCCATCCTGGCGTCAATCGCCGCCAGCACGCGGGTGGCGCCGGTTTTGCGCCAGGCGCCCTGCGCCATGGTGGCCAGCGTGGAAACGCCGATCATCGGCAGCTCCGCGCCGAGCGCCAGCCCCTGGGCGATACCGATGCCAATACGCACGCCGGTAAAGCTGCCCGGGCCGCGGCCAAAGGCCAGCGCGTCCAGCTCGGTCAGGGTGGTGCCGCTCTCGGTGAGAACCTCCTGCACCAGCGGCAGGATACGTTGGGTGTGTTCGCGGGGACAAATTTCGAAATGAGCACTAAGGGTGCCATCATTCCACAGCGCCGCGGAGCAGGCCTCTGTGGCGGTATCGATAGCCAAAATTCGCATGGGTGGTCACGCTCTCGTTACATAGTTCAGGCCTTCAGGCAGCCTGTTTACCGGCAGACGCTCAATCCGTCGCCACACCGCCCGAAGTCTAGTGGGAACCGCTAATTAACAAAATGGCGCGCAGCTTAACACATTTTAGGGCGGATTACCTTGCCGGCGGCACGGCGAGGAAGCGCACTGCCCGGCGGATATCGCGGGTCCGCGGCGCGGGCGGCAGACTGGCCAGGAACACCGCGCCGTAAGGGCGCATCACCAGCCGGTTGTCACAGATAACCAGCACCCCACGGTCGTCGATATCGCGGATCAGCCGGCCCACCCCCTGCTTGAGGGTGATCACCGCGTCCGGGAGCTGCACTTCATCGAACGGATCGCCGCCGCGTAGCCGGCAATCTTCCATCCGCGCTTTCAGCAGCGGGTCGTCCGGCGAGGTAAACGGCAGCTTATCGATGATCACCAGCGACAGCGCGTCTCCGCGCACATCGACCCCTTCCCAGAAGCTGCTGGTGGCCACCAGCAGGGCGTTGCCGGCGCTGACGAACTGCTGCAGCAGCTGGCCTTTACTGGTCTCCCCCTGCAGCAGCACCGGCAGGGTCATGGTGGCGCGGAACTGCTCCGCCAGATCGCGCATCATGGCGTGCGAAGTACACAGCATAAAGCAGCGACCGTCGTTAGCCTCGATCAGCGGTTTAAGCATGGCCGCCAGATGGCGCGCCGCGCCGGGCTGGTTCGGCAGCGGTAGATTACGCGGTACGCAGAGCAGGGCCTGATGCTGATAGTCAAAGGGGCTAGGCAGCAGCAGAGTCTGCGCCTCGTCGATCCCCAGCCGGGCGGTAAAGTGGTGGAGATCGTCATTTACCGACAGCGTCGCCGAGGTAAAGATCCAGCTTCCCGACTTCTGCGCCATCACCTCTTTAAACTTCTCGGCCACGGACAACGGCGTCAGCGCAAGGGTAAAGTGGCGCGAGGTGCACTCATACCAGTAGCTGTAGCCCGGCTGATTGATCTCTTTCAGCCGCTTCAGACGCCCGCGATAAAGCGTGGCGCGCTCAAAGGCGGCGTCGAGCAGCGCCGAGCGCCCCAGCGAGAGTTTGGCGACGTCGTAACACAGTTCAAGAGCATCATCGAGCAGCAGCAGCGCCCGCTGAATGTGGCTGTCCGCCAGCAGCTCGCGCAGGTTGCCGCGGTAGCCCGGGTCCCCCAGCTGCAGGCGAAAATCCTGGGCGCTTTGCGCGAGGCGGTCGGCGCATTTTTGCAGCTGCTGGGTGTCTTTCAGTTCGGTGCGGTAGGCAATGGTGATGTCTTTCGCCAGATCCAGCAGCTGGCGGCTGGAGAGCGACTGGCCAAAGTACTGGCTGGCGATATCCGGCAGCTGATGGGCTTCGTCGAAGATCATCACCTCCGCCTCGGGGATCAGTTCGGCAAAGCCGCTCTCTTTGACCACCATATCGGCAAGAAACAGATGATGGTTGACCACCACCACGTCGGCATCCATCGCTTTTTTACGCGCCTTCACCACGAAGCAATCTTTATACAGCGGGCAATCGCTGCCGAGGCAGTTATCGTTGGTGCTGGTGACCAGCGGCCAGGCCTGGGAATCTTCCGCCACGCTGGCGCAGGTGCTGATATCGCCATCCTGGGTTTGGTTCGACCAGGAGCGCAGGAGGATCACGTCGCTGAGGGTTTGCACCGGCAGATCGCCCCCCGCCAGCGCCTGCTGTTCCAGGCGTTCGAGGCACAGGTAGTTGGAGCGCCCTTTTAGCAGCGCCAGTTTGCCGGTGAATTTGAGCGCTTTGGCGACGGTGGGCAGATCGCGGCTGTAGAGCTGATCCTGCAGCGCTTTCGACCCGGTGGAGATAATCACCTTTTTTTTCGCCCGCAGCGCCGGCGCCAGGTAAGCGTAGGTTTTACCGGTTCCGGTCCCCGCTTCCACCACCAGCGGCCGGGAGGCCTCAATCGCTTCGCTGACCGCCACCGCCATCTGGCGCTGCGGCTCGCGCGGTTTAAATCCCGGTATGGCTTTGGCTAGCTGGCCGTCTGCTGCAAAATCGTCGATCACATTGCCCCCTGGTTATTTGGACAGTGATTATGTCAGGGAGGACGGCGTTTCGCCAGTCCGGGTAGTGACGCGAGCGGAACATTATGGCAGTCTTGCCGCTGCCGAATGGAATGCTCAAAGAGGAATGAGAAATGACAATTACGCGTATTGATGCCGAAGCCCGCTGGTCAGATGTAGTGATCCACAATCAGACCCTTTACTACACCGGCGTACCGGCGAATCTTGATGCCGATGCCTTCGAGCAGACCGCCAACACCCTGGCGCAGATTGACGCGGTGCTGGAAAAACAGGGCAGCGACAAGTCGCGTATTCTTGACGCCACTATTTTCCTTGCCGACAAAAGCGACTTTGCGGCGATGAATAAAGCCTGGGACGCCTGGGTGGTAGCCGGTCACGCCCCGGTGCGCTGCACGGTGGAAGCGACGCTGATGAACCCGCAATATAAAGTTGAAATCAAAATCATCGCCGCGGTGTAATTACTCGTCTTCGTCTTCATCTTCAAAGCGCGCGACGATCCGTTCGCCGGTATGCGTCGCGCGTAGCTCTTCCGCCACCAGGGCAATCGCCTGGCCGCTGCTCATCCCCTGGGCCATCAGTTCCTGGATACGTTCGACCGCTTTTTGCTGTTGCTCGTGGCTCAGCGAAGGTAAACCTGCAAACATCTTGTACTCCTGCTACATTGTGGGGCGTAATTATTTCACGCCGTCCCCGCCTACGCCAGAGGGACGGTAACGTTCAGGATCGAGAAAGATGTTGTCCCCCGCGATTATTACCCTGCCCTGGCGCCCGGATGCCGCCGAATACTATTTTACGCCGTTAAGCGCCACGCCCTGGGCGATGCTGCTGCATTCCGGCTTTGCCGACCATCCGCATAACCGTTTTGATATCCTGGTGGCGGCCCCGCGCGCCACGTTGCTGACGCGCGGTGAACAGACCTGGATCGATGACGGCGAGACCGTTTGTGTCTCGGCTGACGATCCGCTGCAACTGCTTCAGCAGCAGCTGGATCGTCAGCCGTTCACGCCGCAGCCCCATGAGGATCTGCCGTTTCTTGGCGGCGCGCTGGGGCTTTTCGGTTACGATCTGGGCCGCCGTTTTGAGCGACTTCCCGCTGCCGCCCAGGCCGATATCGCGCTGCCGGATATGGCGGTGGGGATTTATGACTGGGCGCTGATCGTCGACCATCAGCGCCAGCAGGTGTCGCTGCTCAGCTATGACGACCCGCAGCAGCGTCTGCAGTGGCTGGAGGTGCAAACGCCGACGCCGGGTGAAACCTTCGCCCTGACCTCGGCCTGGCAGTCAAATATGAGCCGCCAGCAGTATGGCGAGAAATTTCGTCAGGTGCAGGCCTATCTGCGCAGCGGTGACTGCTATCAGGTCAACCTCGCCCAGCGTTTTCAGGCCCGCTACGTCGGGGATGAATGGCTGGCCTTCCGCCGGCTGAACGCCGCCAACCGCGCCCCCTTTAGCGCCTTCATCCGCCTTGCGGAAGGGGCAATTTTAAGCCTGTCGCCGGAGCGATTTATTCAGCTCCGCCAGGGTGAGATCCAGACGCGCCCGATTAAGGGCACCCTGCCGCGGCTCGATTCGCCGCTGGCGGATGCGCAGCAGGCGGAGAAGCTGGCGAACTCGCCGAAAGACCGCGCTGAGAATTTAATGATTGTCGACCTGATGCGCAACGACATCGGCCGCGTCGCCGTCCCGGGCAGCGTGCGGGTCCCCGAGCTGTTCGTCGTGGAGCCGTTCCCGGCGGTCCATCATCTGGTCAGCACCATCACCGCTCGCCTGCCGGCGACGCTACATGCCAGCGATCTGCTGCGCGCCGCCTTCCCCGGAGGGTCGATCACCGGCGCGCCGAAGGTACGGGCGATGGAGATTATTGATGAACTGGAACCCCAGCGACGCAACGCCTGGTGCGGGAGCGTCGGCTATCTGAGCTATTGCGGCAATATGGATACCAGCATCACCATTCGCACCCTGACGGCCTGGCAGGGGCAACTGTATTGCTCCGCCGGGGGCGGTATCGTCGCGGACAGCGAGGAAGATGCGGAATATCAGGAAACTTTTGATAAAGTTAATCGTATCCTGCACCAACTGGAGAACTAGACCATGGCGGACCACGCCCTCAATCTGGATGATTTTCTGTCCCGCTTCCAGCTGCTGCGCCCTCAGCCTTCGCGCCATGCGCTCAATCAGCGGCAGGCGGCGGTACTGGTGCCGATCGTGCGCCGGCCGCAGCCTGGCCTGCTGCTGACCCAGCGCTCGCCGCTGCTGCGCAAGCACGCCGGCCAGGTCGCCTTTCCCGGCGGGGCGGTAGATAATACCGATGCGACCCTTATCGCCGCCGCTCTGCGCGAAGCCCAGGAAGAGGTGGCGATCCCGCCGGAGACGGTTGAGGTGATTGGCGTTCTGCCGCCGGTGGACAGCGTCACCGGCTTCCAGGTGACGCCGGTGGTGGGTATTATTCCGCCGGATCTGCACTATCACGCCAGCCAGGACGAAGTCTCCGCGGTATTTGAAATGCCGCTCGCCGAGGCCCTGCGCCTCGGGCGCTATCATCCGCTCGATATCCACCGCCGGGGCAACGACCACCGCGTCTGGCTCTCCTGGTACCAGCATTATTTTGTCTGGGGGATGACCGCCGGGATCATTCGCGAGCTGGCGCTGCAGATAGGCGCGCGCCCTTAGCTATACTGATTATGAGAGGGCGCTCTCACTATTAGTAAAATCGCGGTTATCCATTAGTTTAATTCATGTGAATAGTTGAACTGACAGGGCGCTTCCCTCTTACACTATGCGCAGTTATTACATCGTTACCGCACCCGCGGTAACCCTGTCAGGAGTATTATCGTGATTAGTCTATTCGACATGTTCAAGGTGGGGATTGGTCCCTCATCTTCCCACACTGTTGGCCCGATGAAGGCCGGTAAACAGTTCGTCGATGACCTGGTCGAAAAAGGATTGCTTAATGCAGTGACCCGCGTGGCGGTTGACGTCTACGGTTCGCTGTCATTAACCGGCAAAGGCCACCATACGGACATCGCCATTATCATGGGACTGGCGGGCAATCAGCCCGATACGGTCGATATAGACGCGATACCGGCATTTATCCGTGACGTCGAGACACGCGGCCGTCTGCTGCTGGCCAACGGTCAGCACGAAGTCGACTTCCCGGCGGATGACGGCATGCGTTTTCGCAGCGACAATCTGCCGCTGCACGAAAACGGCATGACCATTCATGCCTGGGCCGGCGAGAAAGAGATCTACTGCAAGACCTATTACTCGATTGGCGGCGGCTTTATCGTCGACGAAGAGCACTTCGGCAAAGAGAACGCCAACGAACTACAGGTGCCCTACCCGTTTAAATCGGCGCAGGAAATGCTGGCCTACTGCAAAGAGACCGGCCTGTCGCTCTCCGGGATGGTAATGCAGAACGAGCTGGCGCTGCACAGCAAAAAAGAGATCGAGGACTATTTCGCTAATGTCTGGCAGACCATGCGCGCCTGTATCGACCGCGGCATGAACACCGAAGGCGTGCTGCCTGGCCCGCTGCGCGTGCCGCGTCGCGCCTCGGCGCTGCGTCGTCTGCTGGTGGCCAGCGATAAGCTCTCCAGCGATCCGATGAACGTCGTTGACTGGGTCAACATGTTCGCGCTGGCGGTCAATGAAGAGAACGCCGCCGGCGGTCGCGTGGTGACCGCGCCGACCAACGGCGCCTGCGGCATCGTTCCGGCGGTACTCGCCTATTACGATCACTTTATCGAATCCGTCAGCCCGGAGATCTATATCCGCTACTTTATGGCCTGCGGTGCGATCGGCGCGCTGTACAAGATGAATGCCTCCATTTCCGGCGCCGAAGTCGGCTGTCAGGGCGAAGTGGGCGTCGCCTGCTCGATGGCGGCGGCGGGTCTGGCTGAACTGCTCGGCGCCAGCCCGGAGCAGGTCTGCGTGGCGGCGGAGATCGGTATGGAACACAACCTCGGCCTGACCTGCGACCCGGTCGCCGGCCAGGTACAGGTGCCGTGCATAGAACGTAACGCCATCGCCTCCGTGAAAGCGATCAACGCCGCGCGGATGGCGATGCGCCGCACCAGCGAACCGCGCGTCTCGCTCGATAAAGTGATCGAGACCATGTACGAAACCGGCAAAGACATGAACGCCAAGTACCGCGAAACCTCGCGAGGCGGCCTGGCGATTAAAGTTCAGTGTGACTAACATGTTGGCTTTCGCCTGCCGCCTCCCGGGGCGCAGGCGCGGAGCGAGGGTAACTAAAAGCCCCTGCCTTCCTGATGCGCCCTCCGTGGCGCATTTTCTTTTTTCTATACCTGGCGATATTCTGCCACTACAATTGCTCTATTAAATAAGCCACGCTTAACCTCTCGTCCTGTCGACAGGGTGTCGCACATGCAGACTGCACAAAAAGTCATTACGGCCTATCGCCGCAAACGCATTATAGTCTGCCTGCTGGTCGCCCTGGTGACCCTGGGCGCCACCTTAGCCATTCGATTTATTTCGCAGCGTAGCGAAAATGAAGACTATATCCGCACGGCCGCCAGCCAGCGGGTGGCGGCGCTGAATAACATCCTGCGCCCGCTAAGCGCGGAGCGCAGCACCCTGCTTCCTCTGGTGGGCAAACGCTGCCCGGATATCCATCTGACCCTGCGCAAAATGGCAGCCTCGTTGCAGACCGTTCGTTCCGTCGTCCTCGTGACGGACGGTATCGTTTACTGTTCGAGTATTTTCGGGCAACGGCAGGCGGATTTACACCAGCTACAGCCCTCGCTGCCAGCCCCCCATCCCTTATTGCTCTTTTCAACCGAAAAATCGCTGCTTAAAGGGACGCCGGTATTGATCCAGTGGTATCCACCCCGGAAAGCGGCCAGGACGGCGTGATGTTGATTGTCAATATCGAGCTGCTGGGGACCTTAATTCTCAACGAAAAATCATCCCTGATAAGCGACGTCAGCCTGCAGGTTGGCGATCGTTATTTTAGCAGCCGCCATGGGCTTCTCGATAAAACGCATACCCCGCAGGGAACGGTGATTTATCGCCAACGCTCTAGCGAGTTTCCGTTTACCATCAACATCAACGGCCCTGGCGCCTCGACAATCGCCCTCGAAGAACTGCCCGGCGAGCTGCCGCTGGCGCTGATCTTCAGCCTGCTAATGACCGGCATCGCCTGGCTGGCCACCGCCGGAAGAATGAGCTTCTCGCGGGAGATAAGCCTCGGTATTTCCGCCCGGGAGTTTGCCCTCTGGTGCCAGCCGCTGCAGGATGCGCGCAGCGGCCGCTGCTGCGGGGTGGAGATCCTGCTGCGCTGGAACAACCCTCGCCGCGGAGCGATTTCGCCGGAGGTGTTTATTCCCATCGCCGAAGGGGACAATCTGATCATCCCCCTCACCCGCTACGTCATTGCCGAAACCGCCCGCCGTCTGGATGTTTTTCCCAGCGACCGCCAATTTCATATCGCCATTAACGTCGCTGCCCGCCACTTCGCCAACGGCTTACTGCTGCATGACCTGCATAATTACTGGTTCAGCATGAACCCGGTACAACAGCTGGTGGTCGAGCTGACCGAACGCGATGTCCTGCAGGATGGCGACCAGCATATGGCCGAAGATCTGCACCTGAAAGGCGTACAGCTGGCGATCGATGACTTTGGCACCGGCAACAGTTCGCTCTCATGGCTGGAAAAACTGCGCCCGGACGTGCTGAAGATTGACCGCTCGTTTACCAGCTCGGTGGGGATAGACAGCGTCAATGCCACGGTGACCGATATCATTATCTCCCTCGCCAACCGGCTGAATATTCTTACCGTTGCCGAAGGGGTGGAGACGCTGGAGCAGGAAAGCTACCTCAGAAACCACGGCGTCGATGTGCTGCAGGGGTTTTATTATGCGCGGCCGATGCCGGTGGAGGCGTTCCCGGCGTGGCTGGCCAGTCAAGAGGCAACAGAATAACTCGCCGGCCCCCACGGGGACCGGCGCGCAGGACGATTACTCTTCTTCGTCGCTCGGCGGACGGGTGACCACCGCGCGAACCAGATCGACCCGGTAGTCATTCGCTTCCACCACGGTGAAATGCAGCGGCGGCAGCGACACCACGTCGCCAATGCGCGGGATATGGCCATTGGCGGAGATCACCAGACCGGCAACGGTGGCAATATCCTCATCGTCATTGATCAGCGGATCCAGCCCCAGCGCCTGCTGCAGCGCATGCAGGTCGGTCGACCCCTTAATAAGCCAGCCGTCGCCATCGATAACGATCTCCGGCGTCTCATCGGCGTCCGGGAATTCACCGGCGATCGCTTCCAGGACGTCCAGCGGCGTCACCAGCCCCTGCACCACGCCAAATTCATTGGTCACGATGACGAAACTGCCGCGCGCGCGACGCAGGACGCCGAGCAGATTGATCGGGTCCAGCGTTTCAGGCACCACAATCGCCGGAGAGGCGGAGGCCAGCGCCGCGACGTTTTCGCCCGACTCCAGGGCCACCAGCATCTCTTTCGCCCGCACGATGCCAATGATTTCGTCCAGTTCTCCGCGGCAGACCGGGAACAGGCTGTGCGGCGACGAAAGCAGCTGACGGCGAATTTCATCTTCACTCTGCTCAGCGTCCACCCAGCTGATTTCCCCGCGCGGGGTCATGATGCTGCGCAGAGAGCGCTGAGCCAGCGTCAGCACGCCGTTAATCATGTAGCGCTCTTCTTCCGCAAAGGCGCCCTCCGGTACCGGCACCGACGCCGGGCTGTCGGCGTCATGGTTGACGGAGGCCTGTTTACGGCCGCCCATCAGGCGCAGGATCGCATCCGCGGTACGGGCGCGCAGCGGCAGCGTCGACTGGTGACGAACAAAGTTGCGGCGCGCCACCTGGTTAAAGAACTCAATGATGATCGAGAAACCGATCGCCGCGTACAGGTACCCTTTCGGAATATGGAAGCCAAACCCTTCCGCCACCAGGCTCAGGCCGATCATCAACAGGAAGCTCAGACAGAGCACCACCACCGTCGGGTGCTGGTTGACAAAGCGCGTCAACGGCTTGGACGCCAGCAGCATCATAATCATCGCGATCACGACCGCCGCCATCATCACCGGCAGATGGTTCACCATCCCGACCGCGGTGATCACCGCATCCAGAGAGAAGACAGCATCCAGCACCACGATCTGCAGTACCACCACCCAGAAACTGGCATAGCCTTTCCCGTGCCCGGCGTCATGCTGGCGGTTTTCCAGCCGTTCATGCAGCTCGGTTGTCGCCTTGAACAGCAAGAAGATCCCGCCGAGCAGCATGATGAGGTCACGCCCGGAAAAGGAGAAATCGGCGATAGTAATCAGCGGTTTAGTCAGCGTCACCATCCAGGAGATCACCGACAGCAGCCCCAGGCGCATCACCAGCGCCAGCGACAGGCCGATCAGTCGCGCTTTATCACGCTGCTTCGGCGGCAGCTTGTCCGCCAGGATGGCAATAAACACCAGGTTATCGATACCGAGCACAATTTCCAGAACGATAAGCGTCAACAGGCCGGCCCAGATTGAGGGATCCATTAACAATTCCATGTGCGACTCCGGTTAGCGGCAACGTCAGTCATCGCCATGTCATGCGCGGACGCGACAATAGATGCTGAGAGATAAGCGTGATGCGTGGAGGTGGCAACCAGGTGCCAGAAAGTGAAAAGACGTCGATGACGGTCCATACTGCGGGCTATGCCCTATACTCCTGAGTAATTAAACGGAAGTTAAACATAGCAAAATATAGATCGAAATTGGAAAAGATTTACCTGAATTTGCAATAACTAAGGCTATTTTTTGCGCTGCAAAATTATTACCAGGCGATGCCTGATTAACGGATCTTCATCACATTAATTATTTTTTCACTGTCTAAAATAATTCGCGGTAGTAACTATTTTCTATCTTACACCCTAACTGAATCGATTTTGTCCTCAAGAGTGATTCAGGATGTATCAAAGCAGATGATGCATTCACGATAATAAAGGAGGTAGCAAGTGACGATTGCTATTGTAATAGGCACACATGGTTGGGCTGCAGAACAGCTGCTGAAAACAGCAGAGATGCTGTTGGGCGAGCAGGAAAACGTTGGCTGGATCGATTTCGTTCCGGGTGAAAACGCCGAAACGCTGATCGAGAAATACAATGCCCAGTTGGCAAAACTGGATACCAGTAAAGGCGTGCTGTTTCTCGTCGATACATGGGGAGGCAGCCCGTTCAACGCTGCGAGCCGCATTGTCGTCGATAAAGAGCATTACGAAGTCATCGCCGGCGTCAACATCCCGATGCTGGTGGAAACCTTCATGGCCCGCGATGACGATCCTTCCTTTGATGAGCTGGTCGCCTTAGCGGTAGAGACCGGCAGCGAAGGCGTGAAAGCGCTGAAGGCCAAACCGGTGGAAAAAGCGGCCCCTGCGCCCGCTCCTGCCGCGGCGCCAAAAGCCGCCGCCCCGGCCAAACCGATGGGCCCGAATGACTACATGGTCATTGGCCTTGCGCGTATCGACGACCGCCTGATCCATGGTCAGGTCGCCACCCGCTGGACCAAAGAGACCAACGTCACCCGCATCATCGTCGTCAGCGACGAAGTCGCCGCGGATACCGTGCGCAAAACCCTGTTGACCCAGGTTGCGCCGCCGGGCGTCACCGCCCACGTGGTGGACGTCGCCAAAATGATCCGCGTCTACAACAACCCGATGTACGCCGGACAGCGCGTGATGCTGCTGTTTACTAACCCGACCGACGTTGAGCGCGTCGTCGAGGGCGGCGTGAAAATCACCAGCGTCAACATCGGCGGTATGGCGTTCCGCCAGGGCAAAACCCAGGTTAACAACGCGATTTCGGTCGATGCCAAAGATATTGAGGCGTTTAACAAGCTGAACGCACGCGGTATCGAGCTGGAGGCACGTAAAGTGTCCACCGACCCGAAACTGAAAATGATGGATCTGATCGCCAAGGTTGATAAATAACCCGGACGATCGCGCCCCAGTTTTCACTTTAAGACTTAATCAACAGGAGAAGTACAATGGAGATTACCCTTCTTCAGATTGTGCTGGTGTTCATCGTCGCGTGTATTGCGGGTATGGAGTCGGTGCTTGATGAATTTCAGTTCCACCGTCCACTGGTCGCCTGTACGCTGATCGGCGCCGTTCTCGGCGATATGAAAACCGGTATTATCATCGGCGGTACGCTGGAAATGATCGCCCTGGGCTGGATGAACATCGGTGCGGCGGTTGCCCCTGATGCCGCGCTGGCGTCCATTATTTCCACCGTTCTGGTTATTGCCGGCCATCAGAGCATCGGCGCCGGCATCGCGCTGGCTATCCCGCTGGCGGCTGCAGGCCAGGTGCTGACCATCATCGTGCGTACCATCACCGTAGCCTTCCAGCACGCAGCGGATAAAGCGGCGGAGAATGGCAACCTGACCGCCCTGTCGTGGCTGCACGTCTCATCCCTGTTCCTGCAGGCGATGCGTATCGCTATCCCGGCCGTCATCGTGGCCATTTCCGTCGGTACCAGCGAAGTCCAGGGCCTGCTGAATGCGATCCCTGAAGTGGTTACCAGCGGCCTGAACATCGCCGGCGGCATGATCGTGGTTGTAGGTTACGCGATGGTCATCAATATGATGCGCGCGGGCTACCTGATGCCGTTCTTCTACCTCGGCTTCGTCACCGCCGCCTTCACCAACTTCAACCTGGTGGCCCTGGGCGTGATTGGCGCGGTCATGGCAATCCTCTACATCCAGCTGAGCCCGAAATATAACCGCGTCGCCGGTGCCCCGGCTCAGGCGGCTGGTAACAACGATCTCGATAACGAACTGGACTAACAGGTGAGCGAAATGGTTGATATGACTAAAAATACCACCGAGAAAAAACTCACTCAGAGTGATATTCGTGGCGTGTTCATTCGTTCTAACCTGTTCCAGGGTTCATGGAACTTCGAACGTATGCAGGCGCTGGGCTTCTGCTTCTCTATGGTTCCGGCGATTCGTCGTCTCTACCCGGAGAACAACGATGCGCGTAAGCAGGCGATTAAGCGTCACCTTGAGTTCTTCAATACCCATCCTTACGTTGCCGCGCCGGTACTGGGCGTAACGCTGGCGATGGAAGAGCAGCGCGCCAATGGCGCAGAGATTGACGATGGCGCCATCAACGGCATCAAAGTCGGTCTGATGGGGCCGCTGGCCGGCGTCGGCGACCCGATCTTCTGGGGTACGGTGCGTCCGGTGTTCGCGGCCTTAGGCGCCGGGATCGCGATGAGCGGAAGCTTGCTCGGACCACTGCTGTTCTTTATCCTGTTCAACGCGGTGCGACTACTGACCCGCTACTATGGCGTCGCCTACGGTTACCGCAAAGGCGTGGACATCGTGAAAGATATGGGCGGCGGCTTCCTGCAGAAACTGACTGAGGGGGCGTCAATCCTCGGCCTGTTTGTCATGGGGGCGCTGGTTAACAAGTGGACGCACGTGAACATTCCGATGGTGGTGTCAAAAATCACCGGCTCTGACGGACAGGTTCACGTCACCACGGTACAGACGATCCTCGACCAGCTGATGCCGGGCCTGGTACCGCTGCTGTTGACCTTCGCCTGTATGTGGCTGCTGCGTAAGAAAGTTAACCCGCTGTGGATCATCGTTGGCTTCTTTGTCATCGGTATCGCGGGCTACGCTGTCGGTCTGCTGGGTCTGTAATTTCCAGGTTGTACGCCGGGGGCTTGCCCCCGGCTTTTTTTTATCAGGAGGAACGCAAAGCAATGACATTCACGGACCTGGTGATCATCCTGTTTATCCTTGCGCTACTGGCCTACGCGGTGTATGACCAGTTTATTATGCCGAGGCGCAACGGCCCGGTGCTGCTGGCGATCCCCCTGCTTCGCCGCAGCCGCGTTGACGGCATGATCTTTGTCGGCCTCATCGCCATTCTGATCTATAACAACATCACCCAGCACGGCACCGCGATCACCACCTGGCTATTATCTGCGCTGGCGCTGATGGGACTCTATTTATTCTGGATCCGTACGCCGAAAATCATTTTTAAACCGCGCGGCTTTTTCTTCGCCAACGTGTGGATAGAATATCAGCGAATTAAAGAGATGAATTTATCCGAAGACGGCGTACTGGTGATGCAATTAGAGCAACGGCGGCTGCTGATTCGCGTACGAAATATCGACAATCTGGAAAAAATATACAAACTTCTCGTTTCAACTCAATGAGTTAAAAATATAGCCAACGCTATGTTTTTTCAGATTTCGTCTGGGGAATTATATAGCCATGGCTATATTTCCCCACCTACCCTTCTGTTTTTCATTAACTATTTATTTACTTATAAATTCAAATGAAAATCGTTATCATTTGGTTATTAAAATAGCGCTCTTCTGTTATTGTTTTATATTCTAAAAATATGTTAAGGTTGCGCCCGTCGTTGGGGAGTAGCCGATTTCCTGCCCGTCAGGAAATGTACGTGTCAACATACTCGTTGCAAAACGTGGCACGTACGGGTTGAAGTGATTCAATCAGGCGAGACCATAGATACATCACTGCTGTACGTATTGCTCAGCCATTGAGCGGCTCCGCGTATATTTACTGGGGGCAGCGATGTGTCATATGGATTATCCCCGGTCAGGACAGGCACATGAATTTATCCGCAACCCTTCTTCTCGCTTTCGGCATGTCTATGGACGCCTTCGCGGCCTCTATCGGCAAAGGCGCCACCCTGCATAAACCCAAATTCTCAGAAGCTGTACGCACCGGGCTGATTTTTGGCGCCATTGAAACCCTGACGCCGCTGGTCGGCTGGGGACTGGGCATGCTGGCCAGCCAGTTTGTGCTCGAGTGGAATCACTGGATTGCTTTTATTCTGCTGGTGTTTCTCGGCGGGCGGATGATTGTCGAAGGGCTTCGCGGCGATAGCGACGAGGCGTGCGAGGCGCCTCGCCGGCATGGCTTCTGGCTGCTGGTCACCACCGCCTTCGCCACCAGCCTTGACGCGATGGCCGTCGGCGTCGGTCTGGCCTTCCTGCAGGTCAGCATTGTGACCACCGCGCTGGCGATCGGCTGCGCCACCTTTATCATGTCGACGCTGGGGATCATGGTGGGTCGCTTTATCGGCCCGCTGCTGGGCAAACGGGCCGAAATTCTCGGCGGTATCGTACTGATTGGCATCGGCAGCGAAATTCTCTGGAGCCATTTCGCCGGTTAAGCTTTACTCCTCACGCTGCCAGCAATGGATCATAAAATCGGTCTGGCAGCCAAAGGTCGCCTGCTGACGCAGCGCGTCATGCACTTCGGCTTTGGCCCGCCACGCGAACGGCGTCATCTGCAGCAGGGCCTGCGCTTCACTTCCCGTCAGGGTCATCGGATAAGCCAGCTGCTGCTGAGCATCCAGGCGGAACCCCGGCATCGCTTCCGTCTTCAGCTCATGCAGGCGGATCTCATCGTAAATCAGCCCTTTCAGCTCCAGCAGATGGCGGGGTCCCGGCGTGGCAGTGATCACCCATCCGCCAGGCCGTACCACCCGCGCCAGCTCACCGGCGTTGCAGGGGGCGTAAATGCGCACCACCGCATCGAAGCTGTTATCGGAGAATGGCAGCCGCTGGCTGGAGGCGACGCAAAAATTCACCTGCGGATAGCGTTTCGCCGCCGCGCGGATTGCCGGCTTCGACACGTCCAGCCCCCAGCTACGGCTGGCGATGGCGGCAAATGCGTGGGTGTAATAGCCTTCGCCGCAGCCGATATCCAGTAATGCCTGAGGGGCAGCGTTCCGCAGTCGCTCAGCGATAGCGTCCCGCAGCGGCTGATAATGCCCGGCGTCGAGGAACGCCCGACGGGCCTGCATCATCTCAGCGCTGTCGCCGGGATCGCGCGACCGTTTGAACTGCACCGGTAGCAGATTGACGTACCCCTCTTTCGCCAGATCGAACTGGTGCCGCTGCGGGCAGGAATAGTGATTGTCGCTACGGCTGAGCGGCGCGTGGCAAAGGGGGCAACTGTATGACATGACGGCTCCGGTGTCGCTGAAAGGGCGAAAGTGTAGCGCTATTCGCCCCTGCAGACCACTGTTACAGCGCCGGCGCCAGCGGGTGGCTGTCGTGCATAACGATCAGATTCTCCGCCCCTTGTGGCATGCCGTCCGGCATGACGTTCTCCAGCCGCAGGACATCGCCCATAATCTGGCTGAATACCGGGGCGGAAACGGCCCCGCCGTAATAGGAGCCATTGCTCGGGTCGTTCATCACTACAACCAGCGCGAACTGCGGACGGCTGGCGGGCGCCACGCCGGCGGTATAGGCGACATATTTGTCGATATATTTGCCGTCCGGACCGATTTTCTTCGCCGTCCCCGTTTTTACCGCCACCCGGTAGTCGCGCACCGCCGCTTTGGTACCGCCCCCGCCCGGGAGCGCCACGCTCTCCATCATATGCTCCACGCTGTGAACAATATTCTCCGGCATTACGCGCGTGCCAATCACCGGCGGGTCGATGCGGGTGATCGACAACGGTCGTTGTATGCCGAAGCCGCCGATGGTGGCGTAAACGTGCGCCAGCTGGAGCGGGGTAACCATCAAACCATAGCCGAAAGCGAAGGTGGCGCGATCCAGTTGCCCCCAGTAACGACGATGCGGCATCAGCCCGGCGCTTTCGCCGGTCAACCCCAACCCCGTCGGCTCGCCGAAGCCGAAAGCCGTATAGGTGTCAATCAGATGCTGCACCGGCATGGCAAGCGAGAGATGCGATACGCCGGTATCGCTGGATTTCTGCAGGATGCCGGTCAGGCTCAGCTCCGGATAATAGCCGACATCGCGGATACGGTGGCCGTCGAGGACAAACGGATGAGTGTCCACGACGCTGTCCGGCTGGACAATCCCCTGCTGCAGCGCGGTCATGATCACCAGCGGTTTGACGGTCGACCCCGGCTCGAAGGTATCGCTGATGGCCCGGTTGCGAAAATCATCCAGCGTTGCGGCATCGCGATTGTTGGGATTGAAGTCCGGATAGCTGGCCATCGCCAGGATCTCGCCGGTATCGATTTTAATCAGCACCGCCGCCCCGGACTCGGCTTTATTCCAGCGAACAGCGTTGTCGAGGGCATCTTCCGTCACCGTCTGCAGGCGCTCATCGATACTCAGCTGCAGATTATGCGCCGGCACTGGCGGTACTTCGGTAATGTTCTCAATCACATTGCCATGTTTATCTTTCCGCACCAGACGTCGCCCGGGTTTACCGGTCAGCTGGGCGTTGAAGCTTTTCTCCACCCCTTCGATGCCCTGATTATCGACATTGGTAAAGCCCAGCAGATTGGCAGCCACATGGCCTGCCGGATAGAAACGCCGCGATTCATCGCGCAGGTAGACGCCTGGCAGATGCAGTTTATCAATCCACGCCGCCTGCTCGGGATTGATCTGCCGCGCCAGATAGAGAAAGCGGGCGTGGGGATGGCTCTGTACCCGCTGGGCCAGTTCCCCGAGGTTGAGATGCAGCGCTTCGGCCATCGCCTGCCAGCGGGGTCCGTAGCCGACGCCGCCCTTCTCCATGGTGGTCTGCGGGTCGATCCAGATTGCGCTGACCGGAACGCTCACCGCCAGCGGTCGTCCTTCCCGGTCGGTGATCATCCCCCGCTCAACCGCAACGGGCTCTTCGCGCAGAGAACGCATATCCTCTTGTTTTACCAGATTATCGGGGGAAATAATCTGCAGCCAGCCCACGCGGGCCAATAGCAGTCCCAGACAACCGAGTATGGCCACGCAGAGTAACCCGAAGCGAATCGGGGTAAAGCTGGCGGCGGACTTCATTTTTTTATTTAGCACCATAGCTCCGGCATTGTTTTGCAACCAACTGATTTAACAGAAAATTAGCAAAACAGACTGCTACACAATGCTAATAAAGTTGAGTATTTGCAACAAGACGCGACGAGAGGGGGAAAAATGACATGCTTTGCAATAAAAACGCAAAAGCCCCGCGCAGGCGAGGCTTTTATACAAGAAGAGTGGTCTTGTATCAGATAGCAGTTACGTTAACTGCAGCCGGACCTTTCTGGCCGTCCTGAATTTCGAACTCAACGTTCTGGCCTTCAGCCAGAGTTTTGAAGCCGTTACCCTGGATAGCGGAGAAGTGTACGAACACGTCTTTGCTGCCATCAGCCGGAGTAATGAAACCAAAACCTTTAGACTCGTTGAACCACTTAACTTGACCTTTAATCTTTGCCATTTGCAAAATTCCTTAGACTGTTTTCTTCGCCTGCTGGCGTTTACATAGATAAAACTGACACATAACTGCATGAGGCACTAATTTAAGGTTCGGCAGAGAAGCGGTATTCAACGACAACGTGTTTACTCAGGACTTCTTTACTGAAAATGCCACACATAAACAGAACTGTACCTCGTTTAACCCGAAAGGTGTTATCACACACTACGTAAATAATGGCAAGCCATTTTTAAACGTGTCTCGATCGTTCGCACAAATTATAAGGTAATCCTTTGATCGCCTGCACATTTATGCGTGTTTGTCGCCCCTGGCAAGGCGCTATGGCGGTTGTTAATAACGCAAGAGCGCAGCCCGGTAACGGCAACTTTTTTACCATAGCTCAACAACTTCGCTTCGTCCAGGTATGTCCGTATACGAACTGCCAGTATACAGGCGACTGGCGGGCCGTGATGAATATTGATGCGCAAAATTCGTTATAACCCCAGACGAAAAATCGCTAAAGCCACGCCAGTGTAGTGATAATAAAACCTGTTAGTCGTCACGCTAAAAATAGTGCTAATTCTGCACCTTATTAATGAAAAAAAGATGACAGCGTCACGTTATCCAACAATAAACGCGGCGGGGATCACTTTATTTACAGCGTGTAAAAAAGAGGATAGTACATTGAGAAAGGAATAATGGAATAATGGAATAAGAATAAGATATTACCGACCGCTATCATGCAGGTGCGCATCTTATGATGCACACCTGTCGAGGTACTTAGCGCTCTGCCACCAGGCGGATAAACTCGTCCTCCCCTTTCGCCTTACCGGCGACGGTCGGCTCAGCCACGTCCTCTTTTTCCGGCGCACTGGCTTCGCACAGGCGACGTAGCAGCGCATTCTGCCGCTTTTGCTGATCCAACAGCGCCTGCAGCAGTTCTATCTGCTCATTCGCCCGCGAGCTGGCGCGGTTGACGAAGAACCATAACAACAGACCGACAAGCAGCAACGCCACAGACACGGCCAGCGATGCCAGATTTAAGATCCCAGGATTTAGTAACTCACTCATTTCACCACCTCAAAGAGAAGGCGTTCATTCTACCACCCGCGGCGCAGAAGGAAATCAGTCGTCAGAAAAATGTCTTACCACGGGATAAATTTATTGATAGTGCAAATGCCGCTGAAAAACTGAACATCCTGGTCGCACATTACGTTAAGCATCTGAGTCCACAGCAACAGGCAGCCTGCTATGATGACTATCAGTAAAACCCACCGTAATTTTTTCACTCCACTCTCCGCATCAGTACTTTATGTCGCCAGGATAACACGGCCTTCTTAAACCGCGGCTAACTGTAATACGAAAGGCAAGTTTAGGAATCATCGACTTGTTTCAAAACGTGTTCGTGTCAAAATCACGGCAAGGATCTTACAAATAATGAGGCATCAATGCGATTAATCATTCGTACTATTGTCGTAGTGGCTATCTTATGGATTGGCGTATTATTAAGCGGCTACGGGGTATTATTCCACAGTGAAGAAAACGTCGGCGGTCTGGGCCTGAAGTGTCAATATCTCACCGCCCGTGGGGTCAGTACCGCACTTTATGTGCATTCCAATAGCGGCGTGATCGGCGTCAGCAGCTGCCCGCTGCTGCGTAAAAGCGCAACCGTCGTCGATAACGGCTAAGATCGAACCGGCGACCGCGACGATAGCGCCGCGGTCGCCGAATGCTTCAGCGCCGTGTCAGAAGGGGTAGTCGTTATATCCCATCTGCTCAGAAATCTTGCTCGCCGCCTGGTGCAGCATCGCCACATATTCATGCAAACGTTCTTCAGAGAAACGTAAGGTCGGGAAAGAGATACTCAGCCCGGCGATGACCACGCCGAAACGGTCGAATACCGGCACCCCGATGCAGCGTAGCCCCTCTTCCTGCTCTTCGTTATCTTCGCCATACCCCTGCTCGCGAACGCCATCCAGCACCTTCAGCAACTCAGCGGTACTGGTGATGGTCCGCTCGGTGCTGCGTTTATACTCCACGCCGTCAAGGATCTGCTCCACTTCGCTCCGATCGCGCCACGCCAGCAGAACCTTGCCAATCGCGGTGCTGTACAGCGGGTTGCGACGGCCGATACGCGAGTACATCCGCAGGTTATACATTGAATCAATCTTGTGAATGTAAACAATACTGTCTTCATCCAGCGCGCCGAGATGAATCGTCTCTTTCGTCAGGCGGGAGAGTTCCCGCATCTGAATATCGGCGCTGCGCACCAGATCGACGTTCTGCAGCGCGCGCGCGCCCAGCTCGAACAGTTTGAGCGTGAGGGAGTATTTCTCAGACTCTCCCTCCTGCGCCACATAGCCCAGTGATTTCATGGTCTGTAAAAAGCGATAAACGGTGCTTTTCGACATCATGACGCGCTGGGACAGTTCGGTAATGCCAATTTCACGCTCTTCACCCAGCGCCTGCAGGATGCCGAAAACCTTCAATACCGAAGAGACAGAATCTGGCTGTTTATCCAAATCTGCACCTGCCATTTATCACCTCGTCGTAACTGTTTTATAAAATTTAGAACCGGTTTTTATTATAAATTCGCCGCCTCTGCGCCGCAATCATTCTTCTGCCACTTCGTTACAAATCTGCGACATACTGCGGAATAATCAATGCTAAACTCATCATTCAAAAAACCGTTTCATTTAAGACTTATATTCACCATGGATAAAAATTCATCCGATGGCGTGCCGCTGCCGCAACGCTATGGCGCCATTCTGACCATTGTGCTTGGGCTGACCATGGCCGTGCTCGACGGGGCTATCGCCAACGTCGCGCTGCCAACCATCGCCAGCGATCTTAACGCCTCGCCGGCGGCTTCAATCTGGATCGTTAACGCCTACCAAATCGCCATTGTTATCGCCCTGCTGCCGCTCTCTTTCCTCGGCGACATGGTCGGCTATCGCCGTATCTATAAGATAGGCCTGGTGGTGTTTATCTTTACCTCGCTGGCCTGCGCCCTGTCGCGCAGCCTCGAAATGCTGACCTTCGCCCGCGTCGCCCAGGGACTGGGCGGCGCTGCGCTGATGAGCGTAAACACGGCGTTGATCCGCCTGATTTATCCTCAGCGCTTTCTCGGTCGCGGCATGGGTATCAACTCCTTTGTCGTCGCCGTCTCTTCGGCGGCAGGCCCGACGATCGCCGCCGCCATCCTCTCCCTCGCCTCATGGCAATGGCTGTTTTTAATTAACGTGCCTCTCGGCATCGTCGCCTTTGTCCTGGCCATGCGCTTTCTGCCGCCCAACAGCGCGCGCAGCAAAATCGTCCGCTTCGATTTGCCGAGCGCCATCATGAACGCGCTGACCTTCGGGCTGTTGATCACCGCCCTGAGCGGTTTCGCCCAGGGTCAGTCCACGCAGCTGGTGCTGGCGGAGGTCGCCGCTATGCTGGTGGTAGGCTTTTTCTTCGTTCGCCGTCAGCTCACGATGCCCGTCCCGCTGCTGCCGGTCGATCTGCTGCGCATCCCGCTCTTCTCCCTCTCAATCTGCACCTCCATCTGCTCCTTCTGTGCACAGATGCTGGCGATGGTCTCTCTGCCTTTCTTCCTGCAGACGATGATGGGGCGCAGCGAAGTGGAAACCGGCCTGCTGCTGACGCCGTGGCCGCTGGCGACGATGGTGATGGCGCCGCTGGCCGGCTATTTAATCGAGAAATGCCATGCGGGGCTGCTGGGGGCCATTGGGCTGCTGGTTATGGCCTGCGGCCTGTTCGGTCTGGCGCTGCTTCCGGCGTCGCCCACCGATCTGGATATTATCTGGCGTATGGCGCTGTGCGGCGCCGGCTTCGGGCTGTTCCAGTCGCCCAACAACCACACCATTGTCGCCTCGGCGCCGAGCCATCGCAGCGGCGGCGCCAGCGGCATGCTGGGCACCGCTCGCCTGCTCGGCCAGAGCACCGGCGCCGCGCTGGTGGCCCTGCTGTTCAACCTGCTCGGCAACAGCGGCACCCACACCGCCCTGCTGCTGGCCGGCATCCTGGCGACCGTCGCGGCGCTGATTAGCGGTCTGCGCGTCACCCAGCCGCGCGCAGCCTGACGATGAAGGACAAAAAAAATCCGCAGCCTTCGGGCTGCGGATTTTTATTTTCAGCGTCAGATGACGGACTATTTCAGATATTCACCGCTACGCAGGGCTTCAATACGCTTGTCCAGCGGCGGGTGGGTCATAAACAGCTCGCTCATGGATTTCGCTTTACCATTAATGCAGAACGCCATCATGCTGCTGGCTTCCTGCGGCTCATAGCTGGTTTTCAGACGCTGCAGGGCGGCAATCATCTTCTCGCGGCCCACCAGGCGCGCCGAGCCGGCATCAGCATGGAACTCGCGATGACGAGAGAACCACATGGTGATAATGCTGGCCAGAATACCGAACACCAGCTCCAGCACCGTGGCGACAGCGAAGTAGATCAGCGGGTTGCCATTGCTGCTCTCGCCTTCATCTTCCCGGTTGCCGCCGAGGAAGCCGGCCGCAATCTGCGCGATAACGCGGGAGATAAAGATAACGAAGGTGTTTACCACCCCCTGGATCAGCGTCATGGTGACCATATCGCCATTGGCGATGTGGCTGATTTCATGGGCGATGACCGCTTCCGCTTCATCACGGCTCATGTTTTGCAACAGCCCGGTACTGACGGCGACCAGCGAGGCGTCACGACGCGCGCCGGTAGCGAAGGCGTTGATGTCAGGGGCGTGATAGATAGCCACCTGCGGCATGGCAATGCCCGCCTGCTGCGCCTGCTGTGCAACGGTGTTCATCAGCCAGCGTTCCGTTTCGTTGCGCGGCTGCTCGATCACTTCCCCACCCACAGACTTCAGCGCCATCCATTTCGACATCATCAGCGAAACGATAGAACCACCGAAGCCGAACAGCAGGGCCATAATCAACAGACCGGTCATGCTGCTGGATTGGATCCCCGTGAGGCTTAACACCAGCCCGAACACGACCATCACTGCCAGGTTCGTCAGCAGGAAAAGCGCGATTCGCATCATAATTTTCTTTTTACCTCAATTTAACAAAACGCACTATGCGATTACCCACATCGTATGGGTCAGGCTGCAATTTTCAACCATCAGCCCCCGCTAAGTCACGATAAAAACACAACTTTACATTTTGTAGCATCTTGCTGACAGCGGCAGAGCAGGTTGACATTTTGTTAGCTGAGCTGAATGGCGATGACCAGGCGCAAAAAAAAACGGGCACCTCTCAGGGTGCCCGTTGGCGACTTATTGGCTGGCCGGCGGTTCCACCGCCGGGCGCGCTTTTTCGAGATGCGCCAGGTCTACCGCGATATGGACCGTTTCATCAAGATACGGATCCGGCTCCTGGTAATCCTTCGGCAGATCGTCCAGTTTTTTCAGCGGCGGTTTGCCTTCGCGTTTCAGGCGATCGTTAATCCGCGCCAGACGAATCGCATCATCCTCTTCGTTCTCTTTTTCACGCTGCGCGTAGTTCAGAGAGACGATGTTACGTTTGTCCTTCATCGCGTTATAACGGGCAATATCCTTCATGATGTACTGGAACTCAGGATCCTGGGCAATACGCTCGTCGTGGCGCTTGAGCAGTTCCGGTCCAAACGGGGCGAGGTCCCCGGACCTCACGTAGGTGGCCGCGTTGATGCTATCCCACGGCAGCGCGTTGTCTTCATACTGCTCGCCGGTTTCGCGATCTTCATTTCCGGTTGGCATCATGATATCCGGCGTTACGCCTTTGCGCTGAGTACTGCCGCCGTTAATGCGGTAGAACTTCTGGATGGTGTACTGAACGGAACCTAACGCCGGCCAGTCCGGACGCAGCATCTGATCGTAGATACGATTCAACGAGCGATACTGCTGTACGGTACCTTTACCGAAGGTCGGCTCGCCAACGATCAGCGCGCGGCCATAATCCTGCATTGCGGCGGCAAAGATCTCAGACGCTGAGGCGCTAAAGCGGTCAACCAGCACCACCAGCGGCCCTTTGTAATAGACTACGCCATCGTTATCGCTGTCTTCGCGCACCTTGCCATTGTTATCCCGCACCTGCACCACCGGGCCGGACGGAATAAACAGCCCCGAGAGCGATACCGCTTCGGTCAGCGCCCCGCCGCCGTTGCTGCGCAGATCGATAACCACGCTGCTGACGTTCTGTTTTTCCAGCTTCTGCAGCTGCACTTTCACGTCATCGGTCAGGCCGACGTAAAAGCCCGGGATATCCAGCACGCCGACTTTTTCTTTACCGACGGTTTTCACCGACATCTTCACCGCGCGGTCTTCCAGACGGATACGTTCGCGGGTCAGGGTGACGATACGCGTCTTGGCCCCTTTGCCGGCCGGCAGGATCTCAAGGCGAACCTTGCTGCCTTTCGGCCCTTTAATCAGCGCCACGACGTCATCCAGACGCCAGCCAATCACATCGACCATCGACTTCCCGGTCTGGCCGACGCCGACAATGCGGTCGCCGACGCTGATCGCTTTGCTCTTCGCAGCCGGACCACCCGCCACCAGCGAATTAATGACCGTGTAGTCATCATCCATCTGCAGCACAGCGCCGATCCCTTCGAGTGAGAGACTCATCTCGGTGTTGAACTGCTCGGTATTGCGCGGCGACAGATAGTTGGTGTGCGGGTCGATTTCGCGGGCGAAGGCGGTCATCGCCAGCGAGAAGACATCTTCGCTGTTGGTTTGCGCCAGACGACGGATAGCGAACTTATAGCGACGGGTTAAGGTGTCGCGGATCTCTTTATCGTCTTTCCCCGCCAGCTTCAGGCTTAACTGGTCAAATTTCACCTTGGCGTCCCACAGCTTGTTCAGCTCGGCCTCGTCTTTCGGCCACGGCGCTTTGGAGCGGTCAAGGTTGAAATTATCGTTGCCGGTAAAGTCCATCGGACGTTCCAGCACCTTCAGCGCATACTGATAGCGCTCGAAGCGGCGCTGCTGCGCCAGGTTGTAGAGGTCATAGAAGACGTCCAGTTTCCCGGTGCGCAGTTCGTCGCCGATTTGGTCTTTTTTCGCCGCGAACTTCGCCACATCGCTGGCCAGCAGCACATTATGGCTGTAATCCAGCAGGTTCAGATAACGGTCAAAAATCTTTGCCGAGAAGGCGTTGTCGAGATCGAACTGACGGTAGTGAGAGCGGGTAAAGCGCGATGTCACGCGCTCGCTCACCGTCGCGTGCTGCGGCTCTTCTTTCAGCACGGGGATTTGATCTGCACGGGTTATTTCATCAACAGCGAACGCATGGCCTGCTATTGCCAGCAGGCCCGCAAGCGCGGTGATTTTAAAAAATGTGTTCATGCCTGGCCCGGCCTCCGTTTCAGAACACCAGGTGTTCTGCGCGTACAATCATTGACATACCAGAAGTCAGCTGTACACGAACGCCATCTTTGGTGATTTCCACAACGGTGGCGTCCATTGCGTTATTGCCTGCTTTTACCTTCAGCGCCTGGCCGACGGTCAGAACGGAAACATCCGATACCGGAGTAAGACGCTCTTCACGCGGAGCTTTGGCTGCAACAGGACGCGGTTTACGCTGTTCAGCACCCTCTTTACGACGCGGCTGCTGAGGACGCGGTTTACGCTCGCGGCGAACGCCTTCATCCGGCTGGCCTGCAGCGGCAGCGGCTTCGCGTTTTTTCGCCTGCTGGGCAGCGCGCTGCGCCTGAACGCGAGCTTTCGCTTCTTCCAGCTGCTGACGCGCATGGGCAATGTGCTGCTCTTCCAGTTCGCCGCACGGGTTGCCGTCCAGGTCAACGCGGATAGCGCCGGCTTTTACGCCGTAGAGATAGCGCCAGCTCGAGGTATAGAGACGTAATGCAGCGCGAAGCTGGGTTTTGCTGAGATTCATCTCACCACCCACTCGCTCAACGAGATCCTGAAAAATTCCGATTTTCAGGGGGCGCGCTTCGCCTTCAGCGCTGAAGCACTGAGGGAAACGTTCGGCCAGAAAGGCGATAACTTCTTTACTGCTATTCAACTTAGGTTGATTTTCCATGAAATTTCCTGATTACAACGGACGTAGCCAACAAGCCGCAGGCATGAACAGGCGACATTATAATGACGTCCTCGCTAAATGCTACGTTATCCGTTGATTATCCCACGACACGGGTAAAGATTTTTTGATAATCAGTGGCCGCGATGAGTTTTTCCAGATGCTCGACCAGCGTGCGCAACCCCTGCTCATCTTCAGCAGTGAAGCGGCCGTAAGCCGGACTGTCGATATCCAGCACGCCGATAATCTGGTCGTTCACGCGCAGGGGGAAGACAATTTCCGAATTACTGGCGGCATCGCAGGCGATGTGGCCGTCAAACGCGTGGACGTCCTCGACGCGCTGCACCTGGGCTTGCGCCACTGCCGCGCCGCATACGCCGCGCCCGACCGGGATCCGCACGCAGGCCAGTTTGCCCTGGAACGGCCCCAGCACCAGGGTATCGCCTTCCAGAAGATAAAAACCGGCCCAGTTGACCTCGCTCAGTCGTTCAAACAGCAGCGCGCTGGTATTGGCGATCATCGCCAGGAAACTGGTTTCACCTGCCATTAATGCCTGGAAATCGCGGTTCAAATCCGCGTAAAATTCTGTTTTGCTCATTATATCTTCACTTGGTTGTCTTACTGCCTGATACGTACAGCCTACTAAAATAAGCATTAAATGCGCTTGGGCTCAAGATGAATTCATTCATAGGTTAAGATAGTGGGATACATTCATTCCTGTACGTATTAAATGCCGATAAAAACATCCACCCTTAAGCCTGCGAATAAGATGGTCGTGCATGCCGTGAGCACACCGCTTCCCTATGCGCATTATCAGCGCTGTACGCAGTGTGACATGCTCTTTCGCTTACCGGTGCTTAAACGCAACCAAAGCGCCTGGTGTCCGCGCTGTAACGCGAAGGTGCGCGATGGCCGCGACTGGTCGTTGACCCGTCTGGGCAGCATGGCCCTGGCGATGCTGCTGTTAATGCCCTTTGCCTGGTCCGAACCCCTGCTGCGTCTTCACCTGCTGGGGGTTCGCATTGACGCCAACGTCCTGCATGGAATTTGGCAGATGACCGCGCAGGGCGACCCGCTTACCGCCGCGATGGTGCTGTTTTGCGCGGTGGTCGCCCCGGTGCTGCTGGTGGTTTCGATTAGCTATCTGTGGCTGGGCAACGTGCTGGGGATGAACCTGCGTCCGGTGCTGCTTATGCTCGGTAAGCTCAAGGAGTGGGTCATGCTGGATATCTATCTGGTGGGCATCGGCGTCGCCTCCATCAAGGTGCAGGATTACGCCTTTCTGCAGCCCGGCATCGGCCTCGTGGCATTTATCTCCCTGACGCTGCTGAGCATCCTGACGCTTATCCATATGAACGTCGAAGAGCTGTGGGAGCGATTCTATCCCGAACGGCCGGCGACCCGCGCCGATAACAATCTGCAGGTGTGCACCGGCTGCCACTACACCGGCTACCGCGACGCCCGCGGCCGCTGCCGGCGCTGCCACACGCCGCTGCACCATCGCCGACCGCAGAGCCTGCAGCGCAGCTGGGCGGCGCTGATTGCCTCGCTGATTTTGCTCTTACCGGCCAACCTGCTGCCGATCTCCATCATTTACGTTAACGGCGCGCGCCAGGAAGACACCATCCTCTCCGGGATCATCTCCCTCGCCAGCAGCAATATCGCCATCGCCGGCGTGGTGTTTATCGCCAGTATTTTGGTGCCATTCACCAAAGTTATAGTGTTATTTACCCTGCTGCTCAGCATACAATTCAAATGCGAGCAGGGGCTGCGCACCCGCATCCTGCTGCTGCGGCTGATAACCTGGATTGGCCGCTGGTCGATGCTGGATCTGTTTGTTATCTCACTCACCATGTCGCTAATCAATCGCGATCAGCTCCTCGCCTTTACGATGGGGCCGGCCGCGGTTTACTTCGGTGGCGCGGTAATTTTAACTATTCTTGCAGTTGAATGGCTGGACAGCCGCTTACTTTGGGACGCACATGAGTCAGGAAACGCCCGCTTCGCAGACTGAAGCCAGAATAAAAACCAAACGTCGTATCTCGCCATTCTGGCTGCTGCCGGTCATCGCGCTGCTGATTGCCGCCTGGCTCATCTGGACCAGCTTTGACGACCGTGGATCGACGATCACTATCGATTTCCAGTCTGCTAACGGCATCGTGCCGGGGCGGACGCCTATCCGCTATCAGGGGGTGGAAGTCGGTACCGTCCAGGACATTAGTCTCAGTAAAGACCTGAGTAAAATTGAAGTTTCCGCCAGCATCAAACGCGATATGAAAGAGGCGCTGCGCAAAGATACGCAGTTCTGGCTGGTGACGCCGAAAGCCTCTCTGGCCGGCGTGTCAGGACTGGATGCCCTGGTGGGTGGGAACTACATCGGCATGATGCCGGGCAAGGGCGAACCCGAAGATCACTTCGTCGCCCTCGACACCCAGCCCAAATACCGCATCAACAACGGCGAGCTGATGATCCACCTGCAGGCGCCCGACCTTGGCTCTCTGAGCAGCGGCTCGCTAGTCTACTTCCGTAAGATCCCGGTCGGGCGCGTGTATGACTTCACGCTGAATGACAATAACCAGGGGGTCACCATTGATGTGCTGATCGAGCGCCGGTTTACCAACCTGGTGAAAAAAGGCAGCCGTTTCTGGAACGTCTCCGGGATCAAAGCCGACGTCGGCCTGAGCGGGGCCAAAGTGCAGCTGGAGAACCTTTCCGCGCTGGTGAACGGCGCCATCGCCTTTGACTCCCCTGCCGATTCGCAGGTCGCGTCGCAAAACGATGACTATCATCTGTACGAAGACCTGGCGCACAGTCAGCGCGGGGTGGTGGTGACCCTCGACCTGCCGGACGGCGACGGCCTGAAAGCGGGCTCGACGCCGCTGATGTATCAGGGGCTGGAAGTGGGCCAGTTAAGCAAACTGAATCTTAACCCTGGCGGCAAAGTCACGGGCGAGATGACCGTCGACCCGAGCGTGGTGACCCTGCTGCGGGAGAAAACGCTGATTCAGATGAAGAAGCCGAAGATCTCCCTTGATAACCCCAGCGTCAGCGCCCTGCTCACCGGCAATACCTTTGAGCTGGTGCCCGGCGAAGGCGAACCGCGTAATCACTTCTCCGTCATGCCAGCGGATAAAGCGCTGCTGGAGGAGCCCAATGTCGCCACCGTCACCCTTTCGGCGCCGGAGAGCTACGGGATCGACGGCGGCCAGCCGCTGGTGCTGCACGGGGTGAAAGTCGGCCAGGTGCTGGAGCGCAAGCTGACGGCCAAAGGGGTGACCTTCCAGGTGGCGATTGCCCCGGAATACCGCGATCTGATTCGCGGCGACAGCAAGTTTGTGGTGAACAGTCGTCTGGACGTCAAAGTGGGGCTCGATGGCGTGCAGGTGCTGGGCGCCAGCGCCAGCGAATGGGTGAACGGCGGGATCCGGGTGATCCCGGGTGAAAAAGGCGAAATGCAGAGCAGCTATCCGCTGTATGCCAACCTCGAAAAGGCGCAGGAAAACAGCCTGAGCGAAGTGCCGACCACCACCCTGAGCCTCTCCGCTGAGACGCTGCCTGACGTTCAGGCTGGCTCGGTGGTGCTGTATCGTAAATTCGCCGTCGGCGAGATCATCGCCGTCAAACCGCGCAAAGACGCTTTCGATATCGATCTGCATATCAAGCCGGAGTACCGCTACCTGCTGACAAACAACAGCGTCTTCTGGGCGGAAGGGGGTGCGAAGGTCAAACTTGACGGCAACGGGCTCACCGTTCAGGCCTCGCCGCTGGCCCGCGCCATTAAAGGAGCGATCAGTTTCGATAACCTCAACGGCAGCAGCGCCAACGCGCGGCTGAATAATAAACGCATCCTTTACGCTTCTGAAACGGCGGCGCGCGCCGTGGGCGGCCAGATCACCCTGCACGCGTTTGACGCCGGGAAGATGGCGGCCGGGATGCCGATTCGCTATCTCGGCATTGATATCGGTCAGATCCAGTCCCTGGAGCTGATCACCGCCAAAAACGAGGTGCAGGCGAAAGCCGTGCTTTACCCGGAATACGTCGGCACGTTTGCCCGCGCCGGGACTCGCTTTTCGGTGATCACCCCGCAGATCTCCGCAGCAGGCGTGGAGCATCTCGATACCCTGTTCCAGTCCTATATTAACGTTGAGCCCGGACGCGGCCCGGCGCGTCGCGACTTTGAGATTCAGGATACGACGATCAGCGACTCGCGCTATATCGACGGTCTGAATATCGTGGTGGAAGCGCCGGAGGCCGGATCGCTTGGCATCGGTACGCCGGTGCTATTCCGCGGCCTGGAAGTCGGGACGGTGACCGGTCTGTCGCTGGGATCGATGTCTGACCGGGTCATGGTTAAGATGCGCATCAGCAAGCGCTACCAGTACCTGGTGCGCAATAACTCGGTGTTCTGGCTGGCCTCAGGTTACAGCCTCGACTTCGGCCTGGTTGGCGGCGTGGTGAAAACCGGGACCTTCAATCAGTTTATCCGCGGCGGGATCGCCTTTGCCACGCCGCCGGGTACGCCGCTGGCGCCGAAAGCCCAGGACGGCAAGCACTTCCTGCTGCTGGAGAGCGAGCCGAAAGAGTGGCGGGAGTGGGGCACCGCCCTGCCGCAGTAATCCTCGCCTCCCCTTCTCCCGCCCCGGCAAACGCCGGAGGCGGGCAGACGACAAACCGCACGCCCCGGTGTCCTGCACCGGGGCGTTTGTGCTAAACTGCGCACCCTTTTTTTCTGTGGTGCGCTGCCCGTGGCCGAAAATACTGTCTATTTCCCTGAAGCGTTTCTCGCTCAAATGCGCGCGGCGATGCCGGCGCACCTCTCTTTCGACGACTTTATCGCCGCCTGTCAGCGCCCGCTACGCCGTAGTATTCGCATCAATACGCTGAAAATTAGCGTCGATGATTTCCTCTCTCTGGTCGCGCCCTATGGCTGGCAGCTGACGCCGGTCCCCTGGTGTGAGGAGGGATTCTGGATCGAACGGGACGACGATGCGCTGCCGCTGGGCAGCACTGCCGAACACCTCAGCGGGCTGTTCTATATTCAGGAAGCAAGCTCAATGCTGCCGGTCGCCGCCCTGTTCGCCGACAACCCGCAGCCTGAACGGGTCATGGACGTTGCCGCCGCCCCGGGGTCGAAAACCACCCAGATCGCCGCCCGGATGGGCAATGCGGGCGGCATCCTGGCGAATGAGTTCTCCGCCAGCCGGGTGAAAGTGCTGCATGCCAACATCAGCCGCTGCGGCATCAGCAACGTCGCCCTGACCCATTTCGACGGCCGGGTGTTTGGCGCGGCATTGCCCGAAGCCTTCGACGCCATTCTGCTTGATGCCCCCTGCTCCGGCGAAGGGGTGGTACGCAAAGATGCGGACGCGCTGAAAAACTGGTCGCCGGAGAGCAACCTCGACATCGCTGCCACCCAGCGCGAACTTATCGACAGCGCTTTCCATGCCCTGCGCCCTGGCGGGACGCTGGTCTATTCGACCTGCACCCTGAACCGCGAAGAAAATCAGTCAATCATTCACTGGCTGCTGTCCCGTTACCCGCAGGCGGTAGAGATCCAGCCGCTGGGAGCGCTGTTTCCCGGCGCGGCCGATGCCCTAACCGCGGAGGGATTTCTGCATGTCTTCCCGCAGATCTACGATTGTGAAGGCTTCTTTGTCGCTCGCCTGCGCAAGACTGCGGCGATCGATCCGCTCCCGGCGCCGGGCTATAAGGTCGGCAAGTTCCCGTTTGTCCCGCTGAAGGGCCGGGAAGCCGCCGCGGCGACCGCCGCCGCACGCGCTGCCGGCCTGGAATGGGACGCGAGCCACACGCTGTGGCAACGAGATAAAGAGCTATGGCTGTTTCCGCAGTCTATGGAGCCTCTGTTTGGTCGGGTGCGGTTTTCGCGCATTGGCGTGCGCCTGGCGGAGCTGCACAATAAGGGTTATCGCTGGCAGCATGAGGCGGTTATTGCCTTTGCCGCGCCGCAGCGCGCCTTCGAGCTGACGCTGGAGGAGGCGGAAGCGTGGTATCGCGGACGCGATGTCTATCCACAAACCCCGCCAGCGCAGGACGAAGCCATTGTGACCTTCCAGGGCGTGCCGCTGGGCCTGGCCAAGCGCGTCGGCTCCCGTCTGAAGAACAGTTATCCGCGCGAGCTGGTACGCGATGGGAAACTTTTTGCCGGCAAGGTGTGACACCGCGCAAAAAATACGCACTTTTTGACTGGCGGTTTTCCCCCCATTGACTACGCTGAAAAATGACGGCCGCAACTGGTCGTACCACAACTCAGCTGAAAAATGGGGTGAAGCGATGAGTAAAACCAATGTCCGCATCGGCGCGTTTGAGATAGACGATGCCGAACTGCATGGTGAACATCAGGGTGAGCGAACGTTAAGCATTCCCTGCAAATCCGATCCAGATTTATGTATGCAGCTTGACGCCTGGGATGCCGATACCAGCGTTCCCGCGATTCTCAATGGTGAACATTCCGTCCTCTACCGTAAACATTACGACCGCCAGTCCGATGCCTGGGTCATGCGCCTTGCCTGACACCAATGAACCCGTCGCCTGAGACGGGTTATTTATTTCCCCGTCCCGCCGTCATCCCCTACACTAAAGAGTATGTGCCCCCGGACATGAGGCCAGGATGTTTGCCTTAGTGTTGTTTATTTGCTATCTGGATGGCGGCTGCGAGGACATCGTGGTTGACGTCTACCGCGAGGAAACGCAGTGCCTGGTGGCGATGGAAGATCAGCGGATCCGCCACGGCGGCTGCTACCCGATAGAAGATTTTATTGACGGCTTCTGGCAACCCGCCAGCGAATACAGTGACTTTTAGCCTGCCGACTGCAGCGCCACCAGGGTCAGCGTGCCGCCGAACACGGCGCCGGTGTCAATATAGTGTTGATTGTCGTAGTCACAACGCGCGCGAAGCGGCGTATGGCCAAACCAGAAATGGTCAGCCCCGGCGATAGCGCCATGACGCCCCGCCAGATGTTCACTCAGACGATGGCGGCTCCACAGGACCCGCTGGGGATCCACCGGCTGCTGCCAGCGATAGACCGGCGCCGGGTAATCGGCATGGGCGATCACATGCCGCGCCTTTGCGCACTCCACTTCAATAATCAACGGCAGCCGCTGGCAGCGCGCCAGCAGCCGATCGACGTCAGCCCGCTGCCGCACGTTGCTCCGGGCGTACCAGTCGCCGCCGTTCATCTGCCAGAGCGTCATATCTCCGCTCTCCAGCGCCTCCAGCGCCATCTGCTCATGATTCCCGCGCACGGCCCTGAACCAGCGGCTGCGCAACAGGCCGAGACAGTCAGCGCTTTGCGGCCCGCGATCGATCAGATCGCCAACCGAGATCAGCAGATCGGCCCAGGGATCAAAGCGCAGCCGGCGCAGGCGCTCCATCAGCAGCGCAAAGCAGCCATGCAGATCGCCCATCAGCCAGATATTACGCCAGTCGCTGCCATTAATACGCTGATACATATAATTACCTCTCTGCCGTAATTATAGGTAATTCCAGCTTACAGCCGCTGTTTTTTATTTACACCTCAATCGATTTTAAACAAACCGCAAATATAGTCGGCCAGAGCATTAAGCTTATCAGTGCCTCGCTTTAAAATAGCAGGAAATAACAACGAGGTGTTTATCGTGACAGACAATAGCCTGCATTCATCCAGCGTGCTTACGCCGCGCTCGCATCTCATTGCCGATCTGGTGATGGGCAGATTAACACCCGCACCTATCTGGCGGCAGAAAAATTACCGCTTTAAGTTTCTGCTGCGCACGGCGTTATTTTATAGCCCTACCAAAGCGATGCTGGAGGCGCTGAGCGCTCGTGACGATTTTAACCAGCTGCTGACGGCGCAGGCGACGCTGCCGGGGAAAGTGCACCGTCAATATTTGACGCGCGATCTCAACGCCTGGCAGCGGGCGATGGCGGTCATAAGCCATTATCGCTATGTCGATACCCTGCGCGGGTCACGGCTGGCGCATGCCATGACCGCGGTGTGCGAGGTCCCGTTGCTGACGCTCAATGGAAAGGATGAACGCCAGTTTACCCTCTCGGCCTCTTCGGCCGGGAAAGCCGAGCGTGAGGGTGAAACCACCCTATGGCTGCGCGACAGCGACCATACCCTGCTGGCCAGCGCGACCTTCAGCGTGACCCGGGAGGGCGACGCCTGGCAGCTGGTCATCGGCGGTTTACAGGGACCGCGACGCCACGTTTCTCATGAGGTAATCAAGCAGGCGACCCGCGCCTGCTACGGTCTGTTCCCGAAGCGCCTGCTGCTGGAGTTTATCTGGCTGCTGGCCGCTCGCAGCCATATCGCGGCGATTTACGGCGTCAGCGATAACGGCCATGTGTTCCGCGCCCTGCGCTATCGCCTGAGCAAGGGGCGCCATTTCCACGCCAGCTATGACGAGTTCTGGCAATCCATCGACGGCAAGCCGGAAAGCCTCTGGCGCTGGCAGCTACCGCTGCGTCTGGAAAGAAAACCGCTGGAGAGCATCGCCAGTAAAAAACGGGCCGAATACCGACGTCGATTCCAGCTGCTGGATCAGCTGGCGGAGCAGGTGGCAATATTGACGCAGCCGCTGCCGGGCATGTAAATTTCGCGACCAGCGAACCCGCCCCGTTACGCAGCGTTTGCTTATTATGTTCTTATTTCGCTACTATCATGGTCCCGCAGGCCATTGGATAGTCGTTAGCATGATGAGTAAAACCGAAATTTTTCTGCTGATTATTCTGGCGGTCGTGCTGCTGGGCAGCATATGGTTTATTTTCAGCGATGAAATTTGGCTTTTACTCTGCTATCTGGAGAGTCAGATATTTCCCACCTTCAGCGTTCCGGAATAATACTGTTTGCCCGAAACTACACCTCTGAATATTATTTCCCGCCACGTAGTGGGGCGCGGACGACTAATCGCATGAATTGCCAAATCAATAAGGTTTTGTTTATTCTATTTATCATACAAATAGCTATACTAGCAGACTTCCGATGTTGGCCCGCCAGTTAACCTGCACGCCGGGCCTGTTTAGGTGCAGGTTTTTCTTTTCCTCTCCCCTCGCTTACGGTTCCGCCTTCCCCATATCGTTCTTCCGCAGGATGCAATTTGTGTGTAAATGAATTGTGTATGCTAAAAACGGTGTGCTATAACGGGACATCCAGAGGCCAGCCTGGTGATTGACTGACAGGATGTCGCTGGTCATCGCGAAAGCAGACAGATTAAGATAAAAAGAGACCGAATACGATTCCTGTATTCGGTCCAGGGAAATGGCTCTTGGGAGAGAGCCGTGCGCTAAAAGTTGGCATTAATGCAGGCTAAGTCGCCTTGCACTATAAGAATAGTTTAACGCGTCAGCTTTTCCAGTCTGCGGCCAATGTGGCCGAATAATTCCTGGAAAAGAGGGCGCTGTTAGCGAAAAAACCGCCACTGCCGTTGTCCGGCAAGGGCGGTTTTTTTTATGTCATTACAGCGAGATAGCGTGAAAATCTAGCAGAGCTTCTGCGCGCGCTCGATAAACGGCGCGAGGCTCATTTTTTGCCCAGGGTGCTGCGGATCGTCGATCTGGATCACCGAGATCGGCTGGGCAGTGGTTTTGCCGGCTTTGACCTGCTGCTCAGCCACCTCATTGAGCGGATACTGGACCAGGGTGCTCGGGTTGATAGCGTAGAGGGCATTGCCCGGACGACAGGTCAACATCACCTCTTCACGGTTGAACGCCCAGCTCTCCTTTCCTACCTCAAAGCGGCTCACGGTGATAATTTGCGGCGCCGCCAGAGCAGCGCCGGAGCTTGCCAGTAACAACATGGTCAGAACAATTTTTTTCATGATTTTGCCAGTTAATTCAATAAGGTTCCCAGGTGGCAAACAGGCTGACGGCCAGCAGCGCCAGCGCGCCCAGCCCTATCTCGGCCTGCGTGGTTCGCAGGATCAGGCTTTCCGCCCGCGAACCGTTTGCCGACATGCGCGGTACCAGAACATACCTGTTCACTAACGCAATTACCACCATCCCGGCCACCAGCGCACATTTGATCAACAGCAGACGTCCCCAGGGCGATGCGCCAATCAATCCTCCCTGGATCAACAGCGCATTGATCGCCCCGCTGGCAAGGGTGCCGGCGACGGCCAGATGCCCGTAGCGTGAAAAGCGCGCCATGGTATAGACCGCGGCCTGCCGCCAGCGCCCCTGCGCCAGGCGCAGGCAATAGATAAAGGGCAACAGGCCGCCGAACCAGCTGGCAACGCAGAAGAGGTGGATAGCATGATTAGTCCGCTGCAGGGCGCCGAGTAAACCATCATGCATGGCGGCATGCCCTACCCCAGCGGAAAGCAGCAGCTGAGCCGCCAGCAGGGCCACCAGCTGGCGAGCGCCGTGGCGGGGACGGATCCACACCACGGCGAGGGCGATCCACGCCAGCAGGATCTGCCAGATCCACACCCCGCCGAAGCGGGTACCCGCCACCGCCTGCCAGACGGCGGGTTGCCAGACATCCGCCCAGCCCTCGCCCATCATTCCCCCCTGCAGCAGATACAGCGCCAGGGTAGAGAGCGCGCCGATCAGCAGCAGCGGGCGCAACAGCGGATAGAAGCGCAGCATCAGTACGCGTCGCAGCGGCACCGGCGCCCACCAGGCGCCATACAGCACGCAGCCAAAAGCCAGCATCAGGGCGATAAAATGCCCAAAACGCAGGGTAATATAGAGCCCGGTCAGCATCGCTTACTTCACGCTAAAGGTGTATTGCCCTTTGGTTTTATGGCCATCCACTGAAACTACATGCCATGCCACAGTGTATTCTCCCGGCCGCAAGGTTTCCGCCACAGGCACGGTGACCTGGGTGGGATTGTCGGCGCTGCGGGTCAGTTTGCCGGTGGCCACCGCATGCTGCTGCGGACCGGTGACGGACACCCCGCTGAACGCGGGTTCAATGCCTTCGGAGAAACTGAGCGTCAGCGTCTGCGGAGAAGCCGCCAGCTGCGCGCCGGCGGCGGGGATCTGCTGCTGCAGGTGAGCGTGGGCGAGCGCGCCCGTCGCGGTTAATAGCCCGGCAAACGCAACGGAGAGGCGCATCGCGCGTCCAGCAAGAAGTCGCATATTCGTCATTCCCTTTTGTTATGTCTGTAGCACAGAGAATAACCCTGTATAATGGCAGAGTCGAGCCGGGCGTCAGGCCCTGACCGGGTTTACAAGCAGAGTGGAGTGTATGATGGAAAGAAATCTGGCCAAAATTTCGCAAGATGAGATGGATAAAGTCAACGTCGATCTCGCCGCCGCCGGCGTCGCCTTTAAAGAGCGGTATAATATGCCGGTGGTCGCTGATTTGGTCGAGCGTGAACAGCCCGCCCATCTGCGCGACTGGTTCCGCGAACGACTGATCGCCCATCGGCTGGCCTCCGTCTCGCTGTCCCGCCTGCCCTGGGAGCCGAAACAGAAATAATGCCTACTTCCCCCCTCACCGTCGGTTGGCAAGCCCAGCCAATTACTTTACGCTTATTGTTTTGCTCTGGAGCGAGCCATGCTGCGCGTCATTGATACCGAAACCTGCGGACTGCAGGGGGGCATCGTTGAAGTCGCCTCGGTCGACATTGTCAACGGGCAGATCACCAATCCCATGAGCCATCTGGTGCGTCCTGACCGCCCCATCAGCCCGCAGGCGATGGCTATCCACCGGATTACCGAAGAGATGGTCGCCGATAAGCCGTGGATTGAGGAGATTATTCCGCACTATCATGGCAGCCCGTGGTATGTCGCGCATAACGCCAGTTTCGATCGTCGGGTGTTACCGGAGATGCATGGCGAGTGGATCTGTACCATGAAGCTGGCCCGCCGGCTGTGGCCGGGCATCAAATACAGTAATATGGGGCTCTATAAATCACGTAAGCTGAACGTGGCCACGCCGCCGGGGCTGCATCACCACCGGGCGCTGTATGACTGTTATATCACCGCTGCGCTGCTGCTGGATATCATCAACGTTTCCGGCTGGACGCCTGACGAAATGGCCGATATCACCGGTCGGCCGGCGCTGCTCACCACCTTCACCTTCGGCAAATACCGCGGTAAAGCCGTCGCCGAGATTGCTGAAAACGATCCAGGCTATCTGCGCTGGTTATTCAACAATCTCGACCGCATGAGCCCCGAGCTGCGCCTCACGCTCAAGCATTACCTCGGGGAATAGCCCCTACACTGCCGCTTTCCCCGGCAGTGTCCCCTGCGCCAGGGCGATGAAAAAGGCGTACTCCAGCGCCACCCCCTCATAGCTTTTAAAGCGCCCGGATTTTCCGCCATGGCCGGAGTCCATATCGGTGCAGAGCAGCAGCAGGTTATCGTCGGTTTTCAGTTCACGCAGTTTCGCCACCCACTTCGCCGGCTCCCAGTATTGCACCTGTGAATCGTGCAGCCCGGTGGTCACCAGCATATGCGGATACGCCTGCGCCTTCACGCCGTCGTAGGGGCTGTAGCTTTTCATGTAGTGGTAATAGGTTTCATCCTGCGGGTTCCCCCACTCTTCAAATTCGCCGGTCGTCAGCGGAATGGTCTCATCCAGCATGGTGGTCACCACGTCGACGAACGGCACCTGAGCTATTACGCCGTGGAACAGCTCTGGACGCTCGTTAACGGCCACCCCCATCAGCATCCCGCCGGCGCTGCCGCCCATGCCATAGCAGAGCCGCGGGTCGCCGTACCCCTGGGCCAGCAGCGCGTCGCAGACGTCCAGATAGTCGTTGAAGGTATTTTTCTTACACAGGAATTTACCGTCCTCATACCACTGCTGCCCCAGCTCGCCGCCGCCGCGAACGTGGGCGATAGCGTAGACAAAGCCCCGGTTGAGCAGGCTCAGCCGGCTGGCGCTGAAATCGGCATCGATACTGTCGCCATAGGAGCCATAGCCATAGACCAGCAGCGGATTGCTCCCTTTACGAAAATGGTCGCGATGATAGACCAGCGAGACCGGCACTTCGACGCCATCACGGGCGGTTACCCACAGGTGCTCGCTCTGATAGCAGCGGGTGTCCAGCCCCTTCACCTCCTGCTGCTTGATCACCCGTCGTTCGCCGGTATCCATGTCCAGCTCAAACAGGGTGTCGGGCGTGGTCATCGAGGAGTAGCCGTAGCGCAGGCGCGACGTTTCAGGCTCCGGGTTATAGGCAAGCCAGGTGACATAGGCCGGATCGTCAAAGGCGATCCCTACCACCTCCCGGGTCCTGCGGTTAATCTGCCGCAAACTGGTCAGGCCGCGCTGACGCTCCTCGACGACCAGCCAGTCGGTAAACAGGGTAAATCCTTCGAGCATTACGTCGTGACGCGGCGGGATCAGCGTGGTCCACTGCTCTTCATCGCGCAGCACGGTACGGTAGAGGCCAAAATTCTTCCCCTCCCGGTTGGATCGCAGATAAAAAGCGTGCTGATAGTGATCGAGGCTATATTCATGATCTTTACGCCGCGGCAGGAAGCAGACCGGTTCGGCGTCTGGCAGTTCGGCGTTGAGCAGCAGCACTTCGCTGGTGGTGGCGCTGGAGAGATAGATCACCACGAACTGCTGGGATGTGGTTTTATGCACGCTGACGTAGAAGGTCTCATCTTTTTCCTCATAGACCAGCGCGTCGCTCTGCGCCGGCGTCCCGACGGTGTGGCGCCAGACCTGATAAGGAAGCAGTGTGGTGGGATGTTTACGCACATACCACACAAAGCGTGAATCGTTGCTCCAGGCAAAGCCGGAGGTGACATTTTCTAGGGTCTCCGGATACCACTCGCCGTTGCTGAGATCGCAAAAGCGCAGCCCGTACTGGCGGCGGGAGAGATAATCTTCCGCCACCGCCATCAGCTGGTTGTTGGGCGCAATGCCCAGCCCGCCCAGGGTGTAAAACTCGCTTTTCGCCGCCCGCTGGTTGGCATCAAGCAGGATCTCCCACTCGTCCCACTCCTCTTTCAGCACCGACTGGCGCTGGTAGATAGCGTATTCGCAGCCCGGCTCGTACACCTGACGATAGCGAAAGCCGTTTTTGCTGTAGGGGGCCGAGACTTCCCGCTGCGGAATGCGGTCGATAATCTCTTTCAGCAGACGCTCCTGCAGGCTGAGCTGCGAATCCATCACTTGCTTGCCGTAGGCGTTTTCCGCGTGCAGATATTCCAGCACATCAGGCCGCGCGCGTTCATCGTCGCGCAGCCAGTAATAGTTATCGATGCGTGTATCGCCATGCAAGGTCATGGCGTGAGGGATCCGTTTGGCTTTAGGTGGCATGTTATTCTTCTGCTGCTTTTTCGTGACACAAGAGCATTCAGGCCGCAGGGTGGCGCCTGAATGATGACGTGTCTATAAGGGTGGCAAAAGACGCGGGCGATGCAAGCGAAACGTGATAATTTAAACGCTTAGCGCCTGTTTTTGTGACTGGATATCCTGTTCGATGTCGGCCCGGACATCTTTTGGCAACGCCAGGGCCTCACCCAGGGCGTTGAGATAGCTGCGCTCCATAAAGTGGTCGATATCGATCACCGCGCAGCTGACGTAGTAGATCTCCAGCGCCTCCTGCGGGTCAACGATGCCCTCGGCGAGACGCTGCGGATCCAGCGGCTGAGCCAGCGCCTGGTCAATCAGCACCCGCGCCTGAACGTCAATATTGGCTTCCCGAAGCTGGGCTTCAATCCTCGCCCGCTCGTGATCGTCGATATGCCCATCGCTTTTGGCGGCAAACACCAGGGCGGTGATCAGCCGCACGCTGCGCGGATCGACATCCGCCGGCGCCGCAGCCGTCTCTGGTGTCGGGGCGGGCGTGTTCTGAGCGCGCATTTTCTGCTGATACTTGTTCCACAACACGGTACCCGCCACTGCCCCACCGCCAGCCAGCAGCGCGCTGGTGCCATATTTCGCCAGCAGCTTGCGTGACGATTTGCTGGCCACCAACAGCCCTGCCAGCCCGCCGATGGCGCCGGGCAGCAGGGCGCTCCCTTTTGACGATTCGCCGGACGGCGACGCGCCCTGCTGTCCGAGCAGCGACTGCAGTTGATTTAGCCAGTTAGCCATGGTTTTCCTCTCAGGTGACAAACACTGTTATCAGCCTAAACGACGCGATGTCAGGAAATGTTAGATATGGCTAAAGATGCGCAAAGGTGCGCGCGGCGGCGGTACCGGGTTCAGCCGACCAACCGACCAGCCCGCCAGCCCGCCAGCCCGCCAGCCCGCCAGCCCGCCAGCCCGCCAGCCCGCCAGTGGCTGACCGCCAGCCATCAGGCCGCTTTGGCTTTCCGCGTTTTGGCAGCCGGCGCGGCGGCATCTTCCGCCGGGGTAGCCTCTGCGTCCGTTGACGGCGCGGGCGCATCGTGCGCAGTCGCATCCTGCTCCGGCAGTTTGCCGGCGCGCAGGATATGCTGCAGCGCCTCTTTACGCTCCGCCAGCCACATCGCCATGGTATCGCGCTGGGCATCGTCCATTTCCAGCGACGATGCTACCAGCCAGTCATTCAGCACCTCTGCCAGATCGAGCATTTTGTCGTAAGCGTCGGCCTCTTTTTTGCTGGCAAAAGACATTTTTTCCTCACCTTCGCGGATCACCACATATTTAATTTCAACCGCCATGCTGCAGCCTCTCGATACTGTATTTTTATACAGTATAACAAATTTCACTTCCGGACTCAACTCACGCGCGTAAAGACAGACGCAAACGTTTTCGTTTATAATCGACCGCATCTTTTTTTACTGCGGAAGAGAGTTATGACTGTATTAGGCACCGCGCTGCGCCCGGCAGCCACCAAAGTTATGCTGTTAGGCTCCGGCGAGCTGGGTAAAGAAGTCGCCATTGAATGTCAGCGTCTGGGCATTGAAACTATCGCCGTCGACCGCTACCCCGATGCCCCGGCGATGCAGGTCGCCCACCGCGCCCACGTCATCAATATGCTGCACGGCGAGAGCCTGCTCGCGCTGATCGAACAGGAAAAACCTGATTACATCGTGCCGGAGATCGAAGCTATCGCCACCGATACCCTGGTAGAACTGGAGCAGGCCGGGCAGAAAGTGGTCCCCACGGCGCGGGCAGCGAAGCTCACCATGAACCGCGAAGGTATTCGCCGTCTGGCGGCGGAAGAGCTGCAGCTCCCCACCTCCAGCTACCGTTTCGCCGACAGTGAAGACGCCTTCCGCGCGGCGGTCGCGGAGATCGGCTTGCCGTGCATCGTCAAACCGGTGATGAGCTCCTCCGGTAAAGGCCAGAGCTTTATCCGCTCGGCTGACCAGCTCAGCGAAGCCTGGCGCTACGCCCAGCAGGGCGGCCGCGCCGGCGCCGGGCGGGTGATCGTCGAAGGGGTGGTGAATTTCGACTTTGAAATCACCCTGCTCACCGTCAGCGCCGTCGATGGCGTGCATTTCTGCGCCCCGGTCGGCCATCGTCAGGAAGATGGCGATTATCGTGAATCCTGGCAGCCGCAGCAGATGAGCGACCTGGCCCTTGAACGCGCTCAGGATATCGCCCGTAAGGTAGTGCTGGCGCTGGGGGGGCATGGCCTGTTCGGCGTGGAGCTGTTCGTTTGCGGCGACGAGGTGATCTTCAGCGAAGTCTCCCCGCGCCCGCACGACACCGGAATGGTGACGCTTATTTCGCAGGATCTCTCGGAATTCGCTCTGCACGTTCGCGCCTTTCTTGGGCTGCCCGTCGGCGCCATCCGCCAGTATGGCCCAGCCGCTTCCGCGGTGATCCTTCCGCAGCTGACCAGCCAGAACGTCAGCTTCGGCCAGCTGCAGTCGGCCGTCGGAGCTGGCCTGCAGCTGCGTCTGTTCGGCAAGCCGGAGATTGACGGCACCCGTCGTCTGGGGGTGACCCTCGCCGTCGCCGATTCAGTGGAAGAGGCCGTGGCGCGGGCTAAAACCGCCGCCGCGGCGGTTATCGTCGAAGGATAAATAATAAAAAAAACCGGTCGCGTTGCCGCTGACCGGGTTGTTGACCTTGAGGCGCGGTTTACTTCGCGCCTTCCACCGCTTCACGCGCCAGGGTGGTGATGCGATCGTAGTCGCCAGCTTCCAGGGCGTCGGCCGGCACCAGCCAGGAACCACCGATGCACAGCACGCTGTTCAGCGCCAGGTAATCACGGTAGTTGGCCGGGGAGATACCGCCGGTCGGGCAGAAACGAATGTGACCGAACGGACCAGCAATCGCCTGCAGCGCTTTCACGCCGCCGTTGGCTTCCGCCGGGAAAAATTTAAACTCTTTCAGACCGTACTGCATGCCCAGCATCAGCTCGGAGACGGTGCTGATCCCCGGGATCAGCGGAATAGTGCCGTCTTCGGTCGCCGCTTTCAGCAGAGATTCGGTCAGCCCCGGGCTGATAGCGAACTGCGCGCCGGCTTCTGTTACCGCTTTCAGCTGCTCGACGTTGGTAACCGTGCCCGCGCCGACAATCGCGTCCGGCACTTCTTTAGCAATCGCGCGGATCGCCTCCAGGGCGCACTCGGTGCGCAGAGTCACTTCCAGGACGCGCACGCCGCCCGCGACCAGCGCTTTCGCCATCGGTACCGCGTGTTCCAGCTTTTTCACTACGATAACCGGGACAACCGGACCGGAGGTGAGGATTGCTTCTGCTGTTGTTTTCCAGTTTTTCATCAGGATTTTCTCTCGCCAGATCTAGAAATTAAATCGTCTTAAAAAGTGATGCAGGTTGCGCCCTGCTCCGCGCCAGAGAGCTTCTCACGCAGCGCCCCAAACATCTCCCGACCGGTTCCTACGCGCGACGCGCTGAGGTCAGGGATATGCGGCTGACGCGCCGCCAGTTCGGCATCGTCCACCAGCAGCGTCAGTTCCCCCGTCTGCCCGTTCACGCGAATAAGATCGCCATCGCGCACTTTCGCCAGCAACCCACCATCATAGGCTTCAGGCGTGACATGGATGGCTGACGGGACTTTACCGGAGGCGCCAGAGAGTCGGCCATCGGTCACCAGCGCTATTTTGAAACGGCGGTCCAATAATACACCAAGTGGCGGCATAAGTTTATGTAATTCTGGCATCCCGTTCGCTTTTGGCCCCTGATGACGGACCACCACCACGCAGTCTTTGTCCAGCAGACCCGCTTCAAAGGCCGGCAACACGTCGTGCTGGCTCTCGAACACCACCGCCGGCGCTTCGATCACCTGGTTCTCTACCGGGACTGCCGAGGTTTTCATGACCGCACGGCCGAGGTTACCGCTCAGCACCTTGGTGCCGCCGTGACGGGAGAACGGTTTCTCGAAAGTCGCGATGACCTGATCGTCAAGCGGCGCCGTCGCGCCTTCCCGCCAGTCCAGCTCGCCGTTGTTGAGCCACGGCTCGAGGGTGTAGCGCGACAGGCCGAAGCCGGCGACGGTGTGAACGTCCTCATGCAGCAGGCCGCCTTTCAGCAGCTCGCGCACCAGAACCGGAACGCCGCCCGCCGCCTGGAAATGGTTGATATCCGCCGGGCCGTTGGGGTAGAGGCGCGCCAGCAGCGGCACCACGTCTGACAGGTCGGAGAAATCATCCCAGTTAATGATGATGCCCGCCGCGCGGGCCATCGCCACCAGGTGCATGGTGTGGTTGGTGGAACCGCCGGTCGCCAGCAGCGCCACAATGCCGTTGACCACCACTTTTTCGTCAAACATTTTGCCCAACGGCATCCACTCGTTGCCATTGCCGGTCATGCGGGTGACCTGGCGCGCGGCGGCGGCGGTCAGCGCTTCCCGCAGCGGGGCATCCGGATGGACGAAGGACGATCCCGGCAGCTGCATGCCCATAAACTCCACCACCATCTGGTTGGTGTTTGCCGTACCGTAGAACGTACAGGTCCCCGGAGCGTGGTAAGAAGCGGCTTCGGACTCCAGCAGCGCCATGCGGTCAACTTTGCCCTCTGCGTACAGCTGGCGAATGCGAACCTTCTCTTTATTAGGCAGGCCGCTGGCCATCGGACCGGAGGGAATAAAGACCGACGGCAGGTGGCCGAATGAGAGCGCCGCCATGGTCAGTCCGGGCACAATTTTATCGCACACGCCGAGATACAGCGCGCCATCGAACATGTTATGCGACAGGCCGATGGCCGCGGACATGGCGATCACTTCGCGACTCAGGAGAGAGAGCTCCATGCCGTCCTGTCCCTGGGTCACGCCGTCGCACATCGCCGGCACGCCGCCGGCCACCTGGCCGACCGCATTGGCGCTGTGCAGCGCTTTGCGAATGATATCCGGGTAGTGTTCGTAGGGCTGATGCGCGGACAACATATCGTTGTAGGAGGTGATGATGGCGATGTTGTTGCGCAACATGCTTTTCAGGGAGGCTTTGTCGTCGGCCTGACAGGCCGCGAAACCGTGAGCCAGATTGCCGCAGGCCAGTTGCGCACGATGCACGGTGTCGGTTTTGGCCTGGTTAATCCTTGCGAGGTAAGCCGCGCGGGTATCACGCGACCGTTCGATAATGCGATTTGTTACCCGTAACATTGTCGAATTCATAAAGGCTCCTCAAAATTTTATCTGTCCGGCCGCTGCGAGATGACGTGTTTTGGTGCCCGAAGCCACCAACACCAGCGCTCAGGGGCAAAATGTCTGTAGGCAGTGTAATAAAAAAAGCCCCGTGGGTGAATCCTCACGGGGCTTAAAAGATTAAAAAGCGTGCGACTTTCTGCGTCAGATCATGTTACCGGTAAAATACCCCTGACGGATGAGACCGCGAGCTTACTCGAACTCGTTCCACGAGCGGCCATCGCGGGTGATCATGGCCACCGAGGCCACGGGTCCCCAGGTCCCGGCCTGATACGGTTTCGGCGCATCGCGGTCGGCCGCCCAGGCTTCGGTGATGGAGTCCACCCACTTCCACGCCTCTTCCACTTCATCACGGCGGACGAACAGCGCCTGGATACCGCGCATGGTCTCCAGCAGCAGACGTTCATAGGCATCGGCCAGATGCGTCTGATTGAAGGTTTCGGAGTAGCTCAGATCCAGCTTGGTGATCTGCAGGTTATGCTTGTGGTCGAGGCCCGGCACTTTGTTCAGGACCTGAATATCCACCCCTTCGTCCGGTTGCAGACGAATGGTCAGCTTGTTCTGCGGCAGCTCCTGCCAGGTCTCTTTAAACAGGTTCAGCTCCGGCGTTTTGAAATAAACCACCACTTCGGAACATTTGGTCGGCAGACGTTTGCCGGTGCGCAGATAGAACGGTACGCCAGCCCAGCGCCAGTTATCGATATCAACGCGGATCGCCACGAAGGTTTCGGTGTTGCTGGTTTTGTTCGCCCCCTCTTCTTCGAGGTAGCCTGGCACTTTTTTGCCCTGGGCAAAGCCGGCGGTGTACTGGCCGCGAACGGTTTTCTCGCGCACGTTGGAGCGGTCAATACGGCGCAGGGATTTCAGCACTTTAACCTTTTCATCACGGATGCTGTCGGCGCTGAGATCGGACGGCGGCGACATGGCAATCATGCACAGGATCTGCAGCAGGTGGTTCTGGATCATGTCGCGCATCTGTCCGGCCTGGTCGAAGTACCCCCAGCGCCCTTCAATGCCTACCTCTTCCGCGACGGTGATTTCCACATGATCGATGGTACGGCAGTCCCAGTTATTGACGAACAGGGAGTTGGCAAAGCGCAGCGCCAGCAGGTTGAGGACCGTCTCTTTTCCGAGGTAGTGGTCGATACGGTAGACCTGGCACTCTTCAAAAAACTCGCCGACCTGATCGTTGATTTCCCGCGAGGTTTCCAGCGAGGTGCCCAGCGGTTTTTCCATGACCACGCGCGCAGGCTTGGCATTGAGCTTCGCTTCGCCCAGACCTTTACAGATGGCGCCAAAGGTGCTCGGCGGCATGGCGAAATAGTTGATGGTGACGCGATTCTTTTGGTCCAGCATGTCGCCCAGGCGGGTGAAGCCGCTGGTGTCATTGACGTCAAGATTACAGAACTCCAGGCGTCCGCTCAGGGAATCCCACAAACCTTCATCAATTTTTTCCTTCATGAAGGTTTCCAGCGCTTCGCGCACCACTTTGGTGTAAGCCGCTTTATCCCAGTCGGCACGGCCGACGCCAATGATCCGGGTGTCGGCGTGGATCTGGCCCGCCTTTTCAAGCTGATACAGGGAAGGCAACAATTTACGCCGCGCCAGGTCGCCCTTCGCGCCGAAAATGACCAGGTCGCATGCCTGGGCCGTTTGCGTTACCGCCATGTCATTCTCCTCAGTTGATAGTCTGGTGCTTTTGCCAGGCTATATTTGTAATTTTCTTACACTGCACTGTACTGTGTTTACGTATTTCCCGAAAGCCTTCCCCTCCGTTTGCGGCGGGAAAACCGCACAGGGTGAAAACATTCGGCGATGATTTGGGCATCTGGCTGATATTGTTCGTTGTTTGTACCTGTTTCAGGTCAGTAAAATACGACTCTGATCATGTAATGAAAAAAAACAACATTTTTTCCCGTCATTCCTCACCGCTTGCGCTTGCGGAGGGGTATATTCTTGCTAAAACGCCCGATGATTTCACCCATTAATGAAATCGTTTCCATTGATGAGCGCCCTGTTACTAATGAACATGCTGGAAAAAATCCAGTCCCGACTGGAACACCTTAGCAAATCTGAACGCAAAGTGGCGGAAGTGATCCTTGCCACCCCCGCGCAGGCCATTCATTCGAGCATCGCCGCCCTCGCTCTTGAGGCCGGGGTGAGCGAACCGACCGTCAATCGCTTTTGCCGCAGTCTCGAAACCCGCGGCTTTCCTGACTTCAAACTGCATCTCGCCCAGAGCCTTGCGCACGGCACACTCTATGTTAACCGCAATGTTGATGAAGACGACAGCGTTGAGTCATACACGGGAAAAATATTTGAATCGGCCATGGCGAGTTTAGATCAGGTCCATCATTCTCTCGACATGTCGGCAGTGAATCGCGCGGTGGATCTCCTGACTCAGGCCAAAAAAATCGCCTTTTTCGGCCTGGGCTCTTCGGCGGCGGTCGCTCATGACGCGATGAACAAATTTTTCCGCTTTAACGTGCCGGTCATCTATTCCGACGACATTGTCCTGCAACGCATGAGCTGTATGAATTGCGATGACGATGATGTGGTGGTGATTATCTCGCATACCGGAAGGACCAAGAGCCTGGTGGAGCTGGCGCAGCTGGCCCGTGAAAACGATGCCATGGTGATCGCCCTCACCTCCCCCGGCTCGCCGCTGGCCCGGGAAGCCACGCTGGCCATTACCCTGGATGTGCCGGAAGATACCGACATCTATATGCCAATGGTCTCGCGTCTGGCCCAGTTGACCGTCATTGACGTGCTGGCGACTGGCTTTACCCTGCGCCGGGGAGCAAAATTCAGAGATAACTTGAAGAGGGTCAAGGAAGCGCTGAAGGAATCGCGTTTTGATAAAGAACCGTTCGTACCCAGTGATAATCAATAAAAGTTGATAACAAGCAGTACCCCATTACACCTTCGATAACGATCCGGCTGTGCGACGTTGCAGGCTGGCGCTACCGAATCCATGTTCACGCAACACCAAAGTTGTATCAGTCAACGGAGTATTACATGTCCAGAAGGCTTCGCAGAACCAAAATCGTTACTACCTTAGGCCCGGCAACTGACCGCGATAACAACCTGGAAAAAGTTATCGCCGCGGGCGCAAACGTAGTGCGTATGAACTTCTCTCACGGCACCCCGGAAGATCATCAGCTCCGTGCCGATAAAGTGCGTGAGATTGCGGCAAAACTGGGCCGTCACGTAGCCATCCTCGGCGACCTCCAGGGACCAAAAATTCGCGTATCGACCTTTAAAGAAGGCAAAATTTTCCTCAACGTCGGCGACAAATTCCTGCTCGACGCCAACCTCGGCAAGGGCGAAGGCGACAAAGAGAAAGTCGGAATCGACTATAAAGGCCTGCCGGCGGACGTCGTGCCCGGCGATATCCTGCTGCTCGACGATGGTCGCGTGCAGCTGAAAGTCCTCGAAGTTCAGGGGATGAAAGTGTTCACCGAAGTGACCGTCGGCGGCCCGTTGTCCAACAACAAAGGGATTAACAAGCTGGGCGGCGGCCTGTCTGCCGAAGCGCTGACTGACAAAGACAAGGCCGATATCGTCACCGCCGCTAAAATTGGCGTCGATTATCTCGCCGTCTCCTTCCCGCGCTGCGGCGAAGACCTGAACTACGCCCGTCGCCTGGCGCGCGATGCCGGTTGCGATGCGAAAATCGTCGCCAAAGTCGAGCGTGCGGAAGCCGTCTGCGACCAGGACGCCATGGACGACGTGATCCTCGCCTCCGATGTGGTGATGGTTGCCCGCGGTGACCTCGGCGTCGAAATCGGCGATCCGGAGCTGGTGGGCATCCAGAAAGCGCTGATTCGTCGTGCGCGTCAGCTGAACCGTTCCGTCATCACCGCCACCCAGATGATGGAGTCGATGATCACCAACCCGATGCCGACCCGTGCGGAAGTCATGGACGTGGCCAACGCCGTGCTGGATGGTACCGATGCGGTGATGCTCTCCGCGGAAACCGCTGCCGGTCAGTACCCGTCGGAAACCGTGGCCGCGATGGCGCGCGTCTGTCTGGGCGCTGAAAAAATCCCGAGCCTCAACGTCTCCAAACACCGTCTGGACGTCCAGTTCGACAACGTGGAAGAAGCGATTGCCATGTCGGCGATGTATGCCGCCAACCATCTGAAAGGCATCACGGCCATCATCACCATGACCGAATCGGGCCGCACCGCGCTGATGACCTCGCGCATCAGCTCCGGTCTGCCGATTTTCGCCCTGTCCCGCCACGAGCGCACCCTGAACCTGACCGCCCTCTACCGCGGGGTGACGCCGGTGTTCTTCGACAGCCAGAATGACGGGGTGGCCGCTGCGCACGATGCCGTCAATCTGCTGCGGGACAAAGGCTACCTGGTCTCCGGCGATCTGGTGGTCGTTACCCAGGGTGACGTGATGAGCACCATCGGCAGCACCAATACCACGCGTATCCTCACCGTCGAGTAAGCCTCGGTCTCTACCTGCCAGCGCTACGGCTGGCAGGTATTTTTTTGCCCAACGCCCGGCAGGCTACACCATCCAGCTCAGCAATAGCGTCGCAGCGATCACCGTCGACGCCCCACCGATACGCGTCGCAATCTGTGCAAACGGCATCAATCCCATGCGGTTTGAGGCCGAGAGAATGGCGACATCCCCCGTTCCGCCCAGCCCGCTGTGGCAGCTGGTAACGATGGCGGCTTCCACAGGATACATATTAAGGCGTGAAGCGATAAAGAACCCGCTCAACGCCATGGCAATGACAATGGAGCCGCACACCACGACGTAGCCAACGGAGAAGACCGAGACCACGCTCTCCAGCGGTACATACAGCATGCCCAGGCCGATCATCAGCGGCCACACCAGCGCGGCGGAGACGAACTTGTAGCAACTGTGCGCCCCCAGCTCCATCGCCGCCGGGATAACTTTTGTATATTTGCAGAATACCGCCGCCAGAATCATCAGAACCGGCCCCGGAATATGCACCACCTTCTCCAGCAGACCGCCGATGATGAAAAAGGCGCAAATCATCAGCAACCCGGCGCCCATGAGCTGAAAATCGGTGGGCTGCGTACTCTGATTCTGCGCAAAGACGCTATTATCTTCATGGCTGCGGATCAGCATCCCGTTGCCGGACAGCGCCGGGCGACGAGCGCCCATGCGGGCCAGAAAGCCGGCGCAGATAATGGCGAAGATGTTACCCACCACCGCCGCCGGCGCCAGTTGGGCCACGTAGACATCTGGCGCCTGTCCGAGGATCGCCGAATAAGCCAGCGACAACGGCAGGATCCCTTCGCCGATGCCGCCGCCGATAATCGGCACAATGATAAAGAAGAAGGTGTGATACATACTGTAGCCGAATAAGCTGCCCACCAGCAGGCCGGTTACGATTGCCGCGCCGGTTCCGACCACCAACGGGACAAACATGCGCACCATCCCCTGGATCAGAATCATGCGGTTCATGCCAAGGATACTGCCGACCACCAGGCAGGCGATGACGAAATAGAGGAGATTGGCCTCCTTCATCAGCAAATGCACGGTATCGAGCGTATGCGCTTCAAATACGCCAAAGTAGACCAGCACTGAGGGCGTCATCAGACACAAAATCGCCGGACCGCCAATATCTTTTAACACCGGCACCATGCGGCCAATTTTCGCCAGTGCGAACCCGAGGGTCATGATGACCGCCAGTCCGCCAATCATGTTTTTTGGCAACAACCCCGCGCCAGCGGAGAGCGCCACTATCGCGGCGATACCTATAAACAGCGTTAACGGCACGGCGCCGACTTCGATATTGGCGAAAAGTCGAGTCGCTTGCCCGTTCGGCAACGTTTTATCTATCGGGTGGTTGAGTGAATTATTTTTCATATTTTTACCTGAATAATAAGGAGGTCACGTAGGGTCAGGATGCAATATTAAAATCGCGCAGCACTATGAACTAAAAAGCACTAAACGCCGTATCAACTAAATACACTGAAACGGTAGCACAGGACTTTAAAACTAAAAACGACAACCGTATTCACGCTGCCGGCTTTGTGACTGAGCCATAAAGTTTATTTTAAGTAATTTAATTTATTATCGCGAAGCTAAAGTTATCGCCAGCTAAAATAATGAACTCTGTTAATACAACGCAATGATTTAATAATCTTTTCTCTATTTGTAAGTAAAGTAGCCAAGGCGAAATTATTTAAAGCCAGATGACTGTGATGGCTATCACCTTTTAAATATTAGGGGATCGTTAGATTGGCAGCACAACAATCCGATAATATATGTCAGGACATTTTATGCCTTCACTGCTCTTGCAATCTCTTTTCCCGTTGGTATTTATCATGCTGCTCGGATGGCTTAGCGGCAAACTCGGCTATACCCGCCGTGAGGACGCCTCCGTTCTTGCCACGGTGGTTATCCGCTTTGCCCTTCCTTTTCATCTTTTTATCGGCGCATTACATACCAGCCCGGATAAAATAAAAAACTTCACCTTTATGGCGGTGCTGGTTATTGGTCTGATGGGGTCGTATTTTCTTACGCTACTGATCTCGCGCTACGTTTTTCGTCATGATATTAAAACCAGCGCGATTCAGTCGCTGGTTTGCGCCTTCCCCGATATGGCCTACTTTGGCGCCCCCGTGCTGGCGGTGCTGATAGGTCCGGAGGGCTTTCTCGGGGTGCTTATCGGAAACCTGGTGACCAGCGTGTTGATGATCCCTCTGACCATCATCCTGATCCGCATGGGAGACCAGCCCGGAGACGCTGAGGCTCCCCAGCTCCACGCCGGGCAGTTGATCCTGCAAAACCTGCTTAACGCCGTGCGAAATCCCATTGTCTGGATCCCCATTTCCGGGGTGCTGCTCAGCCTGGCCGGGATCCAGTTGCCGCCTCTGCTCAGCGTGCCCGTCGAAATGGTGGGTAAAATCGCCGGCGGTCTGTCACTGTTCGCCCTTGGGCTGCTGTTTTACGGTGAACGTCCGACGGTCAATATTCAAACCTGCACCAACATTAGTATTAAAAACCTGATCCAGCCGGCCATGATGGCGCTGGCCGGGCTGGCCTTTGGGCTCAGTCATTCCCTGATGCAACAGGTTATTATCATTGGCGCCACGCCTTCCGCTATCGCGGCGGGGATGTTTGCCCTGCGCAGCGATACCTATATTGAACCCGCCTCATCTTCTATTTTGCTGGGCACCGCCATCGGCGTGGTCACCGAAGGCGTCATGATTTATCTCATTTCGTAATCACAGAAATAAAACACCAAGACATCAGGCAATGTTTTAATTTGATATTCAGGAGTCACGTAATGTTAGCCACAGAAACCTTATACACCCCCTATAACGGTGCTGTCCTGCTGGAAAACCCGTTATTAAATAAAGGCCTCGCGTTTACGGAAAGCGAACGCACAGCGTTTAATCTTCAGGGACTGTTACCGCACAATGTGGAAACCATTGAGGAACAAACCGAGCGCGCATGGGGTCAGTTTTGTCAGTTCAAAAAAAGCATTTCGCGCCATATTTATCTCAGAAATATTCAGGACACAAACGAGACGTTATTCTATAACCTGCTGCGCAGCCATATGAAAGAGACGCTGCCCATTATTTATACCCCGACGGTGGGCGAAGCGTGCGAACACTTTTCAGAAATATATCGCCGGGGACGCGGCCTGTTCATCTCCTGGCCCAACCGTCACCATATTGACGAGATGCTGCAGGGGTTTTCCCGCAACGATATCAAAGTCATCGTGGTAACCGATGGCGAGCGTATTCTGGGGCTGGGCGACCAGGGGATCGGCGGTATGGGGATCCCCATTGGCAAACTCTCGTTATATACCGCCTGCGGGGGCATTCACCCGGCATCAACGCTGCCCATTATGTTAGATGTCGGGACCAACAATCCGCAGCATCTGGAGGATCCGCTGTATATGGGCTGGCGACATCCGCGCATCAGCGATGAGCAGTACCTGGAGTTTATGGACATGTTTGTCCATGCCATTCAGCAGCGCTGGCCGACTGTCTTGCTCCAGTTTGAAGATTTTGCCCAAAAGAATGCCACGCGACTGCTCAACCGCTATCGACACCAGCTGTGCTGTTTTAACGATGATATTCAGGGAACCGCCGCCGTGACCTCGGGAACCCTGATCGCTGCCGCCGCAGCCGCCGGGACGTCGCTCCGCGACCAGCGGGTGGTTTTCCTGGGCGGCGGTTCGGCCGGATGCGGAATTGCGGAAAAAATCATTGCGCTGATGGTGAATGATGGGCTCTCAGAAACGGAAGCACGTCGCCGCATCTTTATGGTTGACCGCTTTGGTCTGCTGACTGATGAGATGCCTAATCTGCTCAATTTTCAGCGCGAGCTGGTCACCCCCCGAGCCAATATCGCCCACTGGGATACCGAGGCGGCCCAGCTGTCGCTGATGGATGTCGTACGCAACGTCCACCCTACCGTGCTGATCGGCGTGTCAGGCCAGCCGGGGCTGTTTAGCGAAGAGATAGTGAAAGAGATGCATCGGCACTGCCCGCGCCCGATTATTATGCCGCTCTCTAACCCCACCTCCCGAGCCGAGGCCCAGCCGAAGGATCTGCTGGAGTGGACCCGGGGTAGCGCGCTCATCGCCACCGGCAGCCCGTTCGACCCTGTCTTCTATAACGGCAAAACCTACGACATTGCCCAGTGCAACAACGCCTATATTTTCCCCGGTCTGGGGCTGGGGATCCTTGCCAGTAAAGCCGAGCGCGTCACCGAAGCAATGCTTATCACCTGCAGTAAAACGCTGGCCGCCCACTCGCCTCTGGCGACCCGCGAAACCGGCGGTTTACTGCCGCCGGTAGAAGAGATCGAGATGATCTCACGGGCTATTGCCGCAGAGGTCGCCCGCGCGGCTCAACTGGACGGCGTAGCGCCGCAGATTGACGAGGCGCAGCTGGCGGCGAATATCGATAAAACCTTTTGGCGAGCGCGCTACACCGCGTATAAACGTTCGTCATTGTGATCGCTCATCTCGCGGGAAGCCGGCTGGCTTCCCGCCACTCGGGGGAACCACCCATGTTCAATGTGCTGATTGTCGATGATGATCCTATGGTGGCCGAACTGAACCGGTTGTTTATCAGCCAGGTAGCTGATTTTCACTGCTGCGGAGTCGCGGCGACGATCGCCGATGCTAACGCGATGCTGAGCCATCTGGCGCCGATCGATCTGCTGCTGCTGGATGTCTATATGCAACAGGAGAGCGGCCTGGACCTGCTGCCGGCGCTTCGCGCTGATGGGCGGAATATTGATGTCATCATGATGACGTCCGCCGCCGATGCGCTCACCGTGCAGACGGCGCTGCGCTATGGCGTGGTTGATTACCTGATTAAACCGTTTCAGTTTCCGCGCTTTGAGGAAGCCCTGCGAACCTGGCGCAATAAACGCGATGCGAAGCAAGCGAAATCCTGCTACGCCCAGGCGGATATCGACACCCTGCTACGCCGCGGGGTTCAACAACAGGACGGCCCCCGCCGCTTGCCGAAAGGGCTGACGCCGCAAACGCTTCGCCTGGTGTGCCGGTGGATAATCGCTCATCAGGCGCGAGATTTTTCAACCAATGAGCTGGCGGCGGCACTGCAGATCTCCAGAGTTTCATGCCGCAAATACCTGATTTGGCTGGAGCAGATCAACGTGCTCTTCACCAGCAATCACTACGGTATCACCGGCCGACCGGAGTATCGTTACCGGCTTGCGGCTGAGAACATGATGTTGCTGACGCAATATAGCCAGTGAGCCGGGAATGCCCACTGGCGCTTGCAGACTACTTCTTAGGGTACAGCTCTTTGCGTTTGTAGGGCTCGATTTCACCCGGCTTGCGCGTCTTCAGCAGCTTCAGGATCCAGGTGTACTGCTCGGTGTGCGGCGTAACAAACACCTCCACCTCTTCGTTCATCCGCCGGGCGATCGTTGTATCGTCAGCGTCCAGCAGATCGTCCATCGGCGGGCGCACCAGCACCGTCAGGCGATGCGTTTTGCCATCGTAGACCGGGAACAGCGGAACGACGCGGGCGCGGCATACCTTCATTAAACGGCCAATCGCCGGCAGCGTGGCCTTATAGGTCGCGAAGAAATCCACAAACTCGCTGTGCTCGGCGCCGTGATCCTGATCGGGGAGATAGTAGCCCCAGTAACCCTGGCGCACCGACTGAATAAATGGTTTGATCCCGTCGTTGCGCGCGTGCATCCTTCCGCCAAAACGACGACGTACGGTATTCCACACGTAATCGAAGACCGGGTTACCCTGGTTGTGGAACATCGCCGCCATCTTCTGCCCGCCGGAGGCCATCAGCATCGCCGGGATATCCACGCCCCATGCGTGCGGGACGAGGAAAATCACCTTTTCATTATTGCGCTGCAGCTCGTCGATGATAGCTTTACCCTGCCAGTCGACGCGGGCGAGAATTTTCTGCGGATCGCGCAGGCCCAGCTCGGCCATCATCACCATCGCCTGCGGCGCCGAGGCGTACATGGCGTCGATGATCGCTTCCCGCTCGTGCTCGCTTTTATCCGGGAAGCAATACAGCAAATTAATCTGCGCCCGGCGGCGCGAGCTTTTCGCCAGACGCCCGACCAGACGACCGAGTTTGCCGAGAAGCGGATCGCGAAAGGAAGGCGGAGTCAGCGCAATACCGGCGAAGGCAAAGACCCCCAGCCAGGCGCCCCAGTAGCGCGGCAGTAAAAAAGATTTTTCAAACTTAGGGATAAACTCAATATTATTTTTTTTCGTTTCCATGCCCAATCCGCAGATCGACTGCTTAATCAAGATAATGGGATAGTGTAGCGAGACGTTGGGTATCCTACAAAATAAAAAGCCGGCGCCCTGGGGCACCGGCTTTCCACTGACCGGTGGTTAGTCAAACCGCAGCTGCGGAACGACCTCTTTGACCTGCGCCAGATAATCGGTACGGTCGGAACCGCTCAGCCCTTCAGTACGCGGCAGTTTCGCCGTCAGCGGGTTGACCGCCTGCTGGTTGATCCACACTTCGTAGTGCAGGTGCGGCCCGGTTGAGCGTCCGGTATTCCCCGACAGCGCAATACGATCCCCGCGCTTCACTTTCTGCCCCGGCTTCACCAGCAGCTTACGCAGGTGCATGTAGCGAGTGGTATAGGTACGACCGTGGCGGATGGCCACGTAATACCCGGCGGCGCCGCTACGCTTGGCCACCACCACTTCGCCATCACCCACCGCCAGCACCGGCGTTCCCTGCGGCATCGCGAAATCGACGCCACGGTGCGGCGCGACGCGCCCGGTGACCGGGTTCAGACGACGCGGGTTAAAGTTAGAGGAGACGCGGAACTGACGCGCCGTCGGGAAGCGCATAAAGCCTTTCGCCAGCCCCGTCCCGTTGCGGTCGTAGAATTTTCCGTCTTCGGCACGGATGGCAAAGTAGTCCTTCCCGTCAGAACGCAGACGCACGCCAAGCAGCTGGCTTTGCTCGCGTTTGCCGTCAAGCATTTCGCGCGACATCAATACCGAGAACTCATCGCCTTTCTTCAGCTTACGGAAATCCATCTGCCACTGCATGGCCTTGATCACCGCGCTGATTTCCGTGCTGGTCAGCCCGGCATCGCGCGCGCTGGAGACAAAGCTGGCGCCGACGGTGCCCTTCAGCACGCTGTTGACCCAGTCGCCTTTCTGCAGCTCGCTGCTCATTTTAAAGCCGTTAGCCACGCGGGTGTAGGTGCGGGTTTCGCGGCGGGACATCTCCCAGGTCAGACTCTGCAGATCGCCGTCGGCGGTCAGGGTCCAGGAGAGCTGCTGGCCAATCTTCAGATTACGCAACTCTTTATCGGCGGAGGAGAGCTGGGCGATATCACCCATATCGATACCGTACTGGTTCAGGATGCTGCTGAGGGTATCGCCGGTCGACACCACGTATTCGTGCCCGCCGGCATCGCTATCGGCTTTTTCGTCGAGTTCATCCTGAGGAATGGCTTCTTCTTCCTGCGGGGCCTGGTCGATCGGCTCGGAGGCTTCCGGCAGCAGGGAGCGGATCTCGCTTTTTTCCAGTTCAATGGTTCTGACGATGGGGGCGGATTCCGGGTGGTAAATGTACGGTCGCCAGACGGCGACCGCTAAGGTAAGAACGCTAAGCGACCCCAGCATGACGCGATGAGGTCGTGGCAGATTGTTAAATGCCTGAGTGACAGCGCGGGCTATCTGTTGCACGTATTCACTTCCTCGTTAATCTCCTTTCAGGCAGCTCGAATACTGATTCGCCAGCTGGGTGAGGAATTGCGGGTAACTCGCTTTACCCAGCTTAATTCCGCTACCCAGTGGATCCAGGGTCCCCATGCGCACAGACGTGCCCCGGGCAACAGCTTCGATAACCGCTGGCCTGAACTGTGGCTCAGCAAAAACGCAAGTGGCTTTCTGCTCAACCAGTTGTGTTCTGATTTCGTGTAAACGCTGCGCACCGGGCTGTATTTCAGGGTTGACGGTAAAATGCCCCAGCGAGGTCAAACCGTAGTGTTTTTCAAAGTAACCGTAGGCGTCATGAAAAACGAAATAGCCCTTTCCTTTCAGCGGTGCCAGCTCATTGCTAACCTGCTTGTCGGTCGCCGCCAGCGCGGCCTCGAACTGCTGCAGGTTGCTGTCGAGTTTGGCTCGACTCTGCGGCATAAGTTCCAATAATTTATCGTGGATTGCAACCGCCGAAAGCCGCGCTATCTCTGGGGATAACCACAGATGCATATTGTAGATACCGTGATGGTGATCGCCGTCACTTTTTTCCGCTGCGCCATGGTCATGACCATGATGATCGTCATCGTCGTCAGCGCCGGTCATCAGCAGCGGTTTGACCCCATCCAGCTCTGCGATAGTCACCTTTTTATTCGCCGCAATGCTTTGCGTCGACTTATCCATAAAGGCTTCCATTTCCGGACCGATCCACACCACTAAGTCTGCGTTCTGTAAGCGTTTTACATCGGAAGGACGGAGAGAATAATCATGCTCGGAGGCGCCATCAGGCAGCAGCACCTGGGTGTCGGTAACCCCATCGGCGATAGCCGCCGCGATAAAGCCCAGCGGTTTCATGGAAGTCACCACGGCGGCACTGGCCTGCGGTACCTGTGCGAACAAAAAAACAGCGCCAAGTCCAGCGCAAAGAAGCGTATTTTTATGTAACATAATGCGTCTAGTCATCGAAACGAGTGAGTGTGATGTGATATTATAACATTCACTAGCTTGTGCAACCCCTAAATGATTATGACAAACCTTGTAACGCTGGAAAATGTCTCGGTGGCCTTTGGCCAACGCCGCGTGCTGTCTGACATCTCGCTGGCTCTCACGCCAGGCAAAATATTGACCCTCCTGGGCCCCAACGGCGCCGGCAAATCGACGCTTGTGCGGGTGGTTCTGGGGCTGGTAGCACCGACAGAGGGTGTTATCAAGCGCGAAGAACGCCTGCGGATCGGCTATGTGCCGCAGAAACTGCATCTCGACGCCACGCTGCCGCTGACCGTCAGCCGCTTCCTGCGTTTGCGTCCAGGCACCCGCAAAGACGACATCCTGCCGGCGCTGAAGCGCGTGCAGGCCGGGCATCTGATCGACGCCCCGATGCAAAAACTTTCCGGCGGAGAAACCCAGCGCGTGCTGCTGGCTCGCGCCCTGCTCAATCGCCCGCAGCTGCTGGTGCTGGATGAACCGACCCAGGGCGTCGACGTCAATGGTCAGGTTGCGCTCTACGATCTTATCGACCAGCTGCGCCATGAGCTGGACTGCGCGGTGCTGATGGTCTCCCACGACCTGCATCTGGTCATGGCCAAAACCGACGAGGTATTGTGCCTGAACCAGCATATCTGCTGCTCCGGCGCACCAGAGGTCGTCTCAATGCATCCGGAGTTTATCTCCATGTTCGGCCCACGCGGCGCGGAACAGCTGGGGATCTACCGCCATCACCATAATCACCGCCACGATCTTCAGGGGCGAATTGTACTGCGTCGGGGAAACAGCCGCTAATGATTGAACTTTTGTTACCTGGCTGGCTGGCCGGGATGATGCTGGCCTGCGCCGCCGGCCCGCTGGGCTCCTTTGTGGTCTGGCGCCGTATGTCCTATTTCGGCGACACGCTGGCGCATGCCTCGCTGCTCGGCGTCGCTTTCGGTTTACTGCTGAACGTCAATCCGTTTTATGCGGTGATCGCCGTCACCCTGCTGCTGGCCGGCGGGCTGGTATGGCTGGAAAAACGGCCGCATCTGGCGATCGATACCCTGCTGGGCATCATGGCGCACAGCGCGCTCTCCCTGGGGCTGGTGGTGGTCAGTCTGATGTCTAACGTCCGCGTCGATCTGATGGCGTACCTGTTCGGCGATCTGCTGGCGGTCACCCCGCAGGACCTGATCGCCATTGCCATGGGCGTGGTGATTGTGATTGGCATTCTGCTCTGGCAGTGGCGGAATCTGCTGGCGATGACCATCAGTCCGGACCTGGCGTTTGTCGATGGCGTGAAGCTGCAGCGGGTCAAGCTGCTGTTGATGCTGGTCACCGCCCTGACTATCGGCGTGGCGATGAAGTTCGTCGGGGCGCTGATCATCACTTCCCTGCTGATTATCCCGGCCGCCACCGCCCGCCGTTTTGCCCGCACGCCGGAGCAGATGGCCGCCGTGGCGGTGGGCGTGGGCATGCTGGCCGTCACCGGCGGGTTAACCTTCTCGGCTTTCTACGACACGCCGGCCGGTCCATCGGTGGTGCTGTGCGCCGCGGTGCTGTTTATTCTCAGCATGACGAAAAAAGCCGCCAGCTAAAAATGAAAAACCCGGTCGCGCTGCTGACCGGGTCTCCCGATGAACGACACATCCGTAGCGAACTACGGCATCTCCGGCGGCGTAATCCCGAAATGATTCCAGGCGCGCACCGTCGCCATTCTTCCCCGCGGCGTACGCTGCAGAAAACCCTGCTGAATTAAGTAGGGCTCCAGCACATCTTCAATGGTTTCCCGCTCTTCGCCAATCGCGGCGGCGAGGTTATCCAGCCCCACCGGTCCGCCGAAGAACTTATCTATCACCGCCAGCAGCAGCTTGCGGTCCATATAGTCGAACCCTTCCGCATCGACGTTGAGCATATCCAGCGCCTGGGCGGCAATGTCGGCGGAGATGGTGCCGTCGTGGCGCACTTCCGCGAAGTCACGCACCCTACGCAGCAGACGGTTGGCAATACGCGGCGTGCCGCGTGAACGGCGGGCCACTTCCAGCGCGCCCTCGTCGCTCATCTCCAGCCCCATATGGCGGGCGCTGCGGCTGACAATATGCTGCAGATCGGGGATCTGATAGAACTCCAGACGCTGCACGATGCCAAAGCGGTCGCGCAGCGGCGAAGTCAATGAACCGGCCCGGGTGGTGGCGCCGATCAGGGTAAACGGCGGCAGGTCGATTTTAATCGAGCGCGCCGCCGGACCTTCGCCAATCATGATATCCAGCTGGTAATCTTCCATTGCCGGATAGAGCACCTCTTCCACCACCGGCGAGAGGCGATGGATCTCATCGATAAACAGCACATCGTGCGGTTCAAGGTTGGTGAGCATCGCGGCGAGATCGCCCGCTTTCTCCAGCACCGGGCCGGAGGTGGTACGCAGATTCACCCCCATTTCATTGGCGACGATATTGGCCAGGGTGGTTTTCCCCAACCCTGGCGGGCCAAAAATCAGCAGGTGATCGAGGGCGTCGCCGCGCAGCTTCGCCGCCTGGATAAAAATCTCCATCTGCGAACGCACCTGCGGCTGGCCGACATACTCTGCCAGCAATTTTGGGCGGATGGCGCGGTCAGCGGCCTCTTCGAAGCCGCTGCTGTCTGCCGATACCAGCCGGTCTGCTTCAATCATCCCTTACCTCACAACGCGGCGCGCAGCGCTTCGCGGATTAGCGTTTCACTGTTGGCGTCCGGACGCGTGATCTTGCTGACCATCCGGCTGGCCTCCTGCGGTTTATAGCCCAGCGCGACCAGCGCGGCAACCGCTTCCTGCTCGGCATCGTCCGCCGTCGGGCCTGCCGGTGAGGTCAGTACCAGATCGGCGGCCGGGGTAAACAGATCGCCGTGCAGCCCTTTGAAGCGGTCTTTCATCTCAACGATCAGGCGTTCAGCGGTTTTTTTGCCAATCCCCGGCAGCTTCACCAGCGAGGCAACCTCTTCCCGCTCAACGGCGTTGACGAACTGCTGCGCCGACATGCCGGAGAGGATCGCCAGCGCCAGCTTTGGCCCTACGCCGTTGGTTTTGATCAGTTCTTTAAACAGGGTACGCTCCTGTTTGTTGTTAAACCCATACAGCAGCTGGGCATCTTCACGCACCACAAAGTGGGTGAAGACAATCGCCTCCTGCCCGGCTTCCGGCAGCTCATAGAAGCAGGTCATTGGCATGTGCACTTCATAGCCGACGCCCGCCGTTTCCAGCAACACCAGCGGGGGTTGTTTTTCGAGAATGATGCCTCTGAGTCTGCCTATCACGTGGGGCTCCTGCGTTATGGTCTAAGTATCTGGCGGTATCATAAAAAAAGGCTGGATAGATATCCAGCCTGATTTGCGATTATCGTAAGCGCCCTCGCGCCAGATTGAGCCGGGTCTCGCTGATCTGCGCGGCATTCTGGCTGACATGGCAATGGGTGATGGCGATCGCCAGCGCATCCGCCGCATCCGCTTGCGGATTGGCAGGCAGCTTGAGCAGGGTGCGCACCATGTGCTGGACCTGACTCTTTTCAGCGCTGCCGATGCCGACAACCGTCTGCTTAACCTGGCGGGCGGCATATTCAAACACCGGTAACGACTGATTGGTCGCCGCCACGATCGCCACCCCGCGCGCCTGCCCGAGCTTTAACGCCGAGTCGGCATTCTTGGCCATAAAGACCTGCTCAATGGCGAAAAAGTCAGGCTGGAACTGGGTGATGATCTCCGTCACTCCGGCGTAGATCAGCTTCAGCCGCGACGGCAAATCGTCCACTTTGGTGCGGATACAGCCGCTGCCAAGGTAGCTCAGCTGCCGGCCAACCTGACGAATCACGCCATAACCGGTAACGCGCGACCCCGGGTCAATGCCGAGAATAATAGCCATCACGCGCCTCCGGTTAACCGTGGATGCGACTGCATCACAGGGTGGCTGCGACCTCGTCGGAGATCTCGCCGTTATGGTACACTTCCTGCACGTCGTCGCAGTCTTCGAGCATATCGATCAGACGCAGCAGCTTCGGCGCCGTCTCGGCATCCATATCCGCTTTGGTGGACGGGATCATCGAGACTTCGGCAGCGTCGGCTTTCAGGCCAGCGGCTTCCAGCGCGTCGCGTACGGCGCCCATCTCTTCCCAGGCGGTGTAGACGTCGATCGCGCCGTCGTCATAGGTCACCACGTCTTCAGCGCCAGCTTCCAGCGCCGCTTCCATGATGGTGTCTTCATCGCCTTTCTCGAAGGAGATGACGCCTTTTTTGCTGAACAGGTAGGAGACGGAACCGTCGGTGCCGAGGTTACCACCGGTTTTAGTGAAGGCGTGACGCACTTCCGCAACGGTACGGTTACGGTTGTCCGACAGACATTCCACCATCACCGCGGTGCCGCCAGGGCCATAGCCTTCATAAATGATGGTTTCCATGTTCGCGTCTTCATCGCCGCCGACGCCGCGCGCGATGGCGCGGTTCAGGGTGTCGCGGGTCATGTTGTTAGACAGCGCTTTATCCACCGCCGCACGCAGACGCGGGTTGGACGCCGGATCGCCGCCGCCCAGACGCGCTGCGGTAACCAGTTCGCGAATGATTTTCGTAAAGATTTTACCGCGCTTGGCATCCTGTGCCGCTTTGCGGTGTTTGGTGTTGGCCCATTTACTATGACCTGCCATAAAAAACTCTCCAAAAAGCGCGCCCTTTCAGGCGGCGTTAATTACAAATTCTTCAATCGCCTGCCGGTTGCTCCACGACTTGGTCAGCGCAGCGGCTTCCGTCGCGCTGACCCAGCGGTAGGCCAGATGTTCGGTAAAGGTAATTTCCCGCTCATGAGGCAGCGCAAGACAGAACCAAAATTCCGTATTACGCTCCACTCCCGGCGCATAGCGATGACGCAAATGAGAAAATATCTCGAACTCCACCGTGCGCTGACAGTCGATTAAGGTCAGTTGCTCGCAGGCAACGTCAATGGCGACCTCTTCCTTTACTTCACGCGCGGCGGCCTGCAGCGCGGTCTCTCCTGCTTCCAGGCTGCCGGTGACCGACTGCCAGAACGCGGGATCGTCGCGCCGCTGCAACATCAGCACCCGTTTGGTATCTTCGGCGTAAATCACCACCAGCACCGAAACGGGCAGCTTAAATGACATATTACTTGTTCTCCAGAGACGCTTTTGCCTCTTTCTCCACAACCTGAATACCCAGTTCACTGAGCGCCGCCGGATTGGCGAAGCTTGGCGCTTCGGTCATCAGGCAGGCGGCCGCGGTGGTTTTCGGGAAAGCGATAACGTCGCGGATGTTATCGGTGCCGGTCAGCAGCATGGTCAGACGGTCAAGACCGAACGCCAGGCCCGCATGCGGCGGGGTACCGTATTTCAGCGCATCGAGCAGGAAGCCGAATTTCTCACGCTGTTCCTGTTCGTTAATGCCCAGAATACCAAATACCGTCTGCTGCATGTCGCCGCGGTGGATACGCACCGAACCGCCGCCGACTTCATAACCGTTAATGACCATATCGTAGGCGTTGGCCACGGCCTCTTCCGGCGCAGCTTTCAGCTCGTCCGCCGTCATATCTTTCGGCGAGGTGAACGGATGGTGCATCGCCGTCAGGCCGCCTTCGCCGTCGTCTTCGAACATCGGGAAGTCGATCACCCACAGCGGCGCCCATTTGCTCTCGTCAGTCAGGCTCAGATCTTTGCCCAGCTTCAGACGCAGCGCGCCCAGCGCGTCGGCCACCACTTTCTTGTTGTCGGCGCCGAAGAAGATCATGTCTCCGTCCTGCGCGCCGGTGCGGTCGAGGATCGCTTCCACGATTTCAGCGGTCAGGAACTTGGCCACCGGGCTGTTGATCCCGTCCATGCCTTTGGCACGTTCGGTCACTTTAATATAGGCCAGCCCTTTCGCGCCGTAGATCTTGACAAAGTTGCCGTATTCGTCGATCAGCTTGCGGGTCAGAGAAGCCCCGCCCGGCACGCGCAGCGCCGCCACGCGCCCTTTCGGATCGTTGGCCGGGCCGGCAAAGACCGCGAACTCCACTGATTTCAGCAGGTCGGCGACGTCCACCAGCTCCATCGGGTTACGCAGGTCCGGTTTATCGGAGCCGTAGCGACGTTCGGCTTCGGCGAAGGTCATGATCGGGAAGTCGCCCAGATCGACGCCTTTAATCTCCAGCCACAGCTGACGCACCATCGCTTCCATGATCTCACGCACCTGCGGCGCGGTCATAAAGGAGGTTTCCACGTCGATCTGGGTAAATTCAGGCTGACGGTCGGCACGCAGGTCTTCATCGCGGAAGCATTTGACGATCTGATAGTAGCGGTCGAAGCCGGACATCATCAGCAGCTGTTTGAACAGCTGCGGCGACTGCGGCAGCGCGTAGAATTTGCCTTTGTGCACGCGGGAAGGCACGAGGTAATCGCGGGCGCCTTCCGGGGTGGCTTTGGTCAGCATCGGGGTTTCGATGTCGAGGAAGCCATGGTCATCCATAAAGCGGCGCACAAAGCTGGTGATTTTCGCGCGGGTTTTCAGACGCTGCGCCATTTCCGGACGACGCAGGTCGAGGTAGCGGTATTTCAGACGCGCTTCTTCGGTGTTGACGTGATTGGAGTCCAGCGGCAGCGATTCTGAGCGGTTAATGATCGTCAGATCGGAAGCCAGCACTTCGATAGCGCCGGTGGCCATGTCCGCGTTGATGTTTTTCTCTTCACGCGCGCGAACGGTGCCAGTGACCTGAATGCAGAACTCATTACGCAGTTCAGAGGCTAACTTCAACGCATCCGCACGATCCGGATCGAAAAACACCTGAACGATGCCTTCGCGGTCGCGCATATCGATAAAAATGAGGCTACCGAGATCGCGACGGCGGTTGACCCAACCACACAGAGTCACCTGCTGCCCAACGTGGGACTGTCGAAGCTGTCCGCAATATTCTGTACGCATGAGATATCCCTTAACTTAGCCGTCGGCGGATTGTCGTCTGCCCTGCAGGCGACGAGGTCGCAGCTTTAGCTGATGTCACAACTGAATGAAAAAAGGCGGCTATTATACTGGAAATTCTGTCGTTCGATAAGTCCGACGCACGATGTACGCTGCTTTGCTGCGCGCTTAACGTCCACACTCACATAAATTAACAAAATTTGTTACCCTTTTGCTGAAGCCGCAAAGGTATTGTAGCCGCCTGACAACAGATGAAGATACGGGGATACCATGTTAGAACTCAATGCGAAAAACACGGCGCTGGTGGTGATCGATCTGCAGGAAGGCATTTTGCCTTTTGCCGGCGGCCCACATCGGGCTGACGAGGTGGTGGCTCGCGCCGCCCGCCTGGCAGACAAGTGCCGACAACAGGGTTCGCCGGTCATCATGGTCCGCGTCGGCTGGTCGGCCGATTTCGCCGAAGCGCTGAAACAGCCTGTCGACGCGCAGGCCGGGGCGCATACGCTGCCTGAGAACTGGTGGACCTATCCGGCCACGCTGGGTAAGCAGGAGAGCGATATCGAAGTGACCAAACGCCAGTGGGGCGCGTTCTATGGCACCGACCTTGAGCTTCAGCTGCGTCGCCGCGGTATCGACACCATTATTCTCTGCGGCATCGCCACCAACATCGGCGTCGAATCCACCGCCCGCAACGCCTGGGAGCTGGGTTTTAACCTGGTCATTGCCGAAGATGCCTGCAGCGCCGGCTCCGCCGAGCAGCATCAGGGCAGCATGACGCATATTTTCCCGCGCATCGGCCGTGTGCGCAGCACCGAGGAGATCCTCGCCGCGTTATGATTTATATTGGGCTTCCCCAGTGGTCGCACCCGAAATGGGTGCGCCTTGGCATCACCAGCCTTGAAGAGTATGCCCGCCACTTCAATTGCGTCGAGGGCAACACCACCCTGTATGCGCTACCGAAGCCGGAGATTGTCGCCCGCTGGTACGAGCAGACCCACGATGACTTCCGCTTCTGCTTTAAATTCCCGGCGACTATCTCGCACCAGGCCGCCCTGCGCCACTGCGACGATTTAAGCCGTGAATTCTTCACCCGCCTGGCGCCGCTGGCCTCGCGCATCGGCCAGTACTGGCTGCAGCTGCCGGCGACCTTCGGCCCTCGCGATCTCCCGGCGCTATGGCATTTTCTCGACGCACTGCCGAAGGATTTCACCTACGGCGTCGAAGTTCGTCACCCCGAGTTCTTCGCCAAAGGGGAAGCGGAACAGCAGCTCAACCGCGGGCTGCACCAGCGCAACGTCAACCGCGTGATCCTCGACAGCCGCCCGGTCCATAGCGCCGCGGCCACCAGTCCGGCGATGATCGACGCGCAACAAAAGAAACCGAAGGTGCCGGTGCATGCGGTGATGACCGCCCGGCAGCCAATGGTGCGCTTTATCGGCGGCGACGATATGGTCCATAACCGGGAACTGTTTCGCGTCTGGCTGCAGACGCTGCCGAAATGGCATCAGTCAGGGACGCCGTGGCTGTTCCTGCATACCCCCGATATTGCCTACGCGCCGACGCTGGTCGATACCCTGTGGGGCGATCTGCGCGCCGCCCTGCCGGCGGCAGGAAATGCGCCGTCGATTCCGCAGCAATCTTCTCTTTTCTGATATCCTGCTATCATATCCGGAGCCATCTGCCAGAGTTAAAGGGAGTTTTCGTATGGTCAGCGCGCTGTATGCCGTTTTAGGTGCGTTATTGTTAGTGAAGTTCTCATTTGACGTGGTGCGTTTGCGCACCCAATACCATGTAGGCTACGGCGACGGCGGCTTCAGCGAGCTGCAGGTCGCCATCCGCGTTCACGGCAATGCCGTCGAATATGTGCCGATTGGCCTCATTTTACTGTTATTTATGGAGATGAACGGCGCCCAGACCTGGATGGTGCACGTTTGCGGCATTTTATTGATCGTCGGACGACTGATGCACTCCTGGGGTTTTCATCACCGCGTCTACCACTGGCGCCGCTCCGGCATGAGCGCCACCTGGTGCGCGTTGTTGCTGATGGTGCTGGCCAATCTCTGGTATATGCCCTGGGAGTTGGTTTTCTCCCTCCGTTAGCGCACAATACGCCGTTTTCGTTTTTTCGGGTTTAACGTTATGTCTCACCGCGATACGCTTTTTTCCGCGCCGATTGCCAGCCTTGGCGACTGGACCTTTGATGAACGGGTTGCTGAAGTCTTCCCCGATATGATCCAGCGTTCTGTGCCTGGCTACTCCAATATCATCTCGATGATCGGCATGCTGGCCGAGCGCTTCGTTCAGCCCCACACCCAGGTTTACGATCTTGGCTGTTCGCTGGGCGCCGCCACCCTCTCCGTGCGCCGCAATATTAGCCATCCGGGATGTCGCATTATCGCCATCGACAACTCCCCGGCGATGGTGGAGCGCTGCCGTCGCCATATTGACGCCTATAAAGCGCCGACGCCGGTCGAGGTGATTGAAGGGGATATCCGCGATGTGGCCATTGAAAACGCCTCGCTGGTGATCCTGAACTTTACCATTCAGTTCCTTGAGCCGGGCGATCGTCAGGCGATCCTGAATAAAGTCTATCAGGGGCTGAATCCCGGCGGCGCGCTGGTGCTATCGGAGAAATTCAGCTTCGAAGACGCCCACGTCGGTGAGCTGCTGTTCAATATGCATCATGACTTTAAGCGCGCGAACGGCTACAGCGAGCTGGAGATTAGCCAGAAACGCAGCATGCTGGAAAACGTGATGCTGACCGACTCTGTGGAAACCCATAAAAAACGCCTGCGTCAGGCGGGGTTCGAACATGCTGAACTGTGGTTCCAGTGCTTTAACTTTGGCTCGCTGGTGGCAGTAAAATCCGGGGAGCAGGCATGATCGACTTCAGTAACTTTTATCAGCTGATCGCCAAAAGCCCGCTGTCTCACTGGCTGGAGACGCTGCCTGCCCAGGTAGCCGCCTGGCAGCGCGAGGCCCTGCACGGCAAGTTTCGCGAATGGGAGCGCGCCGTTGAGTTTCTTCCGGAATTAACGCCCTGGCGTCTGGACCTCCTGCACAGCGTCACCGCCGAAAGCGAAACGCCGCTCAGCGAAGGCCATCGGCTGCGGGTAGAAAACCTGCTTAAAAACCTGATGCCATGGCGCAAAGGCCCTTATTCGCTGTACGGCATCAACATCGATACCGAATGGCGCTCCGACTGGAAATGGGAGCGCGTCCTGCCGCATCTGTCCGATCTTAGCGGACGGACCATCCTCGACGTGGGCTGCGGCAGCGGCTATCACATGTGGCGGATGATCGGCGCGGGCGCGCATCTGGCGGTCGGCATCGATCCCACCCAGCTGTTCCTGTGCCAGTTTGAAGCGGTGCGTAAGCTGCTTGGCAACGACCAGCGGGCGCATCTCCTGCCGCTGGGCATCGAGCAGCTCCCGGCGCTGGAGGCCTTTGACACCGTGTTCTCGATGGGCGTGCTCTACCATCGCCGCTCGCCGCTGGACCACCTGTGGCAGCTGAAAGATCAGCTGGCGCCGGGTGGCGAGCTGGTACTGGAGACGCTGGTGGTCGAAGGCGATGAAAATACGGTGCTGGTTCCGGGCGATCGCTATGCGCAGATGCGCAACGTCTATTTTATTCCCTCCGCGGCGGCCCTGAAAATGTGGCTGGAGAAGTGCGGGTTTATCGATGTGCGCATCGTCGACGCCTGCGTCACCTCGACGGAAGAGCAGCGGCGCACCGAATGGATGACCAGCGAATCGCTGGCCGATTTCCTCGACCCACAGGATCAGCGCAAAACCGTGGAAGGCTATCCGGCGCCGCTGCGCGCGGTGATTATCGCCACCAAACCGGAAACGCAGCAGTCGCTGGCGAAGAAAGCGAGATAAAAAAAGGCCCCTGTTTAATGGGCAGGGGCCTGGTACGGGCAATCATCATATTGGGCGACATGATGTGCAGCAAAAACCGTTTAACTTCTGTCAGCGGAAATTATCTTTTTCATCTCCGCCACCGCTGCGCCATTGACGGCGTAGCGTCTGTATTCGTCCGCATCGGGATCGGCTGACATCGAAACGCCTGGATGACGAAAGCGCATTTCCGATGGCAACCACTGGCCTGCAGAGCTATGAACCTCTTTCACCCCCGCCTGCAGAAACAGCGGCAGGTTCGCGGCGCGCACTCCCGCACCGGCCATAATGATTGGAGTATCCCCTGCGGCAATAAGTTCCGTAATTAATGAAATACCTTTCTCCGCCGAGGATTGCTGACCGGAAGTCAGGATACGTTTAACCCCCAGCTCACCCAGCGTCTCCCAGGCCTGACGCGGGTCGGCGCACAGATCGAACGCGCGATGAAAGGTCACCGCCAGCGGCCCGGCTGCGGCCATTATTTTTTTCATCCGCGGGATATCGACCTGACCATCGGCATTCAGCACGCCGGTCACCAGCCCGGGAAAGCCGAGCTCCCGCACCATGCGGATATCGCCAAGCATCGCGGCGAACTCCTCTTCGGTGTAGCAGAAATCGCCGCCGCGCGGGCGGATAATCGGATGCACCGGGAGGGTAATCGCCTCGCGGACCGAGACCAGCACCCCGTAAGAGGGTGTTAGTCCCCCTTCCTGCGGCGCGGCGCAGAGTTCAATACGATCGGCGCCGCAGCGCTCAGCCTCCCGGGCGCACGCCATGCTGTAACAACAAACTTCCAGTACCGCCATTGCTCACTCCCTGATCCAGACAACCTTCTCAGCATGTCATGATTTCACGCGGCAGACGCCGCGCGGCTTCACACTGTTATGTATCGGCTTGCTCGCTGGCGACGATTTGTTCAATAGACCATGGGTGAAATTTGACCGTCACGCTGCCGTCGGTGACCGCCAGGGTGGGATTCGGCAGACGCTCATGTTCCCCTTTCGGCGAGCTGGTTTTGACGACGATCCCCGGCTGGCTGAGTCCGTCATCGGCCAGCAGCGCCAGAGCGCGGGCATTTAAGGTAGCCGGATCGCCGGGCAGGACAATTTCAATATGCTCCCAGCCTTCATGGGGATAACGCTTTTCACCCGGCCACGGCAGCTCTACGATATGAAAGCGCCAGTGCGCCACGCAGACCGGCTCCGCCAGTTTAAACAAGCAGATAGGCCGACCGTTGATCATATTCTCCGACAGCAGGGTTCCGCACTGCGCCAACCCACTGCGCCAGCGCTCCGCGGTGGCGTTCTGATGACAGCGCAGGGAGATATGGTCGGCGTCGAGTCCGCCGATCTCCAGTCCCAGTCGCGCAGCGAAGCGCTGTAGCGCATCGGAAAATCGCGGGAGATCCGCCGTAATATCGGCCAGTTGTTCAATCTGCTGCCAGTTCGCCATGGGTTTGCTCGTCACTTATGTTCATCAATAATAAAAAGGCTAATCTACCGTGTTTTAGGCCGCGGACCAACCGCCACCCTGCCGCTGCGTGACCGACCGACGATGGATTGCCCATGCCGCCGCGCCGCGCGCGATGCTGACGGACGGGGACAAATGCAGTATACTCCCGCCCTAATTTGTCCACATTCCGGCGCCGCCTCCCTCGGGGGCTGGCGCATTACACGTAAGGTATTCCGGTGAATATTCAGGCTCTTCTCTCAGAAAAAGTCAGCCAGGCCCTGATCGCGGCAGGCGCGCCTGCCGATTGCGAACCTCAGGTCCGCCAGTCAGCAAAAGTTCAGTTCGGTGACTATCAGGCCAACGGCGTGATGGCTGTCGCCAAAAAACTGGGCATGGCGCCGCGACAACTTGCAGAGCAGGTACTGTCTCATCTTGACCTCAACGGCATTGCCAGCAAGGTTGAAATCGCCGGGCCGGGCTTTATCAATATTTTCCTCGACCCCGCGTTCCTGGCGGACAACGTCAACCGCGCGCTGCAGTCAGAACGCCTGGGCGTCGCCACGCCGCAGGTACAGACCATCGTCGTCGACTACTCGGCGCCAAACGTGGCGAAAGAGATGCACGTCGGCCATCTGCGTTCGACCATCATTGGCGATGCCTCGGTCCGTACCCTGGAGTTCCTGGGCCATAAGGTGATCCGCGCCAACCACGTCGGCGACTGGGGCACCCAGTTCGGCATGCTGATCGCGTATCTGGAAAAACAGCAGCAGGAAAACGCCGGCGAGATGGCCCTGGCCGACCTCGAAGGTTTTTATCGCGAAGCGAAAAAACACTACGACGAAGACGAAGCCTTCGCCGAGCGCGCGCGCAGCTACGTGGTTAAGCTGCAGGGCGGCGATGAGTACTTCCTGCAGATGTGGCGTAAGCTGGTGGACATCACCATGTCGCAGAACCAGATCACCTACGATCGCCTGAATGTGACGCTGACCCGCGATGACGTGATGGGCGAAAGCCTGTACAACCCGATGCTGCCGGGGATCGTCGCCGATCTGAAAGCCAAAGGGCTGGCCGTGGAGAGCGAAGGCGCCACCGTGGTGTTTCTTGATGAGTATAAAAACAAAGAAGGCGAACCGATGGGCGTCATCATCCAGAAAAAGGATGGCGGCTACCTCTATACCACCACCGATATCGCCTGTGCGAAGTATCGCTATGAAACACTGCACGCCGACCGCGTGCTCTACTACATCGACTCCCGTCAGCACCAGCACCTGATGCAGGCGTGGACCATCGTGCGTAAAGCAGGCTATGTGCCGGACTCCGTGCCGCTGGAACACCATATGTTCGGCATGATGCTGGGTAAAGACGGCAAGCCGTTTAAAACCCGCGCCGGCGGCACCGTGAAGCTGGCGGATCTGCTGGACGAAGCGCTGGAGCGCGCGCGTCGCCTGGTGGCCGAGAAGAACCCGGAGATGTCCGCTGATGAGCTGGAAAATCTGGCGAAAGTGGTGGGTATCGGCGCGGTGAAATACGCCGACCTGTCGAAAAACCGCACCACCGACTACGTTTTCGACTGGGATAATATGCTGGCGTTCGAAGGCAACACCGCGCCGTATATGCAGTATGCCTATACCCGCGTGCTCTCCGTGTTCCGCAAAGCCGGCATTGACGAAAACGCCCTCACCGACGCGCCGGTGGTGATTGCGGAAGATCGCGAAGCCCAGCTGGCCGCGCGCCTGCTGCAGTTTGAAGAGACCCTCTCCGTGGTCGCTCGCGAAGGGACGCCGCACGTGATGTGCGCCTACCTCTACGATCTGGCGGGCCTGTTCTCCGGTTTCTACGAGCACTGCCCGATCCTCAGCGCGGAAAGCGAAGCGACCCGCAACAGCCGCCTGAAGCTGGCGCTGCTGACGGCGAAAACCCTCAAGCTGGGCCTCGATACCCTCGGTATCGAAACCGTCGAGCGTATGTAAAACCAACCCGGCGAAAGCCGGGTTAGTTTTTTCAGGCGCCGCGCCTGCGGGGTCTCCTGCTCAGAAATACTTGCGCAGATACTCGGTCAGACAGAGGATCGCCATCGCCTGGCCGTAGGGCATCGAGGTGAGCGGGATCTGGCGATAGAAATCAAGGTCTGACCCCATTCCTGTGCCAAAGGAAGTCTGCAGCAGCTCCCCCTGCGGCGAAATATTCTGCACAATTCCGCGAATCGCTTTTTCAGCCACCCCGGCGTAGTGCTGCCCGACATATCGCTTGCGCACCGCTTTGAGTATGCCGTAGGCAAAGCCGGCGGTCGCCGAGGCCTCTGGATAAGAGTGCGGGTCGTCCAGTAGGGTATGCCACAGGCCGCTGTCGTCCTGACATTTCGCTAAGGCGGCAATTTGCGCGTTCAGCACCTCGGTCAGATAGCGCCGTACCGCATTCCCTTCCGGGAGATCCACTAACTCAAGAAAATCCGGGATCACCATAGTGAGCCAGCTGTTGCCCCGCGCCCAGCGCGCCCGGGCAAAATTATGCCGACCGTCATAGCTCCAGCCGTGAAACCACAGCCCGGTTTCCCGGTCCATCAGGTTCTGCACGTGGAGCAGGAACTGATAGGTCGCCTCCTCCACATACTGCGGACGGTGAAGCAGCTTGCCAATTTTGGCTAACGGCAACACGGTCATCATCAGGGTGTCATCCCACATTTGCTGGTGGTTTTCTTCCGCCAGGGTGATGTGCTGCATGCCGCCCTGCTCGGTACGAGGCATCTCATACATTGCCCACTCCGCCCAGCTCTCCAGCCACGGCAGATACGCCTTACATCCGGTCTCTTCAAAGCGATAGGCCAGGGTCAGGAACGGCGCCATGGTGTTGACGTTTTTGGTCGTTGCCCCCTCGGCGAAACGGTCGGCAAACCAGCGGTCAATAATATCGCGCATCTCGAGATCGCCGGTTTGCTGATAATACTGATAGATGCCATACAGCCCGACGCCGTGGGTCCACTCCCAGCCGGCCCAGCCTTTGGTATCAATAACGCGCCCGTCATCCAGGCGCAGTAAAAATTGCCCGCTCTCATCCTTAATATTCACCAGGTTTTGCGTCACGTTGCGGATGAGCGCCTGCAGTTCGCTACGGGCGATAAAACGCTCAGGCTGACAGAGTAATGGGCTATGTTTGACCGGCCAAACTTTCATGTTGTTAACCTCGGGTATATGTCGAATTCAAAGCGCCGCCCTGGGTGGGCGCCGGGGCAGCAGGTTTATGACGATTCAGGTAGCCAATATTGTTATTTCCCCACAGGCAGTCGTAGGGCATCCCCGCCAGCATCTCGACGACCGCGCGATGTTCCGCACTGGTCAGTTCCGGCTGGGCGTGACCGCTTTCGCGCATTCTTAGGGTTTCGCTGCGCAGGACGCTGTGGGTATGCAGATTGAGTTTGAAGCGCAGCGAAACGAGGAAGCCGCAGGCTAAGACCACCAGCGTGCCGACGCTGAGGATCAGCAAAATGGTATGGCTGACCCCTTCAGGCTGTATTTTTTGCCCGGAGACAAACCCGGACAGCTGCATGATGATGCCCACCAGCATCACCGCCCCCGCCTGCGAGGCTTTGCGGGTCAGCGTCATGATGCCGGCAAAAATCCCCTCCCGGCGCTGGCCGGTGATCGCTTCGTCGACGTCGGCAATATAGGTGTAGGTATTCCACGGTACGTAGTTAATCCCGCCGCGTCCCAGTCCGGCGACAGCAGAGATGAGCAGCAATAACGAATAGACGTCGCTCAGTCCGGCGTAGTAGAGCAGCGCATAGGAGAGCGAGCTCAGGCCAAAGAGGACCACCACCATGCGGTACGACGGCGCGGGGCCAAAGCGAATGCACAGCGGGATCATGGCGATCACGGCGATAAACTGGAAAATCGCCATCGTCCCCAGCAGATTCGAGGCGACAGAGGCCTCCTGCATCAGAACAAAGACCACGTAATAGGTGAACACGGCATTGAAGACGTCCTGGGCGATATAGCCCCCCAGATACATGCCGAGGTGCTGGCGGAAAATTTTTATCCGCAGCGTGGAGCTCAGCTCAATCACCAGGCGATTGAGGCTCTGGGCGAGGGTTAAGTTCTGTTTTTCCGCTTCCGCCCGCAGCGCCGCCTCTGACCAGGCCTCACGCGGCCGCTCCCAGGTGAAACACCAGACGAAGGTCAGCATCACCGCGCACAGGACCGAGAACACCAGACTGGCATAAAAGAACGAGCTGGCATTGTCTTTGCCGAGCCAGGTAAGGAGGATCCCCGGCAGAAAGGAGGCTAAAATCGCCGACATTTGCGCCATTGAGATGCGCGCGCCGGAGAATTTGGTTTTCTGTTTAAAGTCATCGGTCATCTCCGGCACCAGCGTCTCGTAGGGCACCAGAATCATGGTGTAGACCATATCAAACAGCAGATAGGTGATCAGGTAGTACCAGAAGCCCATCTCGCCAACCCACATCGCCGAGTAGCTGAATACGCACGGGATGCCGAGCAGAATAAAGAATTTTCTGCGGCCGAAGCGCTTGCCGAGCCAGGTGGTGCCGAAGTTATCGGTGAGAAAGCCCATCAGCGGGCTCACCACCGCATCCAGTACGCGGGCGGAAGCGAATATCAGCGTGGCTTCTATCGGAGAGAGTCCGCAGAAGGTGGTGTAAAAGTAGAGCAGCCATGCGGCGGTTAGCGCCGTGGTGCCGGCGCCGAGGAAATCGCCCGCGCCGTAGGCCAGGTAGTTAGCCAGTCCAATCTTTCGTGTTTTCATCGCCGTGATCCTGTGTCTTTTTTTAAGAGAACGCCGACAATCTTTCCGGATTTGCCACCGGAAGGGAGTGGGTACCTGGCTACACTAAAAGCAGCGAAACGACGTTACCTTTGTGCTTTTGCCACGCAACCGCCGCCGGTGGCAAAATGACAAAGAGATGACGTCTTCACTTCACTCATTTATAAAACGGCATTTCTTTTAAATCAAAAGATAGGTTCATCATTGTAATCTGACCGGAAAAACACCGACTGGCGAAGAGGCTCGCAAATCCCGGGATCGGCCCTTGCGCAGCCGGGTAAACAGGAGTAAAGAAAGAAGGAAAGAGAGGGTTATTCCGCGTATCTCAAGGAGGCCAGATGCCTTATTCACATCTGCTGGTTGCCGTCGCGCCAACGCCGGAGAGTCAGGTATTAATTAAAAAAGCGGTGTCGATTGCCCGGCCCGTGAACGCGAAAGTGAGCTTTATCACCCTCGCCACGGATCCGGAGCTGTATAACCAGTTCGCTGCGCCGATGATGGAAAATCTGCGCGAGGTGATGCAGGAAGAGACGCGTGATTTTCTCAACGAGCTGGCGCGTCACGCGGACTACCCGATAGAGAAAATGACCATCGCCTGCGGCGAACTGGGCCATCATATTAAGGACTTCTGCCGGTCGCACCAGGTCGATCTGGTGATCTGCGGCAATCATAACCATTCCCTTTTTTCGCGCGCCACCTGCTCGGCGAAAAATATCGTCGGCAGCTGCGGCGTCGATGTCCTGCTGGTTTCCCTTGAAAAGGGCTAACGCCGGTTAGCCCTTTTCCTGAACTAGGCCAGTTTAGGGAACGTGGCTATCTTCCCCCGCAGGCGGCTCTCCTCACTGCGCGGTGAAATATGCTGCAGATCGTCGACAAAGCGCGCCTGCCAGTTATGAATATCATTTTCTCTGATCACGTCCAGCATCGCAGAATGACGGGCAATACGTTCCGCCAGCGGCATGCTAAGGGCGCGATCCAGCGCGGCGGCAACCTCGTCGCGATCGTAGGGGTTGACGATCAGGGCGCTGGTCAGCTCCTGCGCCGCGCCGGCAAACTGTGACAGGACCAGTACGCCAGGGTTATCCGGATCCTGCGCTGCCACGTATTCCTTCGCCACCAGGTTCATACCATCGCGCAGGGGCGTCACCAGGCCGACGTCAGAGTAGCGGAAGACCTTCATCAGCAGCTTACGGTCAAAATGCTGGTTCAGGTAGTAGAGCGGGGTCCAGCCAAGCTGGCCAAACTGGCCATTGATGCGCCCGGATGCGGTTTCCAGCTGGTGGCGGATGTCCTGATAGGCCTGCACATCGCCGCGGGAGGTCGGTGCGATCTGGGTATAACGGATCTTACCGTGATGCTGAGGATACTTTTCGAGCAGCGTCTCATAGGCGAGGAACCGCTCCGGCAACCCTTTCGAGTAGTCAAGCCGCTCCACCGAGAAGATATTCTTCACGTTTTTGAGCTCGTTTTTCAGCTGGACCAGTTTCGGCGGCAGCGGACCTTTGGCATTGCGCATAATCTCGTCCGGATCGATCCCTATCGGATAAACCTCAGTGCTGAACGCCTTACCCCACGCCTGATAGCGTTTGTCTCCGAGGTCGGAGAGTCGGGTCTGCATGGCAATGCTGTCAAGAAACGCGGTTCTGTCGCTTTCAGTCTGGAAGCCCAACAGGTCGTAATCGCACAGTTGTTCCAGCAGCTCAGCGTGCGGCGGTAGCGCGTTAAAAATCTCCGGCGTCGGGAACGGAATATGCAAAAAGAAGCCGATCCGGTTGTTGACCCCACGCTTGCGCAGTTCGCTGGCGAAGGGTAGCAGATGGTAATCATGGATCCACAGCGTATCGTCTGGTTCGATCAGCGGCAGAAGCTTGTCCGCCAGCATGGCGTTAACTCGCTGATATCCCTCCCAGGCTTCGCGCTGGAAGCTGACCAGATCTAGACGATAATGGAAGGCCGGCCACAGCACGGCATTAGAGAACTGGTTGTAGTATTCATCATGGTCACGTTCATTAAGGTTGAACGACGCCCATGAAATATTTCCGCGGGAGACCTGCTTCAGCGGTTGCTGGTCATCGCCAATTTCGCCGCTCCAGCCAAACCACAGACCCCCTGCCGCTTTCAGTGCCCCCAGGATGCCGACGGCCAGACCGCCAGCGCTCGATTTTTTATCGTCCGGTAAGGCGATACGGTTAGAGACTACGACTAAACGACTCATGGTCATCCCTCCTTTCGGTTTGCGCGTCATACGCCAGATGTTGCAACCACGTCCTTACGGCGGCGGCATCCGCCAACCGCCAGTGCGCCTGGGTTTCCCCGGCGCCCACTTTTATCGACATTCCCTGCAGTTGATTCACCACGCTGAATCCCGCTTCGTCGGTCAAATCATCGCCGACAAAAACCGGTTCGCGACCGGCAAACGGCGCTTCCTGCATGAAGGCGGTGATCGCCTCCCCTTTGTTGACACCGCGGGGTTTAATCTCCACTACGCACTTGCCAAGCTGTAGCGCCAGCAGCGGGTAGCGCTGAACGATGCGCTGCGCCAGCTCCAGCACCGCGCTCTGCTGCTGCGGCGCCTGGCGGTAGTGGAGCGCGAAGGCCATCTCTTTACTCTCCAGCTCGCACCCGGGGAGCGCCTGCAACGCCGAGGTCAGCTCAGCCGCGATTTCATCGCGCAGAGCCGACGGCAGAGAGACAATATAGGTTTTACCATTGATATCACGGCGTTCAGCCCCGTGAACACCGGCCAGCGGTAGCCGCCAGGGATGGGTTAGCGCGTCAAGTTCAGACATTGAGCGCCCTGAAATCAATGCCACCGCCCCGCCCTGCTGCCGGGCCAGCGCGTTGAGCGCCTGCAGCGTGTTGTCGGGTATCACCACCTGATCGGGGTGCGGCTGGATATCGGCAAGAGTACCGTCGAGGTCAAAGAAAAAAGCGTAGTTTCCGGTTAGCGCAGGCGGTACAGATATCTGGTTATCCACCCTGTTTCCTCCTTATCATGGCCAGCCGAAGCTGGTTGTTAATTATATGTTAGCCATGTAAGTATAGACAGTGTGACCAACCTCGCCATTTTTGATAGTTACCGCCAGCGAAACGGGCGCTGGCGGTAATTACTCTGTAGACTTAAAAGTTATGCCTGAAATCAGGCCGCACGTTTGGCTTTTTGTTTGTAGCGGTCAAAAATTACCGCCGCCAGCAGGATGACCCCGCGCACGACGTATTGTGAGAACGGCGAGATGTTCAACAGGTTCATCGCGTTCTCCACGGTCCCGAGGATCAGGATCCCGGCCACCACGTAGGAGATCTTGCCGATCCCGCCCTTCAGCGATACCCCGCCCAGCACACAGGCCGAAATAACAATCAGCTCATAGCCAATCGAGGTCATCGGCTGGCCGCTGGTCATCCGCGACGCCAGGATAATTCCCGCCGCGGCCGATACCAGACCGGAGAGCACAAAGATAATAATCTTGGTGCGCACCACCGGAACACCGGCCAGACGCGCCGCCTCTTCATTGCCGCCTATAGCCAGCGTATTACGGCCAAAGGTGGTTTTGTTTAGTAATAATCCGAAAACCACCAGGCAGGCGACCGTCAGCCAGATCGGCGCCGGCAGACCAAACCAGTTGGCGTAACCGAGGGTGAAGAAGCGTTCATCTTCGATCCCTACCGCTTTACCGTCGGAGATAATGTAGGCCAGACCGCGGACAATCTGCATAGTGGCCAGCGTGGTGATCAGGGCGTTGATCTTCAGGCGGGCAATGACAAAGCCGTTGACCAGGCCACTGATCGCCCCCAGCAGCAGACCGGCGGCAATCCCCAGCCACAGGTTTTCGCTCAGGTTAATCACCACGGCGGTAGTGACCCCGGCACAGGCGATAACCGACGCCACCGACAGGTCGAAATCGCCGGAGGCCAGGCAGAAGAGCATACCGCAGGCCACCATCCCGGACATCGAGATCGCCAGCCCCAGCCCCTTCATATTGACGAATGAGGCAAAGTTAGGCACAAAAATTACGCAGCCGATAAACAGCACCGCAAACACCACCAGCATGCCAAACTGATCCCAGATACGGGCAAAGCTAAAGGCAGAGCGGGTAGCGCCGGACGTAGTCACTGATGACATCATTTACTCCTTACTCAGGCGACAGCCTGACTCACTTTTGGCATCGCAAGGCTTAACGCCTGCTGTTCATTGGCTTCTTCATGCAGCAGTTCGCCGGCGACTTGCCCTTCACGCATCACCACGATGCGGTCGGCGACGCCCAGCACTTCCGGCAGGTCGCTGGAGGCAAATACCACGGCGACACCGGAGGCGGCGAGGCCATATATCACGTTGTAAATTTCATGTTTGGCGCCGACATCGATACCGCGGGTGGGCTCATCGAGCAGGATCACCTTCATCTCTTCCGACAGCCAGCGGCCCAGGATCGCTTTCTGCTGGTTGCCGCCAGACAGGTTCATGATCAGCTGTTCCGGGCCCGGCGTTTTAATGTTCAGCGACTGGATATGCTGATCGGCGTTTTCCGCCTCCCAGGCGTTGTTGATCAGGCACCCGGCGTGGATATGCTTGCGCCGGGCGCTGATATTGATGTTGTCGCGCACGGAGTGAACCGGAATAATCCCCTCCGCTTTCCGATCTTCCGGGCACAGCATCATCCCGGCCTGGATGGCCTGGGCCGGTTTGCGTATGTCGACGGGCTGGCCATCGATATACACCTGACCGCCGGTGATCCGCGTCCCGCCGAACAGACCTTTCATCAGTTCGCTGCGCCCGGCGCCCACCAGCCCAAACAGGCCGACGATTTCGCCACTGCGCACCGAGAGGCTGACCGGCGTGCGTACGCCCGGGGCCTTCACCTCCTCCAGACGCAGTCGCTCTTCGCCGTAGGGGCGAGGTTTCCAGCCGTAAATATCCCCCAGATTGCGTCCCACCATCGCCTGAACCAGCGCGTCGTGGCTGACGCTCGGCATATCGTCAAAAGTGCAGACGTAGCGGCCATCTTTAAAGACGGTGATGGCATCGCTGAGGGCAAAAATTTCTTCCATCCGGTGTGAAACATAGATGATGACGCGCCCCTCCTCCCGTAGCTCGCGGATAACGCGAAACAGGTTGTCGATCTCCCGGGCAGAGAGCGAACTGGTCGGTTCATCGAAGGCGATAATTTTGGCGTTACGCGCCAGCGCTTTCGCAATCTCCACCATCTGCCACTGGCCAATGGAGAGATACTTCAGCGGCGTCTCCGGGTCGATATCCAGCCCCAGATGCTCAAGCTGCAGGCGGGCCTCGTAGTTGAGCAGCGAGCGGTTGACGATGCCGCCTCTGTGCGGCAGCTGGCCAAGATAGATATTTTCGGCGACGGTCATCTCCGGGATCAGATGCAGTTCCTGATAGATAATCGCCACGCCGGCGTTGAGCGCCGCCATCGTATTGGTGAACGCCATCTGCTGACCGCCGATCTGCAGGTGGCCCGCGGTGGGGATGTAGTTACCGCTGAGGATTTTCAGCAGCGTCGATTTGCCTGCGCCATTTTCGCCCATCAGCGCGTGGATCTGTCCTGGGTAGCAGTCAAAACTGATATCGGACAAGGCCTTTACGCCAGGGAACGTCATGGTGATGCCGCGAAATGAGAGATAAGGGGTAGACTGTTGCATAACGACTCCGCTCTTCTGCACTCAGCCCCCGCCGCGGCGGGGGCCAGTTCAACCGGGCTGTTACAGCCCTTTTTTCGCCAGTTCTTCTTTGAAGTTATCGCGGGTAATCAGCACCACATCGGTCACCGCAGTGAACTTCGGCGGCTCAACGCCCTTGGTGACCCAGTTGTAGAGCATTTCGCTGGTTTTATAGCCATGAATATCCGGGCTAGGCAGCAGGGAGCCATAGAAACCGGTCGGCTGCGCCTTCGACAGTTCGTTGACGGCATCCACGCCGTTGATGCCAATGCCAATCACATCCGGCGCTTTAAAGCCCTGGCCTTCAGTGGCACGCACGCCGCCAAGCACGGTGTTATCGTTCATCCCAACGATCAGCCAGTGTTTAACCTGCGGGTGCTGGACCAGCATCGAGTTACCGGCGTCAAACGCCCCCGGGATATCGTTAGATTTTGTCGGAACGCGGTAGATTTGCGCTTCCGGGAAACCGGCCGCCTTCAGGGCATCGATGGAGCCAGTGGTACGACGGCGGGCGGTGTCCAGCTCATCGGCGGTGATGGCCATCACCGCGGTGTCTTTGACATCCCAGCCGCGTTTCTGCATCTCTTTATACAGCTCCTGCCCCTGGCGGGCGCCGATTTCGCTGGCCGCCATCATCACCAGCGGCACGCTCTCCATCGGTTTACCTTTGGCGTTGACGAACTGGTCATCGACGGTAATCACCTTCATGTCATAGCCGCGCGCCTTAGCGACAATCGCCGAGCCGAGCTTAGGATCGGGGGTACAGATGACAAAGCCCTTCGCGCCGCTGGCCGCCAGGCTATCGATGGCGTTCAGGGTTTTCTCACCATCCGGCACCGCAATTTTAATGACGTCAAAGCCTAAATCTTTTCCTGCTTTATCAGCAAATTTCCACTCGGTCTGGAACCATGGCTCTTCCGGCTGTTTCACCAGAAAACCCAATTTCAGGTTTTCCGCCATAGCTGATTGTGACATAACCGCTGCGAGACCAATGGCCGCCAGCGCTTTAGTAAATTTGTGCATGGTAAACTCCAGCTTTAATTCGCTTTCATGTAGGGAAAAATCGGAATTAACTTTTTTATCAGCATCAAAACAAGGCATTAGAAAAATCACATTCCCTACTGCCGTTGTTAGAGTAGTAATACCCGGAAATTATTTCTCCATACGAGAGCATTATCACATCGCGGAATTACAGTAATTGCGTACATAGATTTAGCAAAAAAAGACATAAAAAAAGACATAATTATCATACAATTTAACCGGCGAATAGCAGGATCATCTATACCACCAGCAGGGTTATCCCTGTGATGTCAGAGGGTGTTTAACAGAGGGTTACGGCACTGGTATATCCAGTGGCTAACGGGGTCGCAGCGGCGGTCAACTGCCTGCCGGCGCTGAAGATCAGCAGACGCGCGTCGCCAGTCCGCGCATCGGCCGTTTTATATCGCGATGAAACGGATCTTTTGCGTAATTTATTCCGAATTGAAAAAGATATTCCGGATACATAAAAAAGCCTGCAACAAAAAATAAAAATAATTATCATCACCATGAAACATTGCTCTCTGAAATAACTTATAGCTTTGCGTTATACGACGAATCTCGTAGTCAAATACCTATAACTTATACCTGGTACACCGCGCTAGCGCCCCGGTCTACGCCGCCAATCCCCCGCCAGTCGTCATTCAGGAATAATCGTGTAACAAAACGTAAATTATCCATCTTGAGAGTTTTCTTAATTCCATTCAGCGAGTATTCTAAAATTGTCGGCAAGAGGAAAAATTACCCGACTCATACGGAATGTGTAGAGTTTTATTATTCTGCAACAGTGCAGCGCGCCACTCTTTTATCCTGTTGTTTACCGCAGGAACCGCTGACGCGCACCAGTAACCCCTTCCCGGTTAATAAGGATATTTTTATGGCAGTTCCAGGAATGGCACAAAAGCTAAACACCCAGATGAACCTTGAGTTCCACGCCTCTAACGTTTACCTGAACTTAAGCGAGTGGTGCGCCCGGCATCGCTTCGACGGCGCCGCGACATTTTTGCGCAACCGCGCGCAATGCAGCATCACCCTCACCATGCGCGTATTTGACTATCTGAAAAAAGCCGGCAGCTGGCCGATAGTGAATCCCGACCGCGCCTGTAATCCCGAATGTACCTCGCTGGAAGATCTCTTTACCCAAACCCTGGTCGATTACCGCCAGCGTAGCAGTATGCTGAGCGGTCTCGCCGAAGAAGCCAAAGCGCAGAGCGATGACAACACCTGGCGTTTTCTGACCCGGCTGGCGGAAGAGCAGCAGCAGGATGGGCTGCTGCTGCAAAGCGTGCTCGAGGAAATTCGCAATGCCGACAAAGCCGGGATCGGTATGGAACAGACCGATCGCCGTCTGATGGCCCTCGTCGGAGCGTCACAGAAACCTCATTAATCAGAGGTGTCGGGCCTTTCTCGCCCGATCAGGGGGAGCGCGTTCGCGCTGCCCCGCCCTGTTTATTAATCCGTTATCGCTATACTCCCCTGCCATTTATTCCTCAAAAGAATAAAAAAGTTTTAACTCGATCCCATTCCCTCCTCACCGTTACCCCTTTGGGGGGATTAGTGAGCGCGGTCACTTTTTGTTGAGCCACAAAGAAATATAAAAACAGTGTTTCAAAAATATAAAACATGAGGTTTATTTTTTATGGCTCGATACACGGCTTCAGCCTCTGAAGGGCTGCAGGGAAGACCGATCTTGTTACGCCATCAGTTAGCCTACGGCGGCGGTAATCTGTTAGGGAGTGGCGCACTGGCGATAAGCGGGGCATGGCTACTCTATTTTTATACGACCTTTTGCGGCCTGACGCTGATCGAGGCCTCATTTATCTTCTCCGTCGCCAGCATCATCGACGCCATCAGCAACCCGCTGATGGGCTATCTGACGGATAACTTTGGCAAAACGCGGTTAGGCAAGCGCTTTGGCCGTCGGCGCTTCTTTTTGCTGATCGGCATTCCGCTGATGCTGTTCTACCCGCTGCTGTGGGTAGAGGGCCTGAGTTTCTGGTACTACCTGTGCACCTACGTGGTGTTTGAGATCATCTACACCTCCATCATGGTGCCCTATGAAACGCTGGCGACAGAGATGACCGATGATTTCTCGCTACGCTCAAAGCTCACCGGCTATAAAGCCATCTTCGGCAAGCTGGCCAACTTCCTCGCCGCATTTATTCCCGGACAGTTCATTCTGCTGTACGGCAAAGATTCCGCCACCCCTTTCTTCCTCACCGGCCTGACCTACGGCGCGATCCTGATCGTCGCGATTACCTGTCTGTGGCTGTGCAGCTGGGAGCGCGAGCGTGCGGAAGCCGTGGATACCAGCGCGAAAAAGGGGCTGCTGAGCACCCTGCTGTCGCTGGCGAAAGACATGCGTTCCACCTTTTATCTGCGCGTGTTCCGCAAACATCTCGGTATGTACCTGTGCGGGTTTGGCGCGGAATGGCTGTTTGCCTCCATCTTCACCTATTTCGTGATATTCGTTCTGCAGCACGATCCGGCAATGGTGGCCGGGCTGAACAGCCTGAACTCGATTTTGCAGCTGATCTCCACCGCGCTGTTTATCGGCCTGTGTGTGAAAAAGGGCTTCAGCAAACCCTATATCCTCGCGCTGGGGATCGTGATTTTCGCAGTCCTGCTGTATACCTCGCTGTGGTTCTTCCATCTGCCGTCAGGCCTGGCGACCGTGCTGATGTTCGGTATTACCGTGCTGTTCGGCCTGGGGACCGGCGGGGTTTACTATATTCCCTGGACCGTTTACACCTTCCTCGCCGATGTCGACGAGATCTACACCGGACGCCGCCGGGAAGGGATCTATGCCGGCGCCATGACCTTCTCAGGGAAAATTCTGCGCTCGATTGTGGTGTTTTCGATGGGGGCCATCCTGAGCTTTTACGGTTTCCAGTCAAAAGCGCACAGCCAACCGGAAAGCGCTGTGACCGCCATCGCGGTGGTATTCTGTGTCGGTGTCGTCGCCTTAGCCCTGGCCGCTATCGTCTTCAGTAAGCAGATGAAACTGGACCGTAAAGCCCATCTGGTGGTCCTGCAGGAAGTCGCGCGGATTAAAGCGGGCGGTAAAATCAGTGATATTGCGCCGGAGGTGCGGGCAATCGTTGAGGATCTGGTTGGCCATCGCTACGAAGAGTGCTGGGGCAACAGCAAATTGTTTAAAACCGCTGAGGCTGCGCCAACGCAGACCGTGGTTTCCCATTAAAGGAAAAGGCCCCGTCGGTCACCCGCGGGGCCGGTTATTAATGCGTTTCTTCCTGCGGGGTAAACTTCAGCTCAATCAGGGCAATCGCTTTTTGCACCGCACGAAGCGTCACCGGATCGGCAGAGGCCGGGTGGCTGGCGAAGTCAATGGCTTTCAGCTGGCTGGTCATTTTTTCACGCACTTCCACCGGCGCGATGACGTCAATCACGTCGAGGATCTGCTTGATAACCAGCTGGCAGGCAACCACATCGGAAACCAGCTCGTCGTGTTCGGTAAGATGTTGAGACATTAATTACTCCTTTTTCCAGGAGCGTAATAGTACCCTAAATCGTTAACGATAATAAAACCTGCCGTGGCAGGTTTTTTGGCCACCCGAGTGGCTGGCGGCACCTTTGCTGCCGCTTTGCCGAGGATCCCCTTGATGGCAGCGACAACATGAATACCGCGATCTCTTCCGGGAACGAACGTGCTTTTTCAGCCCCAGCGCTGCTGGTGGCTGGCGCCTTTTTTATGGAGTTTCTCGACGGGACGGTGATCGCTACCGCCCTGCCCGACATGGCGAGAGATTTTGGCGTTACCGCCGTCGAGCTGAATATCGGCATCAGCGCCTATCTGATTACCCTCGCGGTGCTGATCCCCGCCAGCGGCTGGATCGCCGATCGCTTCGGCGCCCGGGCTATCTTCACCCTCGCCCTGGCCATTTTTACCCTTGCCTCGATCTTTTGCGGCCTCTCCAGCGAGATGCATATCTTTGTCGCCATGCGTATCCTGCAGGGGATCGGCGGCGCGCTGATGGTCCCCGTCGGTCGTCTGGCGGTACTGCGCACCACGCCGAAACACCTGCTGATAAAGGCCATCGCCACCCTCACCTGGCCGGCGCTGGTGGCCCCTATTATCGGCCCGCCTTTGGGAGGCTTTATTACCCGCTACGCCAGCTGGCACTGGATCTTCTTTATCAATGTCCCGCTGGGCGTCGCGGCGATTATCCTGTCGCTGCGCATCATTCCTGATATCCGCGAAGCAGAGCGGCGCGCCTTTGATATGACAGGGTTTATCACGACCGCGGTGGCGATGGTCAGCCTGGTCACGGCGATGGAACGGCTCGGCGATCGTCAGCCGCAGATCTGGCCGACGCTGGCCCTCGCCGCGCTTGGCTTCGGCTGTCTGGCGTATGCTATCCGCCACTTCCGCCGGGCGACAGCGCCTATGGTTCGTCTGACGGCGTTGCAGGTGCCGACGTTCCGCGTGACGATGTACGGCGGCTCGCTGTTCCGGGCCTCCATCAGCGCGGTCCCCTTTCTCCTGCCGCTGCTGTTTCAGGTGGGGTTCGGCATGGATCCCTTTCACTCTGGTCTGCTGGTGCTGGCGGTATTTGTCGGCAATTTAACGATTAAACCCGCCACCACGCCGCTGATCCGCTGGCTGGGTTTTCGTCGCCTGCTGTTGATCAACGGCGCGCTGAACGTCTGTTCGCTGCTGGCCTGCGCGCTGCTCACGCCGCAAACCCCGGTCTGGGCGATCATGCTGATCCTTTATCTCGGCGGGGTGTTTCGCTCAGTCCAGTTCACGGGCGTGAGCACGCTGGCCTTTGCCGATGTCCCCGCCGCGCAGATGAGCGATGCCAATACCCTGTTCAGTACCGCGTCGCAGCTGGCGGTGGGGCTGGGGATCACCCTTGGGGCAATCGGCATTCGCCTGGGTGAACAGGTCGGCGACTGGCTGCACCTTTCCGCCGTACCGGGGATCAGCTTTCGCCTGGCGTTTGTGTTTATCGCGGTGATTTGTCTGGTGGGGATGATCGACAGCCTGCATCTGGCCAAAACGGCAGGCAGCAGCGTGTCGGCGAAGAAATCGTAGAGGATGGAAGGGCCAGCGGCGCTGGCCCTGATAACGATTACCCGACGATCTGGCGGACAAACGCTTCGATCGCTTTATCCTGGCAGTTTTCGAAGAAGCACTGCTGGAAGCGAGGGCCAGAGACCGCGGTTTTCACCAGTTCCGGATCGATGGCGCGCAGGGTATCGAGATAATTTTCTTTGACTACCGCCGCTTTGACCTGGTTGAGGATCCCGGCATTACGCACCTGCGGTTCTTTGCGCTCCGGCGGATAGCCTTCGCCGTTACGACCGGTAAAGGCTTTTTCAAAGATAAACCGCACGTTCAGCTCGGCGCCCCAGCCGAAACCTTTGGCAAACGGCAGCGACAGCGCGTTACCGTTGTTGATCTGGGCAAACAGGAACGCATCCGCCGGGTCGATACAGTAGCCGCAGACCACGCCAGGATGGATGTTCAGCGACATCAGCGCTCCCTGGCCGGTACCGCATCCGGTGACCACGAAGTCGACCGCCTTCGAATTCAGCAGGATGCTGGCCATGATCCCGAGGTGAATATAGGTCAGATGATGATCGTTCTCATCGCTCATACCGACGTTATAGACCGGAAATCCTTTTTCGTCGGCAACCGCGTTAAGCTCCTTGAGGATGATGGCGTTTTTGTTCGCCTGGCTGTTCTCCATCATCAGTGCAATCTTCATGGTTTACTCTCCTGAATGCTGTGCGGGCCTGCCCGCAAAATGTCATTGGCATTGACTGCACTCTACTACCTGGAAAACAAACTTTCAAATTTTATGAAAAGTTGTTTTAAAAATTACGCATCGCTTCACACTTTCGCCGCCTCTGTCGCTCAGGTTAGCGTGTCGCCTCCTCATCAGGACGACTCCGCCTGGCGCTCCCCGCCTCGCAATCCGCCGAGGCAGTCATTTCGCCTCCGCAAAAAACTAATAATAAATTAAAACCATTCTCATTTATTATTAAACTGCCAATGCGTGTTATTCCCATTAGCATTTTAAATAAAATCTTTTTAAATTTACTTTTTGCAAATAATTAAATAACAAATTATAGTGGCAGCCGATAACATCTATATTTTAATTCCAGGAGCGCGACGATGCTGAAAACGGAAATGATCGACAAACTGAATGAACAGATGAATCTTGAACTCTATTCTTCTCTTCTTTATCAGCAGATGAGTGCCTGGTGCAGTTACCATAGTTTTGAAGGGGCTGCGGCCTTCCTGCGTCGCCATGCCCAGGAAGAGATGACCCATATGCAGCGCCTGTTCGACTACCTGACCGACACCGGCAGCCTGCCGCGCATCAACGCTATCGCCTCCCCGTTTGCCGAGTATGCGTCACTGGATGAACTGTTCCGCCAGACCTATGAGCACGAGCAGCTGATCACGCAAAAAATTAATGAACTGGCGCACGCGGCTATGACCAGTCAGGATTACCCGACCTTTAATTTCCTGCAGTGGTATGTCGCCGAACAGCATGAAGAAGAGAAATTATTTAAATCGGTAATTGATAAACTGACCCTCGCCGGGAAAAGCGGTGAAGGTCTGTACTTTATCGACAAAGAGCTGGCCACCCTCGATACGCAGAATTAATTGCCCGCGCCGCGACGCTTCTCCGTCGCGGCATTTTCAATGCTGACAAATCTTGTTTTCTGCGGTGGTAAATCCTGCCTCTCTGGCAATAAATTTGCCTTTCTGCTCTAAAAACGCCACCAGCTCCGCAGCGCTCAGATTTTCCGCCGAACAGGTGTGAAAGCGCGCCTCTGCGCCAAAGCGACGGTGAATGGCCGCCTCCAGCGAAGCCACCGTCCAGCACTCCTTCGACGCCAGCATTATCTGCAGCACTTCATGACCATGAATAGAAGACATAACCCCTCCGGAAAAAAACGCCAGCTTAGGCCAGACCGACGGCCCGCGCCTTGCGCCAGCGCAGGCTTTCATCCTTTGGACCTTGTAAAGTTTTAATTACAGAGCTTGTAACCCTGATTTGACGAAAGACGCAATATCCCCTACTCTGCGCGGCATAAATTATTGTGATTTGCTGTAGGGATAGCGAAAAGCGTGAAGAACCGCACTCTGGGCAGTATTTTAATCGTAGCCGGCACCACAATCGGTGCAGGTATGTTGGCGATGCCATTGGCCGCCGCAGGCGTCGGCTTTACCGTCACGCTGGGTTTACTTTTCACCCTGTGGGCATTGATGTGCTATACCGCCCTTTTGCTGCTGGAAGTCTACCAGCATGTCCCTGCCGATATGGGGCTCGGTTCCCTGGCGGCGCGCTATCTGGGCCGTTATGGACAATGGATCACCGGGTTCTGCATGCTGTTTCTGCTGTACGCCCTCACGGCGGCCTACATCAGTGGCGCCGGCGAATTACTCGCTTCCAGCCTCAACCAGTGGCTGGACTGGCAGCTGCCGCCGGCTGCCGGCGTACTGATCTTCACCCTGCTCGGCGGGGCGGTGGTGTGCATTGGCACCGCGCTGGTCGACCTGTTCAATCGCTTCCTGTTTAGCGCCAAAATCGTCTTCCTGGTGATTATGCTGGCTCTGCTGATGCCGCACATTCATCAGGTGAACCTGCTCACACTGCCGGTTGAGCAAGGCCTGGCGCTGTCGGCCATTCCGGTGATCTTTACCTCTTTTGGCTTTCACGGCAGCGTGCCGAGCGTCGTCAGCTATCTGGGGGGCGATATCCGTAAGCTGCGCCGGGTGTTTATTATCGGCAGTTTTATTCCGCTGGTGGCCTATATTTTCTGGCAGCTGGCGACGCTGGGCAGTATCGACGCTCCGGCCTTTACCGCCCTGCTGGCGCAACATGCCGGTCTGAACGGTCTGCTGGAGGCGATCCGCGAAGTGGTAGCGTCACCGCACGTGGAGCTGGCCGTACACCTGTTTGCCGACCTTGCGCTGGCGACCTCCTTCCTCGGCGTCTCGCTCGGGCTGTTTGATTATCTGGCCGATATGTTTCAGCGCAAAAACAGCGTCAGCGGGCGTCTGCAGAGCGGGATGATCACCTTTCTGCCGCCGCTGGCGTTCGCCCTGTTCTATCCCCGCGGCTTCGTCATGGCCCTGGGCTACGCCGGGGTGGCGTTGGCCGTGCTGGCCCTGATGTTACCGGCCATGCTGGTCATGAAGAGCCGCCGACTGCATCCGCAGGCGGCCTGGCGGGTGGCCGGCGGCGCCCCGGCGCTGTGGCTGGTCCTGCTGTGCGGGATCGGCATCGTAGCGATCCAGTTCTGCATCGTCGCCGGGCTGTTACCGGCGGTGGGATAAAAAAAGGGGCCAGCTGGCCCCTTTTTCATTTCGCTAAGCAACACTGCTTATACTTTTTACCGCTGCCGCACGGACAGGGATCGTTACGTCCGACTTTCGTCTCATTTCTTACCGGCTGCGGGACCACCTCCGGCTGTGGATTCGCCATCCAGTACTGGTAAAGCGCCAGCGCCGCCGGGGTGATGCGCTCGATGCTGGCGATAAATTCATCCGCCGTCAGATTATCCAGCGCGGAAAACTGTTCTTCGCTACCGTGGAGCGCAATCGCCTCCAGCTCAGGCTGAAGTTCAGCAGGCAGCGTCGACCAGTCGCTCAGCGCCACGCCGCGCAGATAGCCAAAACACCACTCTTCAACGATGGTCAGCTCCTGACCTTCCGCTTCACGGGTGCCGAACAGCGGTTCGAACTGATCGGGATAAGACTCCAGCCGTTCGGCGATATCGCTCATATGCTGCAGCGTCAGATTGACAAAGCGATCGCGCTCGCGGTCGTTGGCCCAGCGTGGCACATTATCGGCACCACCCCAGATAGCCAGCAGCCACTGGGCGGGTTCGATAGCGGTGGGCGCCGAGAGGATCGCCGTCAGCAGGCCATCCAGTTCAGAGACATCCAGAATAGCGCCTTCGGTGGCGTATTTCGCCAGCGTCTCGTCCAGCCATTCCAGTTCGTTTTCGTTTAAAGGTCCGGTATTCATTCACAGGCTCGCATGGTAAAAATCGGGCCTACAGTAGCCGAAATGCCGGCAGAAAGCCACCCGGCAGCGCCCATTGCGCCTGCGTCGACCCGACACAATCAGGCCAGCCCGTGCAGCGCCGCCGCCACGTCGCGACAGGCCTCCTCCCCTAACGGCAGCAAGGGGCGGGGAAGCGAGTCAGGATCACACAATCCCAGAATGGCCGCAGCGGCGGCGACCACCCGCAGGCTGCCGCCGTAGCGGTCAAAGCACCGCCAGAGGGGCGCAAGTTGCTTATTCAGCGCCGCCACCTGTGCCGCATCGCCGTGACGGATGGCTTTCACCAGCGCCAGAGAGATACGAGGAAAGAGGCCGCCGCAGACCGAGTACCAGACCTCGCAGCCGGCCTGCAAGCCCGCTGTCGCGCGAACGTCACCGCTAACGCCAAGCGTCACGCCGCCAGGCAGATGACGACGCAGAGCCGCCACTCGTTCACTCGCCTGCGGCGCGGGCAGACCGGGAATTTTTATCGAGGCGATGGCCGGTAAGGCAGCAATCTGCCCCTGCAGCTCATCCGATAACGTCACGTGGGTGGTACGGGGGTTGTCATACAGGCAAACCGGCACCGAGGCATGCCGGCAGACCTCCTCGTAAAAAGCGTAGATCTCCTCCGCAAAGAGCGGCTGATAGGACATCATCGGCAGGAGCAATGCATCCGCCCCGGCCTGCTGGGCATCCTCCACCAGCCGGAGCACCTCGCTGGTGGCGATGGCGCCGACGCCGATCATTATCGGGGTCGACCCGGCATGCGCCTTCGCCACCTGCACCACCCGCTTGCGCTGTTCACGACTGAGATAGGCGTAGCTGCCGGTTGAGCCTAAGATGCCCAGGGAGTCGACGCCGGCATCGGTAAGACGAGCAAGAAGACGAATAAACGCTTTTTCATCGATAGTTTGCTGATGCAGCGGCGTCAGCGGAAATGCGCAAAGCCCTGTGAACATGATGCCTCCGGCAGGCTGGATGAAGTGTCCGGACGATAGTAGCAGGGAGAGATCGTTTTGTCCTGGGACAAATGAGCGATTGCCGGTGACAATGGATTGTTTCCCACTACGTGGTGATCCCGTTCGCGAGATTGCCGCCGTCAGCCCAGTCATCGATAGCCACCAGATTCTGCCGAGGATATTCAACGACGCCGTGCCCTGCAGTCGCTATTTTTTGCTGGATTGCCAATCTTAAATCAACTTGTCATAATCCCGCGCAATTTATATGGCTATATATTTAAGCAGCAATTAAATAAAGCAACACTATGGCTTCAAGCGGATAAAAAATGGCAAATGACATCCAGAAAAAATATCTCAAAATATTGTTAATAAAGTCTACGTATAAAACATTACTGGGTCGCCCCGCAGATCCTGACGGTCTTAAAAATTATTACCATGCAATTTCTGACAAGTCGCTTGCCGAATCAGCACAACTTCTTAACGCATCGCTGATGAATAGTGACGAGTTCAAGGGATTAACACCATCCAGAATGGCATTCGAGATTGTATGTATCCCGCCACATCCTGTATCAGGGATTGAAACTCAAGGACAATGGGCTGTGAAGCACATTGTGTCATTAGGAAGCCATTGTTTAACGTCGTGGACACTGAAAAAATTTAATCTGAAAAAAAACTCTCTGCCTTTTGACTGGATTTTTTCCTGCCCGGCGATGGTCATCGATTGCCTGAGGGACGATTTTCAGATTTTTTTAGACAAAAACGAATATAGCTCATTAAATCGCCAGTCCAAAGAACCCGGCGCCCACCACAATAAATATAAACAAAAATATAACCTGAATGATATCTTCACCCATCGCGATCCCACCACCCCAGCCGATTATGCGTATTACCTCCGCGCAGTAAAGAGATTCAGGAACATATTAAAAAGCGCGGATGGCAAGCTTTTTGTCATTTGCTGCAGAGAAGAGATCGACCTTGCCAAGGCGCTCCCGGCATTAGTCGCTGAACTTGCTCAGCACACGACGAACTTTTATCTGTTAGCTTTTTCACTGCGGAAACCCTCTCACCTTCAGCTGGAGAGCATCGCGTCCGGGGAGAATTATTCGCTATATCGTTTTACCCCTGAGTCTGAAGAAAGATTTACCGGCAAATTCCCCTCGCTTACGGATGAGATGGTATTTATATCGAAAGTACTTTCTTTCAACCTCGAACTGTAGAGACGGTTTCAACGCCGGTTCGCTGTGTACCCGCTTGCCTCCCCCTGCTGGCCTGGGGGAGCGAGATCGTTCCGATCATATAATCCCCCACCCGCTAAGCCTATTATCCGCCGCGACCCGGACCGGCTTCACTACGGTAAGCCTCTACGCCAGAGGTCTGTGCCGATCACAGACCATGACTTCAGGCCTCTCCTTGCCCGGAGTCAGAACGGCATCCCGTATCATCAGGCGCAGGCTTAGCCAATAACAATGTTTCGGGTGCAGGACAAGGTGGAGAAGAAAAACAGGATGACATGTCGTGATAAAGCGGGGTTGAAAACAAAAAAACCACCCGTAGGTGGTTTCACGACACTGCTTATTGCTTTGATTATTCTGCTTTTATCCCAATGGTACCCGGAGTGGGACTTGAACCCACACAGCGCGAACGCCGAGGGATTTTAAATCCCTTGTGTCTACCGATTCCACCATCCGGGCTCGGGATATAAAGTGGAGGCGCGTTCCGGAGTCGAACCGGACTAGACGGATTTGCAATCCGCTACATAACCGCTTTGCTAACGCGCCTTTAATTCTGAAGCACCCGCTACTGCCGATGCTGTTAATCTGGAGCGGGAAACGAGACTCGAACTCGCGACCCCGACCTTGGCAAGGTCGTGCTCTACCAACTGAGCTATTCCCGCATCATCAAGTTATTTGCTAATCACTTGATTTTGTTATCGTCTGGAAGACTGTGCCGCCGTTCGATGCGTTGCATTCTACTTATCTCTCGCGGTGAGTCAACGGTATTTTTCGCAACTTTGCATCGTTTGCTGAAAATAACGGCGAAACGATCACTGATCAAGCAAATCGCCGCGCGCCGCGTTCAAATATTGCAGCATCGACCACAGCGTCAGCACCGCCGCCACGAGGAAAAGCGCGATCCCGGCCCATTCCACCCACGGATAAGGACGCCACAGCATCCACACCAGGGCAGTCATCTGTGCGGTGGTTTTCACTTTGCCAATCCACGAGACCGCCACGCTGCTGCGTTTTCCCAGCTCCGCCATCCACTCGCGCAGCGCGGAGATAATAATTTCACGGGCAATCATCGTCGCCGCCGGCAGCGTGACCCACCAGGTGTGATAGTGCTCAGCGACCAGCACCATGGCGATAGCCACCATGACTTTATCGGCCACCGGATCGAGGAAGGCGCCGAACCGGGTACTCTGGTTCCAGCGACGGGCGAGGAAACCATCAAACCAGTCGGTCACGGCGGCAACAAAGAAAATCAGCGCGCAGGCAAACGGCGCCCAGCTAAAAGGCAGATAAAACGCCAGCACAAAGAACGGGATCAGGATGACGCGGAACAGAGTAAGCAACGTAGGGATATTAAATTGCATAGTGACGGGTAACTATCTGTTGTAAGTAAAAATTAGCCCTATGTTGCTACAGAGCCCCTAATGTTTCAACGAGTAGAAGATCTTTTCTGCCAGAGCGTGAGAGATGCCCGGTACTTTGGCAATTTCTTCGACGCTGGCCTGCTGCAGCCCCTGCAGCCCCCCCATGTACTTCAGCAGCATCTGGCGACGCTTCGGCCCCACCCCCTCGATAGTCTCAAGCGAGCTGGTGCTCTTCACTTTCGCCCGTTTTTTGCGATGTCCGGAGATCGCATGATCGTGCGATTCATCGCGGATATGCTGGATCACGTGCAGGGCCGGCGAATCCGGCGGCAGGCTAAACCCCTCGCCCTCTGGTTCAAAGAATAACGTTTCCAGGCCGGCTTTACGATCGCTACCTTTCGCCACGCCCAGCAGCAGCGGATGATGTTTATCCCAAGGGACGTCCAGCTCGGCAAACACCGCTTTCGCCTGCGCCAGCTGCCCCTTGCCGCCGTCTATCAGGATCACATCCGGAATCTTGTTGTCATCAATCGCTTTACCATAGCGACGGCGCAGGACCTGATTGATCGCCGCATAGTCATCGCCCGGGGTGATGCCGGCGATATTGTAGCGCCGGTACTCCGCGCGCAGGGGGCCATTGCTGTCAAATACCACGCAGGAGGCGACGGTCTGTTCGCCCATGGTGTGGCTGATATCAAAGCACTCCATCCGCTTCACGGCCGGCAGCTCCAGCACGGAGGCCAGCGCCTGCAGACGCTGATGGATGGTCGATTGCTGAGACAATTTCGTGGTTAACGCCGTGGCGGCATTGGTGCGCGCCAGCTTAAGGTAACGCGCCCGGTCGCCGCGCGGTTTAGTCTGCACATGAATTCGGCGCCCCGCCAGCTCCGACAGCGACTCGGCCAGCAGCGTCTTATCCCCGAGGTTGAAGTCGAGCAAAATCTCTCCCGGCAGCGTGCGCATCTGGCTGCCCTGCAGGTAGAACTGGCCGACAAAGGTCTCCCCGACCTCGCCCAGCTCGGTGCCGCCCGGCACTTTCGGGAAGTAGCTGCGGCTGCCCAGCACTTTCCCCTGGCGGATAAACAGCACATGGACGCAGGCCATTCCGGCATCAAAGGCAACCCCGATCACGTCAAGATCGTCGCCGGTGTTAGAGACAAACTGTTTCTCCGTCACGCGGCGGACGGCCTGAATCTGGTCGCGAATGCGCGCCGCCTCTTCGAACTCGAGGTTCTGACTCGCCTTCTCCATCCTCGCGATGAGCTGAGTCAGCACCTGATCATCTTTGCCGGCGAGAAACAGCCGCACATACTCCACCTGCTGAGCATACTCGTCTTCACTGACCAGCCCCGCCACGCACGGCCCCAGGCAGCGGCCAATCTGATACTGTAGACAGGGACGGGAGCGATTGCGGTAGACGCTGTTTTCACACTGACGGATGGGAAAGATTTTCTGCAGCAGCGCCAGGGTCTCGCGCACGGCATAGCCGTTGGGAAAAGGACCAAAATACTCGCCCTTCGCATGTTTGGCGCCACGATGCATCGCCAGACGCGGATGGGTATCGCCGCTGAGGAAGATAAAAGGATACGACTTATCGTCGCGCAACAGCACGTTGTACCGCGGCTGGTACAGCTTGATATAGTTGTGTTCAAGCAGCAGCGCTTCCGTCTCAGTATGGGTGACGGTCACGTCGATTTGCGCGATCAGCGCCACCAGCGCTTCCGTTTTACGCGACGCGAGGTTGCTGCGGAAGTAGCTGCTGAGCCGCTTTTTCAAATCTTTGGCTTTGCCAACATAGATGACGGTTCCGCCAGCATCATACATCCGATATACACCGGGCTGGCTGGTTACCGTTTTCAGGAAAGCTTTTGCGTCAAAAACATCACTCACTGGCTTGCTAACGACTCCGCATTACACAGGCCATGGCGAATTGCCAGGTGGGTCAGCTCGACATCGCCATGAATGTTCAATTTGCTGAACATCCGATAGCGATAGCTGTTAACCGTTTTAGGACTCAGATTCAGCTGCTCTGAGATCTCATTCACCTTCTGACCTTTGGTGATCATCAGCATAATCTGCAATTCGCGTTCAGACAAACTGGCAAACGGCGATTCCGTTTTTTCCGGTTCAATCTGACTTAACGCCATTTGCTGAGCAATATCGGAGGCAATGTAACGTTGCCCGGACGCGACGCAGCGAATCGCATTCACCACTTCCTGTGGCGCAGCGCCCTTACTGAGATACCCTGCCGCCCCTGCCTGCATGACCTTGGCAGGTAAAGGATTCTCGGTATGTACGGTCAACATGATCACTTTCGTGCCCGCTACCGAGCGCGCGATTTTGCGCGTCGCTTCCAGACCACCGATCCCGGGCATGTTCATGTCCATCAGGACGACATCAGCGGAATTAGCCCGGCACCACTTGACGGCGTCTTCGCCGCAGCAGGCTTCGCCAGCGACTTTAATCCCTTTTATATCTTCCAGAATGCGTCGTATCCCTGCGCGCACCAGTTCGTGGTCATCAACAAGAAGAACGTTGATCAAAGGAATAATCTCCAGAATGAGGGATAACGCTACTGATACTTTATCTCCCACATATTACCGGGTTTTATTGCTAATTTAAAAGGCAAAAAAATGCCGTCCCCTCGATTTGGCTCTCATTTATGGCAATGTCTGTGCACACTGAGTGGAAAGTCATTGCGAACAATCAGTTGCCCGGGGCTTATTTTTTAACAATCCTCATACAGAAGGCACAAAAAACACAACAGATTACGTAGCGCATAAATACGAGGCAAAATATGTAACAATTATTAACGTGCTAAATAATGGGGGGAAATTATTGCGCTGCTGACAGCTATTACGTCTTATCTGATGCATAAAATCATTCACAACTCAGATGAGAGAACAGAAATTAAGCACTCCTTTTTTTTCTGTCGCTTGTGGTATACTGCGCGGCCTTCACATTCAGACAGGCGCAATAGCGCAGCGAGCAAACGAGGATATCGATGAGCACACCAGATTTTTCCACTGCAGAAAATAATCAAGAACTGGCGCAGGAAGTCTCCTGCCTGAAAGCGCTGATGACGCTAATGCTGCAGGCGATGGGTCAGGCAGACGCGGGTCGCGTGATTATTAAAATGGAAAAGCAGATCGCGCAGATGGAAGATGAGGCTCAGGCCGCCGTATTCTCCAGCACCGTTAAGCAAATTAAACAAGCATACCGGCAGTAATCTTGTACCGGCTGAAAGTATGACTGACAGCCGGTATCACGTCTGGCACGCAGAACGGCAGGCGCATTCAGATTAGCCCTGTCGCCACGGCGTAACAGGCAATTTGCGTTTTATTCGGCGCGTTAAATTTCCGTTGCATATTCTTCTGATGGAAATTAACCGTATTTTCCGAAATCGAGAGAATCATCGCCACCTCCGCCGAGGTCTTTCCTTCCGCGGTCCATTTGAGGATCTCCAGTTCGCGCCGGCTGAACTTCATCTCCGGCGGCATCACCATCTCATCTTCCAGACGCAAGAGCGTCAACAGGCTCAACTCCGTCAGCGTTCGCAGGCGCAGCTCCAGTTCATCATCAGGATAAGCGTTCGGCAAACGGTTGTTCGCGGAGACGGAGAGAAAACCCTGAGCATGATTCGGCAACGTCAGACACTGTGTCACCCCTTTTTGCAAACCATGGTCGCGCGCCCCGTCCCATAATGCCTGCGCATCGCGAAACAGCCCATCTTCCCATGGCAGATGGCCACGCATAAAATTCTCCGGGCGTAACACGGGATCTATCGTGAAATAATTCTCTGCCTGGTAATGAGACATCCATGCGCGGGGATAGGTCGACTGAAACGTGACGCGGGGGCGAGTGAAAGGCACCGGGTGACGCACACAAAGCGTGTAGTAATCATATTCCAGCGTTTCTGTTTCTCGTTGCAGGAGATTATAAACCTCCTCACCGGCGGCCATGGACTGAAATTGATGCAGCATATCCCGCCGCCAGCTGAAAAAATCATTGTCCCTCATAGCTGTGCAAATAACTCCTGATTGATAATCATTATTATAAATACAGAAAACTAACACATAAATCTTATTTATATGTATAAAATATCGTGGCTGTCGCATTTATTAGCCTGAAGGCTTGCCTTTTTTCCGCTCGCTGCGCTGAAACTAAGGCCCTCCTTTCATTTTCTACACCCTACACGGGGGGATGGGAAGCGGTGTATACGGCCAGGGGAGTCAATAGCACGAAAATGTGATGATGGGGCGTTCCCCCGGCGTGGAAGCGGGCTGAACGCGGCGGCCCTCGCGATGGAGCGCCGCCGCGCCAGCGCCTGCTCTACTGCATCAGGAATTTTTCGAGGAACTGGCGGGTACGCGGCTGCTGAGGCGAGGCGAACAGCGCTTTGGCCTCGCCTTGTTCAACGATGCGTCCCTGATCCATAAAAATCGCCCGATCGGCAACGTCGCGAGCGAAGCTCATTTCATGGGTCACGATAACCATGGTGCGTTTCTCCTGCGCCAGCTGGCGGATGGTATTGAGCACCTCCCCTACCAGCTCAGGATCAAGGGCCGAGGTCGGTTCATCAAACAGGATCACGTCCGGACGCATGGCCAGCGCGCGAGCAATGGCGACCCGCTGCTGCTGACCGCCGGAGAGGCGGCGCGGATAGCTGTTCTCTTTGCCGCTGAGGCCTACCTTCGCCAGCAGATCGCGCGCCCGCGCCATCGACTCCTGCTTGTCTTCGCCTTTTACGATGACCGGCCCTTCAATAATGTTCTCCAGCACCGTCCGGTGGGGAAACAGGTTAAAGTTCTGGAAGACAAAACCCACGTGCTGGCGCAGCCGCCGAATAAGCCCTTTTTGCGGCCCGAGGCTGCGACCGGCGTCGATCGTCACATCGCCGACGCGGATAGTGCCACTCTCCGGTTGCTCCAGCAGATTAATGCTGCGCAGCAGGGTAGTCTTCCCCGAGCCGCTGGGACCGATGATCGCCACCACTTCGCCTTCCTGCACCTCCAGGTCGATACCGTGGAGCACCGTCTGGCCATGGAATTTTTTCACCAGGCTTTTTACTTCAATCGCACTCATTTCGGATCACGCTCCTGGCGGTTCAGCTGGTTTTCAAAATAGTTCTGCAGCGAGGAGAGTACCGTCGCCATCACCCAGTAGATCAGAGAGGCTGCCAGATACATGGTGAAGACCTCCAGCGTTCGCGAGGTGATAAGCTGCGCCTGACGGAACAGCTCCGGCACCTGGATCGTCGCCGCCAGCGAGGTATCTTTTACCAGGCTGATAAAACTGTTAGAGAGCGGCGGCAAAGCGACCCGCGCCGCCTGGGGTAAAATAGCCCGACGCATTGTCTGCCACGGGGTCATACCGATACTGGCCGCCGCTTCCCATTGCCCTTTGTCAATCGAGGCGATGGCCGCGCGCAGGGTTTCCGCCGCGTAGGCCGCCGTGTTCAGCGACAGGCCGATCATCGCCGCCGGGATCGGGTCAAGTTCAATGCCAAACTGCGGCAAACCGTAGTAGATCATGAACAGCTGGGCGATAAGCGGTGTCCCGCGAAAAATGGAGATATACATGCGCGCCAGCCATTTTACCGGCCAGAGGGGCGACATGCGCATCAGCGCCAGGATAAAGCCCAGCACCAGGCCGAAAAACATCCCGCCAATGCTCAGCTGCAGCGTAAAGACGGCGCCTTTCAGCAGAAAAGGCGCGGAATCGATGACCAGTTGGATACTTTCTTGCATGCTGTGGTTTCTATATTAGACGTGAGGATGATAGGCAAACAGCGCTGGCGCTCCGCCAGTATGGACGAACAAAATCGGCCCTTCATCCTTAAAGCGCTTCTGCGTAATGCCATCGATAAGTCCGGCCATCGCTTTGCCGGTATAGACCGGGTCAAGCAAAATACCTTCCAGTTGCGCCAGCAGCTTCACGGCGGCCATCCCTTCCTCGTTTGGCGTCCCGTAGCCCGGTGCAAAGTAATCATCCCACAGGATGATGTCGGCTTTCGCCTGCAGCTCAAGGCTGTTGGCCACGGCCTGCTGCAGCGCCACCACTTTCGGCAGCTGGTCGGCAACAGCGCGCGACACCGTCACCCCGATCAGTTCCGCCTGCGGCATCAGCTGTTCAAGGCCGACCGCCAGTCCGGCATGGGTGCCAGCGCTCCCGGAGGCGACCACCACCGACGAAATCTCCACTGCGTCTTCGCACTGCTGGGCGATTTCCAGCGCGCTTTCTACATAGCCTAGCGCCCCAAGGGCGTTAGAGCCGCCGACCGGAATGACATACGGGCGGTACCCCTGCGCTTCGATACGGGTCGCCAGCTCGTCGAGCTGGGCTGCGGGATCGGTCAGGGCATCGCACATCTCAATCTGGGTATTAAACAGATCCAGCAGCAGGCGGTTGCCATTGCTCAGATAGTTCTCCGCCCGGGTGCCGATGGGATTTTCCAGCAGCGCTACGCAGTGCAGGCCCAGTTTGGCGGCGACCGCCGCCGTCTGGCGCACATGGTTAGACTGGATCGCGCCGGCGGTGATTAACGTATCCGCCCCTTCGCGCAGCGCATCGGCGGCGAGAAACTCCAGCTTACGCAGTTTGTTGCCCCCCATCGCCAGCGGCGTCGTATCATCACGTTTGATAAAAATTTCGCGCCCGAGGTGATCGGACAGACGCGGAAGATACTCCAGCGGCGTCGGCGCGCCGATCAGTTCCAGACGCGGAAAGCGGGTTAAATTTTGCAGTGACATGGCCCCTCCTGACTCAGTTATGCTTCATTATGCACACAGTTACGCGCTAAATAAAAAAAGGCGCTTCCAGGAGCGCCTTTTTTCACCGCTGGCCGTTATTTTGTCACGTCAGCGCCAAACCATTTCTCGGACAGCGCCTTCAGGCTGCCATCTTTCTGCATATCCGCAATCGCGCCATCTACCGCTTTCAGCAGGTCATCGTTGCCTTTACGCAGCGCAACGCCAGCTTCCTGACGGGAGAACGCTTCGCCGGTGACCGCCAGCGTATTGTTGGTTTTCTTCACCAGATCCAGCGCCGCCAGACGGTCAACCAGAATGGCGTCAATACGGCCTACGCGCAGATCCTGGTATTTGGTCGGGTCGTCGTCATAGGTGCGGACATCCACGCCCTGGACGTTCTGACGCAGCCACTCTTCATAGTTAGTGCCCAGCCCGACGCCCACTTTCTTGCCTTTCAGATCCGCCGCGGTTTTAATCGCGCCTTCGTTGCCTTTCTTCACCAGCGCCTGCACACCGGAGATCGTGTACGGGGTAGAGAAATCGTATTTCTTCTTACGCTCATCGGAGATAGTGACCTGGTTAATCACCACGTCAATGCGTTTGGAGTCCAGCGAGGCCAGCATACCGTCCCACTTGGTCGGTTTGAGGTCGGCCTTCACGCCCAGATGTTTCGCCAGCTCGTTGGCGAACTCCACTTCAAAGCCGGTCAGCTTGCCGTCATCACCCTGGAAGCTAAAGGGAGGATAGGTGCCTTCGAGGCCCACGCGCAGCGTGCCGCGCTCTTTAATCTGATTGAGCAGGTTTTCCGCCGCAAAAGTTTTCACGCTAACGCCAGCCATTAAAACAACGGCCATTGCGCCCATCAGCGCCTGACGACCCAGAAGTGCTAATTTCATAGATACCCCGAAGATTAGGATTTTCCTGTAGTGTAAGGCGCTTAACGGCCCGACACCAACATCGTTACGCTACATCTTATGCAAATTTATTATATATGATCCGCTTTAGGGTATAGCGAAATTCAGGGCTTTCCTCACCCGTTTTGCGGGATATCTCCCATACTGCAAAGGTCAGCCTGTTGACGTCTGGAGCATGGAAGATGAAAAACCCCACCTTGTTGCAATGTTTTCACTGGTACTACCCCGCCGGCGGCGAACTGTGGCGTGAAGTCGAAGCGCTGGCCCCCAGTCTTAACGAAATCGGCATCAATATGGTCTGGTTGCCACCCGCCTACAAAGGCGCCTCGGGCGGTTATTCTGTCGGCTATGACACCTACGATCTCTTCGACCTCGGCGAGTTTGATCAAAAAGGTTCTGTCGCCACCAAATATGGCGATAAAACCCAGCTGCTGGCGGCGGTTAACGCCCTGAAGGAGCACGACATCGCCGTGCTGCTGGACGTGGTAGTGAACCATAAAATGGGCGCCGATGAAAAAGAGGCCTTGCGCGTGCAGCGCGTCGATGAGCAGGATCGCACGCAAATTGACGAGACGATCATAGAGTGCGAGGCATGGACTCGCTATACCTTCCCGGTGCGCGCCGGGCAGTATTCGCAGTTTGTCTGGGACTACAAGTGTTTTAGCGGCATTGACCACATCGAGAATCCGACGGAAGACGGAGTATTTAAAATCGTCAACGACTACACCGGCGAAGGCTGGAATGAGCAGGTCGATGATGAGCTTGGCAACTTCGACTACCTGATGGGCGCTAATATCGATTTTCGTAATCACGCCGTCACCGAAGAGATCAAATACTGGGCGCGCTGGGTGATGGAGCAGACCGGCTGCGACGGTTTTCGTCTTGACGCCGTGAAGCATATCCCCGCCTGGTTTTACAAAGCGTGGATCGAACATGTTCAGGAGGTGGCCCCGCAGCCGCTGTTTATTGTCGCGGAATACTGGTCCCATGAAGTGGAAAAGCTCCAGCAGTATATCGACCTCGTCGAGGGCAAGACGATGCTGTTCGATGCCCCGCTGCAGATGAAATTTCATGAAGCGTCCCGCCAGGGGCGCGATTACGACATGAGCCAGATTTTCAGCGGGACGCTGGTGGAAGCCGACCCCTTCCATGCCGTCACCCTGGTCACCAACCATGATACCCAGCCGCTGCAGGCGCTCGAGGCGCCGGTTGAGCCATGGTTTAAACCGCTGGCCTATGCGCTGATCCTGTTGCGTGAAAATGGCGTGCCCTCGGTCTTCTATGCCGATCTCTTCGGCGCTTCCTATGAAGATACCGGCGGCGACGGACAAACCTACGCCATAGAAATGCCCGTCATCGAGCAGCTACACGAACTGATCGATGCCCGTCAGCGCTTTGCCCACGGCGTGCAGACTCTCTGGTTCGATCACCCCAACTGCATTGCCTTCAGCCGCAGCGGCACCGACGAGGATCCCGGCTGCGTGGTGGTGATGTCCAATGGTGATGAGGGAGAAAAGACCCTGACGCTGGGCGAGAACTATGGCAACAAACGCTGGCGGGATTTCCTGGGCAACCGGGAAGAGATTGTCGAAACCGACGACGAAGGCTGCGCAACCTTTACCTGTAACGGGGGAAGCGTCAGCGTGTGGGTGCTGGAAGCGGTGCTGTAGTCATCTGACGCCGGACGGGCCAGCAGTGGCCCGCCGGAACCTTAGCGCGCGGTGGTCGGCGCGCTGACCGGAGCGGCCGCACGCGCTTTAGCCCACGCCTTCTCGCACTCCGGGGTGAGACGTTCAACGCGGGTCAACGTCATACGATCGTAGGAAAGGGTGTTGCCCTCGCGCTCGATCGGGTAGATATCCAGGGAAGCGGTCACGTTGTAGATATCGCTATCGCGGTTCATCAGTTTCCCCGGCTGGGCGATCACACGCTGCCACTGGCGGCAGTCGAAGGTGTCCCCTTCTTTGGTGACGATCAGGCTGGCGATGGCGTCCGGACTCATCATCTCACTCTGCGGCCCTTTCGTCTGCCAGTAGCCTTCCAGGCCTGCCGGCGCTGGCGCTTTAACAACGTCTTCGTAACGATCAACCTGCACGCATCCGGCCAGCGCCAGCACCATGCCAGCAAAAACTAACTGTTTCATCATTCATCCCACAAGCTGATAAAAAAGTATTGTGGCATTAAAGCGTTAAGCCTTCCACCCCCGCCGCAGGCGGAGAAGTCGGGCAACACACGGCCAGGCATCGCAGCCTTCATTTGAAATAAGGAAATTCTGAAAGTAAAAGAATGTTTGGGGCCTAACCATAGCATCCGCGGGCACTTTTTGTTTTTAATTCGCTCACACTACCGGTTCTTGACTTTACTTTAAGAGTTTTCCTGGCAAATTATTTACAGAGATGCGGAATAGTTTAATGGAACTAATGGGTTCTTTCTTAAACCTACTATTATCACCGCCTGCAAGGACTGCTTCGCACAGCCAGTGTGAAGTGTATATCGTTACGTGTTGATTGAGGATGGGTCATGTCAACGATGATTATGGATTTGTGCAGTTATACCCGGTTGGGACTAACGGGATATCTGACCAGTCGGGGAATTAAAAAACAGGAAATCGTTGAGGTCAACTGCGCTGAGGATCTGCACAGGCACTGTGCGTCATGTTGCCCGGCGGTGGTGTTTCTGAATGAAGATTGCTTTGTGCATGATGATGAAAGTAATGGCATTATTCGCCAGATCATCACGCAAAATCCGGCGACGTTGTTTGTGATTTTTATGTCGCTGGCGAACATCCATTTTGACCGCTATCTACGGGTGCGTAAGAACCTGCTAATCAGCTCAAAATCGATCACTCCAAAAGACCTTGATGTCATTCTGGTTAATTATCTTAAATACAAGAACACGAGTCTGGGGCAGTTAAATTTACCGACGTTGTCGCTGAGCAAAACAGAATCAAATATGCTGCAAATGTGGATGGCCGGGCATGGTACTTCGCAAATTTCAACGCAAATGAACATCAAAGCGAAAACGGTATCATCGCATAAAGGCAATATTAAAAAGAAAATACAGACGCATAATAAGCAGGTGATTTACCACATCGTTCGGCTGACCGAAAACATTACCAGCGGTATTCAGGTGAATCTACGCTGAAACAAACTGGCGGTGGTCCCGCCAGTTCGGTTTTACGAGATTTCTTTTTCCACGAAGATCCCATCCGGGTGCCCTATTTCATTGAAAAACCAGATCCCCAGGGGATAGTCTTCCAGCGAAACCAGATACATCGTCCCTTCACTAAACGACTCAATTGCCAGCACTACGCCCGATCGACGTGGGCCACCGTCGGTCTTCACCGTGACACGATCGTTCACCTGCATAATCCATCTCCTCTCTATTTCCAGCCAGTGTAGAACAAAACCACGCCGCTCGCAGCGTCGCGGGCAGTGACTGGCGTTTTTTTAGACCGACTATACTTAAAGAGGCTTGAGCGACGCTCAGCGAGGGGGGTAATGATGAAGAACCGATTGACAGACCAGACCGGGAGCGACGTTGATGTCAACGTTGATGCTCTGCTGGCGGCGATTAATGAGATCAGCGAAAGCGAAGTCCATCGCATCCTCGATGACCCACAGCGCGCCAGTATCGATGGCCGCGGGGCGCATACCTGGCGTGAACTGGCGGAGGCATTTGAACTCGATATTCATGATTTCAGCGCCAGTGAAGCCAACCGCTAGCGATGGGCGAAAAAAATCCCGACTCGCAGGAGTCGGGATCAAACTTGCTAATGCAAGAAGCACTTGAAAATTCGTTACACCGGGAAATCCGATGCGTTGAAACATTATCCTCAATTATTTTGCATGACAAGCGATATTCATGGCGCAAAATATTGAGAAAGTTGGCGCTTCGCAGCAGAAAGGGCTGCAGGGCTGATGCGATAAGGCTTAGCCGCAAACCGGTTTCATTCGATAGCGCGATCCCCGTCGAACACTTTAAGAAAAATCTCATTTTGCCTGATTCGGGCGAAACGTTTTGCTCACGCTTCGCTGCGATACCAGACCTGGTTGCGGCCATTTTGCTTGGCCAGATACAGTCGACCATCGGCGACCGACTGCAGAGCTTCAAAATGATACTCCCCCCGCTCTTCGCTGCCGCTTACCCCTAACGACGCGCTGACCCGCAGCGTCACGTTGTTATGCAAAAAGACCTCCCGGCCATGAATACGCAGGCGTAGCCGCTCCGCTACCGCCGCCGCTTCCTGCAGCGTGGTATTCGGCAGCACGACACAAAACTCCTCTTCGCCCACGCGGCCCAGCAAATCACCGTCCCGGACGGTGCCGGCAAGCGTACTGGCCACCATCGACAGCACTCTGTCACCCGCCTGATGGCCATAGCGATCGTTAATGCCCTTAAAGTGATCCAAATCGAGCTGGATGACCGCCAGCGGTCGTCCGCTGCGCTGGCAGTCGCTGGCTACCGCCATCGCCTTCTCAAACAGCGCCCCGCGATTGAGCAGGCGGGTTAAGGCATCGTGCCAGGCCTGCCACTCCAGGGAGGTCTGGAGGACGCTCATATTGCGGACCATACGGCGGATCACCAGCCAGGAGAGCAGCAGCATTAAGGTGAAGAGGATCCACATCAGGGTCAGGGCGATGGTGATGGTGCCAAAGTTGCCGCGTACGCCTTCCCGCAGGGTATGGATCCGCAGCAGCACGCCGTCAAAATTGCGCAGTTTGGCCCAGCTGATATAGCGCGTCAGCAGACGCAGGCCGCCCTGATTATCATGGGCAAACGCGCGGCTGAGCAGTTCCTGTTCGCGCGGCGACAGCAGCGTCAGGACATTCCCCGGCGCAGAAGAGGCCAGCAGGCTAAGATGGCTGTCGTAAAGCTGGTATTCCCCCTCCTGCCCGCCCTGCATCGCGCTGATTAAAAATGCTTTTATTTCGCTGACTGAGAAATCCATCGCCAGCACGCCGCGCCAGTAACCGGCAAAATCCAGCGGTATCGAGGCGGTGACCACCTGCTCTTCCAGCTGCGGGTCATCGTCAGGAAAGGTTTGCCAGATAACGCCGCGGTGCGGATTGTTCCGCTGGGTCTGCCGGGTAAACCAGAGGGCGCTGATGGCGCGCGAATAGTAGGTCTTCACCTGCGATTCATCGCGCAGCGGCAGGGTCGAGGTGAAAAAACCGCTGCGGGAGATATATTGCATCCGCTCGGCAAAATCGCGGTCATGCTGCGTCAGGTTTAACAGATAACCCAGCTCCAGCGTCGCCATCAGTTCATTGACCACCAGCGGATCGTCCGGCAAGAGCAGCGGGTGATCCCTGACGACGCCCTCCGAGACGCCAAACACCGGCAGCGTCCGGCGGTTGGGGAGCGCCACCCGCCAGGTCTCCTGGTGGCGTTGGCTCAGATAGCGCTGGCTGGCTTCGTGCAACACATCGACGTCGAGCGGGCGTTCAAGCGCGGACTGCATACCGTGGCGAAAAAACATCATCCTGTCGATGTTGAACTGCAGCAGGCCATCCATTTCATGCGCGACGTTAGCCAGATTATTGCGCTGGTTCGCCACGTAGGCCTCTTCCAGGACATTGATTTCGCGCCAGATCAGCAGCGTGGAGAAAAACAGCACCACGATAAAACAAATGTTAACCACATGCGCCGGGCGAGTCAGGTGGTAGAGTTTTTTCAACTTCAACCGTAGTGGCTTTTCCATCTTTCTCTCGCAGTACGTTGCGCAAATCTGACGTCGTCAGCACGCCCGGTCTCTGTCGATACCGGAGGCGCTTTTAGCGTAGACCACGCGGCGCCGTCATGCGGCGCCGCACCTGACTACTTCACCGCGCCACGCAGGCGACTGACCGCCTTGACGCCCGCCAGCACCACCGCGCCGATGATAAAACCCAGCACCAGATTAGCGACCATCGGCAGCAAGGCGGCCAACATGCCGCCCAGCCCCGCGCTCCAGTGCTCAATGGCATGGTGCAGCGGCGCAATACCGTGAACCACAATCCCGCCGCCCACGAGGAACATGGCCAGCGTTCCGACGATAGAGAGCACTTTCATCAGCCAGGGGGCCACGGTCAATAACCCTTTGCCCAGCCACTGCGCCAGGGTACTGCGTTTCTCCGCCAGCCAGTAGCCCATGTCATCCAGTTTGACGATCACCCCCACCAGGCCATAGACCCCGACGGTGACCAGAATCGCGATCCCCGACAGAATGAGGATCTGATTCAGCAGCGGCGCTTCCGCGACAATGCCGAGGGTGATGGCGACAATTTCCGCGGACAAAATAAAGTCGGTGCGGATCGCCCCTTTGACTTTGTCACGCTCAAAGGCCAGCGGATCACGATCCGCCAGCGCCTGAAGACGCTGCTGCCGTTGCGCTGGGTCCTCTTTGTGCTTACGCGCTTCCAGGCTGTGGAGCACCTTTTCCACCCCTTCAAAACAGAGAAACGCGCCGCCCAACATCAGCAGCGGCGTAATCGCCCAGGGAATGAAGGCGCTGATTAGCAGGGCCAGCGGCACGAGGATGATTTTATTGACGAACGACCCTTTCGCCACGCCCCAGACCACAGGCAGCTCACGATTTGCCCGCACGCCGGTCACCTGTTGGGCGTTGAGGGAGAGATCGTCGCCCAGCACCCCCGCCGTTTTTTTCGCCGCCAGCTTGCCCATCATGGAAATATCGTCCAGCAGCGTGGCGATATCATCGAGTAATGTTAAAAGACTACTTCCTGCCAAAATGATTTTCCTTCTCTTTTCATCAATGTCTCCCTCGAGTATGCGTTAAAAAACGGCCGCTGCCCAAGGTACAATTAGTCAATATAAATTTAACAACCTGACGCAAATTAAGCGCTCGCCAGCAGGATAGTTTTCACGTTTACTATATGTCCCCTTTCTATCTCTGCACCGTCGTGAGGAAGTATGTCTACCCGTCAGCTGTTACCGCTTATCGGGGCGCTGTTTGCGCTGTATATCATTTGGGGCTCTACCTATTTCGCCATCGCCGTCGGCGTCGCCAGCTGGCCGCCGCTGATGATGGCCGGAATTCGCTTTCTCTCTGCCGGCGTGCTGCTACTGGGATGGCTGTTGGCCACCGGCCATAAACTGCCGGCCCGCGGACCGTTGCTTAACGCCGCGCTGATCGGGGTTTTGCTGCTGGCCGTCGGCAACGGCTTTGTCACCCTGGCCGAACATCAGCACGTTCCCTCCGGGATCGCCGCGGTCATGGTCGCCACCGTTCCGCTGTTCACCCTGTGCTTCAGCCGCTTTTTCGGCATCGCCACTCGTAAACTGGAATGGCTGGGGATTGCCATTGGCCTCGCGGGTATTGTGATGCTTAACAGCGGAGGCAACCTGAACGGCAACCCCTGGGGCGCGCTGCTGATCCTGATTGGCTCCCTGAGCTGGGCCTTCGGCTCGGTTTACGGCTCGCGGATCGAACTGCCGACCGGCATGATGGCGGGGGCAATCGAGATGCTTGCCGCCGGGATCGTCCTGCTGGCCGCGTCATGGCTGAGCGGCGAAACCTTAACCCGTGTTCCGTCGTGGTCCGGGATCGCCGCTGTGGCCTACCTGGCTATCTTTGGCTCGCTGATTGCCATCAACGCCTATATGTTTTTGATCCGCAATGTCACCCCGGCGGTGGCCACCAGCTACGCCTATGTCAACCCGGTGGTGGCGGTTCTGCTTGGTACCGGATTCGGTGGCGAAAGCCTGTCCCTGATCGAGTGGCTGGCGCTGGCGGTGATTATTTTCGCCGTCGTGCTGGTGACGCTGGGGAAATATCTCTTCCCGGTTCGCAGCGAAGCTACCCCTTGTAAGGCGTCGAAATAAGCGCCAGTTCGCGGATCCCCTGGGTGTCGATCTGCGCGTCGTGTCCGGCGCCGCAGATCCACTCTTCCAGACGCTCGGTGAGCGCCTCGTCATTCAGCTTCAGCCGACCGCGCAGGGCGCATTCCCAGACGATAAGCACCCGCCAGCCCTGCTCGGCCAGCTTTCGCCGGTCACGGGCATCGCGCGCCACGTTGCCGGCGATCTTGTCCAGCCAGAACGCCGTCCGGGTGGCCGGCACCTTAAACAGGTAACAGTCATGGTGATGCCAGAAACAGCCGTGGGTAAAGATGACGCAACGGTAATCGGGTAAAACGAAATCAGGGCGTCCCGGCAGCTCACGCTCCTGGGCAACAAAGGTGAATCCCGCCTGAGTCAACAGCGCCGCTATCCGCTTCTCGATCGCCGTATCGCGCGTGGCGATAGCCCGCATATTTTTACTGCGCGTGGCTTTATCGTGAACATCCGCCATCGTTATCACCCGCTTCGCGACGCGCCACCGCCTGAGCGATGCGCGGGGCCAGGAGCTTCGCCACCGCGGCGAAGACCGGAACCACCACCGAGTTGCCGAACTGACGATAGGCCTGGGTATCCGACACCGGAATGCGGAAACGCGCCCCCTGAGGCGATTCGAAACCCATCAACCGGGCGCACTCCCGCGGCGTCAGCCGACGAGGACGCCGCTGTTGATTCTGCGGATCGTCAAAATGCGTCTCGCCCAGCGGCCGGTCCCAGCCGCGATCGACGAGAATTTCGGCGCCATCTTTATAGTAGCGGGCGGAGAGCGTCCGGGCCACGCTGTGGGGATTGGCGGGGTCCACCAGGCCATAACCAAAGCCATTGCCCCGCGCCTGATGCTTGCGGGCATATCGATAAAGATATTTCCACAGTACCGGCGTGAGGATAAATTTGGCATCCACCGTCGGCTCCAGCAGCTCGCCAAATGTTGGCCGAACCGTCGGGTACAGCGCCGCGATATCGCGCAGCGTAAAGCCCTCGTGCAGCTGCAGATCGCGACGGAAGCCCACCAGCACGATGCGCTCCCGGTGCTGCGGTAAGAAATGGCGCCCGTCGATCACCTTCGGATCGTCCGGCCCGCTATGCGCGGCGTCAGCGACCTCATACCCCAGCTCATCCAGCGTCTGCATGATGATGCGGAAGGTCCGCCCCTGATCGTGGCTTTTGAGATTTTTAACATTCTCCAGCACAAAGATCGCCGGCTGACGGGCAGCGATAATTCTCACCACATCAAAAAACAGCGTCCCCTGGGTTTCGCAGGCAAAGCCGTGGGCGCGACCCATGGCATTTTTTTTCGACACGCCGGCGAGTGAGAAAGGCTGGCAGGGAAAGCCGGCCAGCAGCACATCATGCTGCGGGATAGTCTCGCGGATATGCTGCGCCGCCTCGTCATCGCTAACGTCGGGGCGATGGCTGAGGGTGATATCGCGAATATCTTCATTGAAACGGTGTTGCTGCGGATCACAATACCAGTTGGCCTTATAGGTGCGCACCGCATGCTTGTTCCACTCGCTGGTAAAGACGCACTGCCCGCCGATAGCTTCAAAACCGCTGCGGATCCCGCCGATACCGGCAAACAGATCGACAAAGCGGAATCCATAGTGCGGATGATGGGCCGGCGGCGACGGCAGGAGCGTCGCCAGATGAGCGACCTCCTGCGGACGCAAACGCGCTGCCGCGCGGCTGAGGGCCGCCACGCGCTTGAGGATCGCCGCGCTCCAGTGCTGCTCCCCGACGCTCACCAGCTCGGCGACCAGCGTTTTCACATCGTAGATCGTCATCAGCTGGCGCAGCAGCGCCTGAGCCTCTTCACCGGCCTGTTCCGTCAATGACAACGACATGTTTTCCTTGCTTAACTTTTGTGGCATATCCTCAACCAGCGCGGACAATTTTTGCAGAGAGTACCATAAATCACTGGTCGGTTGACGGCTGTGGTGCAAAGCGGCGTAAAACCGCCTCATCCAGCGCCAGGGGTTCCCCCTTCAGCTCCGCGCTGATCTTGGCCATAAACTCGACGAGGAAGCGCGCATTATGCTGCGCCATAGCCCTTCCTCCGGCGGTCTGCATGGTTTCCGGCAGGCGCAGGAGCTTGCACTGGAAATGGTCGAGGGCATATTTTCTGTCATCCAGCGATCTCCGGTCGGCGAAAGGATCGTCGGCATCAAACAGAATGGTGTTCAGGGCGCCGGCGACGGCGAAGACCCGCGCCAGGCCTATCGCCCCCAGCGACTCGAGACGGTCGGCGTCCTGGACGATTTTCGCCTCCAGCGTGCGCGGCGGGAGCGCCGCGCTGAAGCTGTGCGCCTCAATAGCGTGGCTGACCGCCGCATACCGGTCTGCGGGAAAATCGGCAAACGACGACTGCAAAATAGCCAGGGTTTTCTCGGCAGCCATCATCGAGGAGCGGCTTCGCTCCGGATGATTTTTAGGCAGACTGACAATGTCATGAAAATAGCAGGCCGTGAGAAGCACCAGTCCGTCGACCTCCTCCTCCCCGGCGGCCAGCCGGGTGGCGGTGGCCCAGACGCGACGAAAATGGGACAGATCGTGCGCCGCATCCTCCCGGGCGTGATGCGTCAATATCCAGTGCTCAAATCGCTGCTGCCAGTCAACCAGGTTCATAGGCGTTCCTTTATCTGTAGGTCAGCCTCGAGCATAGCAACTTTACGACCGATGATCCCGCCCGCTTCCGGAGGGCCGTGTATACCAGACGACAGCGCCGAGGATCGCGCCAATGCCGGCGAGCACCAGCATTCCCAACAGGGCGCCAAGCCATTTCCCTGCCATGGTGCCAAAGTCGCCCTCCGCGCTGGCGCCGGGGACGCTGTGAATTTTTCCCACCACCCACCAGTAACGCACAATGACCCAGACACAATATCCGCAAAAGGCATACAACGCCCATAGCGCGAGTTTGCCGCCCGGGCTGCGTTTTGCCTGCTCTTCCATCTCATTCCTCTCCGTGACAAATCATACTACCGCCACTCAAAAACGTGACGCTCATCACATTATACCGCCATGCTGCGCCACAGGCAGCAGTTTCATCCTTGTCTTCTGCACCCACTTATCACTTATTCTGCCAATGGAAATACGCAGGGGTGGTTTTTTTTATTCTTTACCCACGGGCTTAAACATTAACGACACCCAGCCATGCCGCGTAGTGTAATTATCAATCCGCCGGCGGCATTGACTAATAAATTATATTTAAAGGCTGAATGACCAACTCGCTTTAAATTAATATAAATGATTTCATTCTGTTAACCACGATCGCAACGCATCCACATAACTCATTGCTATACAACAAAATAATCATTAAAACAGATTCATTTAAATTTAATATAATGAACCACACAGAAACATTTTGTAATATCTTACATTATTTATTTACATATTTTATTTTAAATAAAAATGAACTTAGTCGTTAGTATCTGACAGGCATTCCGGAGGGATTGTCATAATTCACAGAAATTATTATTAAAAGGGAATATATAATGAAAAGAAAAGTACTGGCACTCATGGTATCGGCATTACTCATGGTCAATGCCGTTAATGCTGCAGAAATTTATAACAACAACGCCAACAAACTGGACCTTTATGGGAAAGTCGCCGGCCTGCGTTACTTCTCTGACGACACCAGCGAGGACGGCGACCAGACCTATGCTCGCTTAGGCATCAAAGGCGAAACGCAGATCGCTTCCGAGTTAACCGGCTACGGTCAGTGGGAATACAATGTCAAAGCGAACACCAGCGAAGGAGAAGGCGCGAATTCATGGACTCGTCTGGCCTTCGCCGGTCTGAAGTTTGCTGACTATGGCTCACTGGACTATGGCCGTAACTACGGCGTGGTGTACGACATCGAATCCTGGACTGATATGCTGCCGGAATTCGGCGGTGATACCTACACTCAGACCGACGTTTACATGACCGGCCGCACCAACGGGGTGGCCACCTACCGTAACAGCGATTTCTTCGGCCTCGTCGACGGCCTGCATTTCGCCCTGCAGTATCAGGGGAATAATGAAAACGCCGGTTCTGGCGAAGGCACAAACAACGGTGGCGCTCGTAAACTGGCGCGGGAAAATGGCGACGGGTTTGGTATTTCCAGCTACTACGATCTCGATATGGGCATCAGCTTCGGGGCCGCCTACTCGGCTTCCGACCGTACCCATAACCAGCTGGCGGCAGCACGCAGCAGCCATATTTACGCTAACGGTGATAAAGCCGAGGCCTGGACCGTCGGCGCAAAATATGACGCCAACAACATTTATCTGGCCGCCATGTATGCGGAAACCCGCAACATGACCTTCTACGGCAACGGCGCTATTGCCAACAAGACGCAGAACTTTGAAGTCGTCGCCCAGTACCAGTTCGATGAGTATAATTTACCGCTGCGTCCATCCGTGGCCTATCTGCAATCGAAGGGGAAAGATCTTTACAACTATTCTCGCTATAGCGACAAGGATCTGGTCAAGTATGTCGACATCGGCATGACCCACTACTTCAATAAGAATATGTCCACCTATGTGGATTACAAAATCAACCTGCTGGATGAAGACGACCGCTTCTACCGCAACAACGGTATCTCGACCGATGATATCGTGGCCCTCGGTCTGGTTTACCAGTTCTGATCCCCATCAAAGCCCGCGCTCAGCGGGCTTTTTCTTGTTCCCGCTCCGTTGAGATCACTCTTTTCAACATTGCCGCTTTCCAGGCGTACCTTCCCTCTTTATGATGCGTTTAAGCTCGTTCGGGCAAATTGCGGCGGTAAGACCACAAAAGGACAAGGCGCACTACCGCGTCTTTACGCTGAAACCAGGACGATGATGATGGCGATACCCCAGCGCAGGCGTTATACCTGAAGCTAACGGTGTTATTGAAGGGGAATGGTCAGAGAAAGAATAGTTGGCGGAGAGAGGGGGATTTGAACCCCCGGTAGAGTTGCCCCTACTCCGGTTTTCGAGACCGGTCCGTTCAGCCGCTCCGGCATCTCTCCGCTGTTGTGGTTGCTATAATGCCAGGATCTTTGGCATTTTAATAGCTCCCGTTTCGGTAATCGTGTTCAAGTGACGACTTTGCGAGCAATATGATGTTTAAATGGCCCTGGAAAGCAGATGATGAGTCCGGCAACGCAGAGATGCCCTGGGAGCAAGCGCTTGCCATTCCGGTTTTAGCCCACCTTTCGCCCGCTGAGCAGCACAAGCTGACGCAGATGGCTGCCCGTTTCTTACAGCTAAAACGTCTGGTGGCGCTTCAGGGGCTGGAACTGACTCCGTTGCACCAGGCGCGGATAGCTATGCTCTTCTGCCTGCCGGTACTTGAGCTGGGGATTGAGTGGCTGGACGGTTTTCACGAAGTGCTGATCTACCCTGCCCCCTTTGTCGTGGATGATGAATGGGAGGATGATATTGGTCTGGTCCACAACCAGCGGGTGGTGCAGTCGGGGCAAAGCTGGCAGCAGGGTCCCGTAGTGCTGAACTGGCTGGATATTCAGGACTCCTTTGATGCGTCAGGCTTTAACCTTGTGGTGCATGAGGTGGCGCATAAGCTTGATGCGCGGAATGGTGATCGGGCCAGCGGGGTGCCGCTGATCCCACTGCGCGAAGTCGCCGGCTGGGAGCACGATCTCCACGCGGCGATGAACAACATTCAGGATGAGATAGATCTGGTAGGGGAAAGCGCCGCCAGCATTGACGCCTATGCCGCCACCGATCCCGCGGAATGCTTCGCCGTCCTTTCGGAATATTTTTTCAGCGCGCCTGAACTGTTCGCGCCCCGCTTCCCGGCCCTGTGGCAACGTTTTTGCCATTTTTACCGCCAGGATCCGCTGGCGCGCAGACGTGAAAATGGCCTGCAGGACGAAGACGAGCGGCGCATTGTTCACTAAAACAACGTGTTGAGCTAAATTTAGCCATTTGAATCAGCAGGTTAATTTTAGTGTTGACACAAAAATGCCGGGCCAGTAGTATGCGCCTCGTTCACACGATTCCTCTGTAGTTCAGTCGGTAGAACGGCGGACTGTTAATCCGTATGTCACTGGTTCGAGTCCAGTCAGAGGAGCCAAATTTAAAAAGCCCGCTCAGGGAAACCTGAGCGGGCTTTTTGCTTTCCGTGAGCCCCACGCCAGCGGGTATAAGCAGCATCGTACCGTTGGTACCGTCCAACGTTCCGTATGCGATCCCCGCAGGTGAAAAGCAGCGCCGCTGCTCCCAACCTTATGGCTACCGACTTTCGATCCGACGGTAACCACTGGGTCTGGCGCTGGGTAGCAGACGATCCCGATTCGGCAGTTACCGCTGCAGACAGCGCGGGCTGCCCAACTGGCGGAAAGACCCGTAACGCTTAGGGTAGCCTGGCAATAACCTTAATCTCGAACTTAAATCCATAAAGCCACGTCACGCCGATCCCGGTCAGCGTAGGGTAAGGCGCTTCTCCCCAATATTCTGGCAGGATACTCCAGATAGCGTCGAGATTTGACTCAGGATCGACGACAAAGAGGGTAACGTCAACCACGTCCCTAAACGTGCAGCCCGCCGCTGCGAGCACAGCATTAAGATTTTTGAACGCCAGCCTGACCTGTGCTTTCAGATCGTGCTCAGGCGAACCATCCTCGTGGCTACCTACCTGCCCCGAAACAAACAAGAAACCATTGGATTTGATGGCCGGTGAATAACGATTGCGCTCATAGAGCGCCTGCCGACCGAGGGGAAAAACGGCTTCGCGTGCTGTCATGTTTGTACCTTTATGCTGGGGCGAAATCAGCCCGGTGAATGTAAAGACACTGTACAACGGCCAGATCGGGCGGATAAACAAGCGACTTTGTCGCTCATTGTTTGTAATATCCAAACAATCGATGAAAGACAGGATAAGAAATGGATCGTTTCGATGCGATGCGCGCCTTTGCTCGGGTGGTGGAGGCAGGGAGCTTCACGAAGGCTGCCCAAACGCTTCATATGAGCAAAACCACGGTGACGCAACTCATTCAGCAACTGGAAGCGAGACTGCGCGTCAAATTGCTCCATCGCACCACCCGCAAGCTTGGAGTGACTCCCGATGGCGCGGTCTACTACGAGCGCGTCATCCGCCTGCTGGCGGACATGGAGGATGCTGAAAACAGCCTGTCCAGTGCGGCGATGACGCCCAGGGGACGGCTACGGGTGGATGTGCCCAGTCCGCTCGCCCGCCTCATCCTGGTGCCGGCGCTACCGGCTTTCCACGCCCGCTACCCTGATATCCAGTTCGACATGGGCGTGAGCGACCGGAAGGTAGATCTGATCGGCGACAACGTGGATTGCGTCCTGCGCGGTGGCGAAATCACCGACCAGTCCCTAATCGCACGCCATGTCGGCGATTTGCCAATCGGCGTCTACGTCGCCCCCCGTTATGTGGAACGCCTTGGCGCTCCCGCACACCCGCGAGAGCTGCAAAATACTGACCATTGCATAGTGGGATTCTTGTCCTCACGCACCAGTAAGATTGATCCTTTGGTACTGCGCAGTGAGAATGAACGTATTGAAATCACGGGCAACTACGTCCTTGCCGTGGATGATGGCAATGCTTACCTCGAAGCTGGGTTAGCTGGCTTAGGCGTGATTGCGCTGCCCAACTATATGGCGGTAGCGCATCAGGCCGTTGGCGCTTTGATTCCATTATTTACACAATGGCGGATTAGCCCAATGCCTCTGTACCTGGCGTTTCCACCGAACCGCCATGTCAACGCCAAGCTGCGCGTTTTTATTGACTGGATCGTTGAAGTGATGCAGCAGCATGTCCCGATTGCCAACAATAAATAACGACATCCCAGCCCCCTGATTCGCTTATCAACGACGATGGGGGCCAGTAGTAGTGACTGTGGTCAGGCGTGTTTTGACAATAGGGATTCTGCAGCACTCATCAGTATTATATTCTGGATATTGGCTATCATAACGGGGATATTCGCTTTCATGGACAATGGCAGCCAAAAAAAAGATCCTCAGTAACAATATTAAGTCCATAGATATATTTGCAGACTTTATCATCTCCGCCTGAGCCTCTCCTGGCGCCCTCATTAACACGCCATCACCGCCACTGTTGATAAGTTAAGGATCGGTTTCCCGATCCTTATCCCCAACAACGTTGAATACATCGACAGCAAAAGAGCCTTCTTTCAATAGCCGTTAATCAGACTAAACGACCCGCTACAAACTCCCCTGCGCCGCTGTGGCGCTGATATTCACCGGCATGCCGGAGCGGCGCTGCAGGGTTTGCTCGGCCTGCGAAGGACTCACTCCCGGCCCCTGAGTAAATTCGCGCAGCGCCGAGGTCATCGGCAAGGGGACTTTTCTGTCGGATTCAAATTCCGCCCGGTTGCGCGACAGCGGCTCGTGCACCTCCAGCCAGTGGCTGCCATCCGGTTCCACGGTGTACTTCACCGGCTGATCGATCAGCTGGACGCGCGTCCCCACCGGTACGTTATCAAACAGGAATTTAATGTCGTCATTGCGCAGGCGGATGCATCCCTGGCTGACGCGCAGCCCGATGCCAAAGTTGGCATTGGTGCCGTGGATGGCGTACAGCCTGCCGATATAGATCGCATACAGCCCCATCGGATTATCGGGGCCGGGCGGCACCATCGCCGGCAGGGTTTTGCCCTCTTTCGCATATTCACGGCGGGTATTGGCGGTCGGTACCCAGGTGGGCCCTTCCTGCTTGCGCTCTACCGCCGTCACCCAGTTACGCGGCGTTTCGCGTCCCGCCTGGCCAATGCCGATTGGCAGGACTTCCACGCTATTGCCCAGCGGCGGGTAATAATAGAGGCGCATCTCGGCGACGTTGATAACGATCCCCTCACGCACGGTGTCAGGCAGGATCAGCTGCTGCGGAATGGTCAGCGTCGAACCGGAGTGCGGCAAATAGACATCGACGCCGGGGTTAGCCTCCAGCATATTGCTCAACCCCTGGCCGTACTGGGCGGCAAAGCTTTCCAGTGGTTGAGTGTTGTTCTCCGGCACGGCAATGGTAAAAGCGCTGCCCACCAGACGGCTCCCCTCCGGCGGCAGCGGATAGCTGACGGCCAGCGCGCTGTGGCTGGCGAACAGCATCAGCGCCGAACAGAGTAATGTCACACGCCGCATCGTCATTTTCCCTTCCTCAGTCGCGACTCTCGTGTGTGAATTATAGCGGCATTTCCTCTCCCCGATCCGCTGGCCAGCATTTCCTTAAATCTGATAGTCGATAGCGGCCTCTTCCGGCTCCATCGCCTGGCGCTTGATCTCATCCAGCGACAGTCCGGCATTGCACAATTCGATAAAGCGCCAGACGTAATTACGCTGCAGCTGACCCCGCTTCAGTCCCAGCCATACGGTATTGGCATCAAACAGATGGCGGGTATCGAGCCGCGTAAAGGTGTCCGCTTCGCGGGCATCCCCGGACTGCTCGGCAACCAGCCCGACGCCCAGCCCCAGCTCGACGTAGGTCTTGATCACATCGGAATCCTGGGCGCTCAGCACAATATCCGGCATCAGCCCTTTGCGGTTGAAGGCCTCATCGATCCGCGAACGGCCGGTGATCCCCTGGCGATAGGTGATTAACGGCCAACGGGCAATCGCCTCCAGCGTCAGAGGAGACACCTGGGTCAGGGGATGCTCTTTGGGTACCAGCAGGCTGTGATGCCAGCGGAACCAGGGGAAAGCCGCCAGCGTCGGGTCGTTGCTCAGACGCTCGCTGGCGATGCCGATATCCGCCCCGCCGTTATGCAGCAGCGCTTCGATTTCCTGCGGGGTGCCCTGCACCAGCTCGACGCGAACGTCGGAGAACAGCTCGCGGAAAGCTTTAATCACCGGGGGCAGGCTGTAGCGCGCCTGGGTATGGGTGGTGGCGATGGTTAAGACGCCGGAGGCATCGTTAGTGAAGAGATCCGCCAGCCGCCGGACGTTGCTGGCTTCATTGAGGATCCGCTCAGCAATGGATAACAGCGCTTTACCCGGCTCGGTCATGCCTAACAGGCGTTTGCCGCGACGGATAAAGATCTCAATCCCCAGCTCCTCTTCCAGTTCCCGGATATGGCGGCTGACGCCTGACTGCGAGGTATAGAGCATATTCGCGACTTCCGTCAGGTTGTAATCCTGACGGGCCGCCTCACGGATAATTTTCAGTTGCTGGAAGTTCACCCTTTCCTCCGGGCCAATGGACTTAACGTATCTGCTATTGTTAAAGTCTGTTGTCCCGGGTAACAAATAATAAAAACCAGCAACTTATTCCTTAAGAGAATATAGCTTAACTAACCAGCTGCAGTTCGCGGTTCTCCAGCGACGGACGGCTCACCAGAGACAGCAGGATCTCCTTCACCGCCTGCGCCTGCGGCGACAAACCGCCGCGCGCCGACATGTTCAGCGACAGCGACAGGCTCATTGACGGCGTGCTAATCCGCGCCATCCAGCCGTTCGCCGCGCCGCACAGGGAGCGGGCAGCGGATTCCGGCAGGACCGTCGCCCCCATGCCGCTGGCGATGGCCGCGGTCAGGGTGGTAATGGATTCGATCTCGCCGATAATTTTCGCCGACAGACGACGCAGGGTGAACGCCTCGGTGACCCGCGCCCGTACCGCGCTGTAATCTCGCGGCAGGAACAGGTTCATCTCCGCCACCGCCGTGAGGTCCACGCTCTGCCCCGGGCAGTCGCGGGTGCCGACCAGGTAGAGGTCTTCTTTCAGCAGCGGCTGGCTGACGATGCCGGCCACCGGCGAACGCTCATACAGCACCGCCATATCCAGCTGGCCCGCCAGCAGCTTGTCATTCAGCGCAGTGCCGCTGCTCTCCTGCAGATAGACCATCACCTCGGGCAGCTCATTACGCACCGTCTGCAGCAACGGCATGGTAATGGCGGAGGCCGCTGTGCCCGGCGCCAGGCCGATCGAGACCTGGCCACGCAGCGTCTGGCCGACGTTATTGACCGCCAGCTGCGCCTGCTCACACTGGCGCAGAATGGTCCGCGCATGGGTATAAAGGATTTTACCGGCTTCCGTTGGCGTGACCCCTCGCTTGGTGCGTATCAGAAGCTGCTGGTCCATTTCACCTTCCAGGGTCGCGACCTGCTGGCTGAGGGCCGGTTGGGCGATGTGCAAGACTTCAGCGGCCTGGGTCAGACTGCCGATATCGACGATTTTCACAAAATATTTCAGTCGTCTTAAGTTCATTTTGCCTCCTGTAAGGAACGCCAGCGTCAACGCTGGAAGTATGATGAAACTGGTTGTGCAATTTGCTTGCCAGCTTTTCATTTCCGCTGCCGTTGCCCGCCACAGGCGGTGTTATAAGGGATAGTGATAGCAATCCGGTTTTTATTTGCCCGGTAAGCAGATTGTGGTATGCCCCATTAGGGGTACATTCGCACTACAACGGTGCAATCTGGTGAAAAAAACAGCGCATGCGCGGGGGTTGCTGAAATTGTCAGCAGTCGAACGCAATTCTTTGAATCAGGCTTTGACAAGGCCGGGTGGCATCGTTAATATGCGCCCCGTTCACACGATTCCTCTGTAGTTCAGTCGGTAGAACGGCGGACTGTTAATCCGTATGTCACTGGTTCGAGTCCAGTCAGAGGAGCCAAATTTAAAAAGCCTGCTTTCGAGCAGGCTTTTTGCTTTTCCGCGCCAGCCGCGCTGCCGGAAGGCGAAGGATCCCCCCTCCGGCGATGGCGCCCCTAGCGCAAGCTCTCTTCCTTCAGGTCTATCTCTCGCAGCACCTCATAAAAGGTGATATCGCTAATGTTGTGGGCGCGACGCAGCCGGAACAGCTCCTGACGCTGGGCGATAATGACCTCTCTTTGCATATATTTCTCCAGCCTGGCGCGCTTAGCCAGCTCCAGCCCGACGTCCTGCCCTTCGTCATTGTCGTTATAGTGCAGCCGCCGCTGGTAGGTTTCCAGCAGCATATTGCCGGCATCAGCACGCAGGGCCTGCTCAGTCGGATCCTCCACCGGCTCGTCGAGTAGCGCATTCAGCCGGTTGATAGCCACTTCGGTCATGACGGCGCCAATATCGTCTTTGCCGGTGTCATGGGGTAAATCATCGGCAAGATAGCGGGTCATGAACGGCAGACCGATAGCCGCCACCACCAGCGACATCAGGATCACCGCCATTGAGAGAAAGATCAGCAGTTCGCGGCCCGGGAATGGTGAACCATCCGCCAGCACCGCCGGCAGCGTCAGAATACCGGCGAGCGTCACGGAGCCTTTGACCCCCGCCAGCGCCATGACGGCGAGGATGCTGAATCGCGGACGGACGGTGATGGCTTTGCCCCGGCGTTTGCGGCGAAAAATGGTCAACGTCATCGACAGCCATACCCAGGCGAAACGCATCAGACCGAGCGCGAGGGTGATGGCCACGGCGTACAGCAGCAGATACCAGGGCGAAGGGACGCCGGCCTGGCTGGCTACCGCCGGCAACGTCCTGAGCATGCGGGGCAACTGCTCGCCCAGCATCAGGAAGATCATCCCGTTGAGGGTAGTCTGCAGCATGGACCACACCGCGCTGCTTTTCATGCGCGTCGCGGGTAGCCGGGGCCCCGACAGCTGTTCATAGTGCATCGCAATGCCGGCGGCGACGGCGGCAAGAATGCCGGAGACTTGGAACGCCTCGGCCAGCAGGTAGGCGGCGAAGGGGATAAGCAGGCTGATCAGGATCTGGATGGCCGGCTCCTCGCGGGTGCGCCGCACCAGAAAGTTATTACATTTGCCGGTGACCCACACCACCACGAGCCCACTGAGGATGCCCCCGAACGCCATCAGGAAAAACTTCATCACCGCCTCTCCCGGGGAGAAGCTGCCGGTCAGCACCGCGGCGATGGCGAAATTAAAAGCGACGAGGCCCGAAGCATCGTTTAACAGCGATTCCCCTTCGAGGATATGCGCCATCCGGGAAGGCAGCGGCGAGCTGGCGGTCATTGCCGATACCGCCACCGGATCGGTGGGTGACAGAATCGCCGCCAGGGCAAACCCCGCCGCCACGGTGATCGCCGGAATAAGCCAGTGAATAAACAGGCCAATGCCGAGGATAGTGACCATCACCAGGCCTATCGCCAGCGACAGAATCGGCTTCATATCGCGGAAAAACGCGTCTTTCGGGATCCGCCAGCCATCGAGGAAAAGCAGCGGCGGGATAAACAACAGCAAAAAGATGTGCGGATCGAAATCGACCTGAAAACCACCGGCGGCCAGCGCGGCGCCCGCGGCGATCTGGATCAGCGGCAGCGGCACTTTAACGGGCAGAAGATGGGAAATGAACACCGTCACCACGATGGCCATCATAAAGACCAGCACAATAGCGATTAGCGACATTCATCCCCTCCTTTGACGGCAATATTCATTCTGTACATCAGGCTGTTATTCCTTTTTCGCAGGTGTGGTTTCGGCGGCGGGTTATTTATCCAGACGCCGATAATAAAGGACAGGCTTTCCTGTCTTGCGGCGTTTTTATTTAAACTGAGCTGGCAACCGGCGCCCCTTCAGGGGGGACAATGTGTTTTATCAGGCCGGTGTTGTCAATCCGCCAGGGTCTGCCAATCATCGCCAGCCCGGCAATATAATCGCTACCATTCATCCTTATCATTCCGTGGCGACCAGAGAGATATATGGTCAGCGGATTGATATTCTCTGCAGCAGCCGCGCGGAGAACCACGCATTAATAATTGATGATAATCCGCGTCGCCTTCATAAGCTGACTGCCTCGAAATCCCGCCCTTCTCTGCCTTACATGGCTTGCCCCCCACCGGGATTGGGGGTACCCTGACAAACAATTAAACCATACGGTCTAAATGATGAATCCCGCTACCTCCGCCAACCAGAAGCCCCGCCGCGGCCGACCGCCAAAGGCCGATCGCCAGTTTGTCGACACGCGACAGGCGCTGATTCGCTCGGGCCTGGAGGTGCTGACCGAAACGGGCTATCTCGCGGCGGGTATTGATGCGGTGATCAAGAACATCGCCGTGCCGAAGGGGTCGTTTTACCACTGTTTCAAAAGCAAGGAGGCCTTTGGCCTCGCCGTGCTTGCCGCCTATGGCGACTACTTTGCGCATAAATTAGATAAATTCCTGCTGGACGACGCCATGCCGCCGCTGGAACGGATGGCGGCCTTCGTGCGTGATGCCGGTCAGGGAATGGAGAAATACCAGTTTCGTCGCGGCTGCCTGGTAGGCAACCTGCTGCAGGAAGCTCCCCTGTTGCCCGAGGCATTTCCCCAGCGGTTGCAGACCATCCTGGCGGCATGGGAGGCGCGCGTGGCCCGCTGCCTGCACGAGGCGCGAGCTGCCGGGACGATCGCCAGCGACACCTCGCCGGAGGCGCTGGCCCAGGTGTTCTGGATCGGCTGGGAAGGCGCGGTGATGCGCGCCAGGCTGGTCCAGTCCGCCGCTCCCCTTAACCAGTACTGGGATTTCTTTGCGCACACTATGATGGCAATAACACCTGCACAGGACGGCGATAGCGCCGATAACTCCCTTCAGACGAGGAATACTCAGTCATGAAAGCATTAGTTCTGGACCAGATTGACAACCGCACCGTGGCCGACGTCAAAGCGATTGACCTGCCCGCCCTTACCGAAGGCGACGTGCGGGTCGCCATCGACTGGTCGAGTCTCAACTATAAAGATGCCCTGGCGATCACCGGCAAAGGCAAAATCATCCGCCAGTTCCCGATGGTGCCGGGGATTGATTTTGCCGGCCGGGTAAGTGAAAGCCGCGATCCGCGCTTTGTTCCCGGCCAGGCCGTGATCCTCACCGGCTGGGGCGTGGGCGAAAACCACTGGGGCGGTCTGGCCACCGAGGCCTGTGTCAAAGGCGACTGGCTGGTTGCCCTGCCGGAGGCGCTCAGCGCGCGCCAGGCGATGATCATCGGCACCGCCGGCTTCACCGCGATGCTGTGCGTCGATGCCCTCGTCAGCGCGGGCATCACCCCGGAAAGCGGTGATATCCTGGTCACCGGCGCCAGCGGCGGGGTCGGCAGCACCGCCGTGGTACTGCTGAAAGCGCTCGGCTACCGGGTGACGGCCGTATCGGGCCGCGAGTCGACGCACGACTACCTTCGCCAGCTCGGGGCCGACGCCATCCTGCCGCGCAGCGACTTTGCAGAGACCCGCCCGCTGGAGAAACAGCTGTGGGCGGGCGCGGTGGATACCGTTGGCGGCACGATGCTGGCCAAAGTGCTGGCGCAAACGCACTATCGCGGCTGCGTCGCCGCCTGCGGTCTGGCCGGGGGCTTCGATCTGCCAACCACCGTGATGCCGTTTATTCTGCGCAATGTGCGTCTGCAGGGGGTGGATTCGGTGATGGTGCCCACCGCAGAACGCGACGCGGTGTGGCAGCGTCTGGCCCAGCTGCTGCCGGAAAGCTACTACCAACAGGCAGCCACGGAAATCACGCTGGAGCAGGCGCCAGCGTATGCCGCAGATTTCCTCAGCAACAATATTCATGGCCGCACGCTGGTCAACATCGGCCGGTAATCCTCTCCTCCCGGCGCCCCACGGCGCCGGTCCCCGGGGCGATCCTGACATATCATTTCCTTCCCCACGGGATTATGATGACGCGAACGAATGGCTTTGCGAGTGGTAAAGAACGTAAATGGATGTCATAAGCATCATTATGGCGGCGGGCAAATCGTCCGTTGACGTCGCGCTGTATACGCTGTTGCCGATCATGGTGATCATGCTGATTATCATGAAATATCTGGAGGTCCGCGGCATCCTCGATGTGATTGTGCGCTGGGTTGCGCCATTGCTGAAGCCCTTCGGCTTAACCGGGATGAGCGCCTTCGCCCTGATCCAGATTAACTTTGTCAGCTTCGCCGCCCCGCTGGCCACGCTGTCGATTATGGACAAATGCGGCGTTTCTGACCGGCAAATGGCCGCCACCCTGGCCATGGTCTTCGCCATGGGGCAAGGCAACGTCTTTTATCCCCTCACCCCTTTCGGCCTGCACTGGCTGGCCTCGATCGTTATCTCAGTGGTCGGCGGCCTGTGCGCGGCGGCGGTCGCCTGGCACGTCACCGGACGGCGCCTATCGGTCGCCGAGAACCCTCGCGCGGAAGCGCTGCCCAACGCCGAGCAGAACAGTCAGGGCATTCTGGCGGTGATCAACAGCGCCGGCTCCGACGCCATCCGCCTGGCGCTCGGCGCGGTGCCGATGCTGATCCTGTCGTTAACCATCGTCGGACTGCTGCAGGGCGCAGGCGTCATCGACCTCCTACAGCAGCTGCTGAAACCGGTGCTCGGCTGGCTGCATATTCCGCAGAACTTTGTGCTACCGGCGCTGGTGAAGTACGTCGCCGGGGGCACCGCTTATTTTGGCGTCATTTCCGAGCTGATCCAGCAGGGCAAAGTCACCGTCAGCCAGGTCAACGCCTCGGCAGGCCTGCTGATCCAGACCTTCGATCTGCCCGGAATCGGTATTTTCCTCGGCATCAGCTCACGGTTTGTCCGCCTGTTTCGCTTCGTGGCTCCCGCGGCGATCGTCGGCATTCTGCTGCGCACCGTCCTGCACCTGATCCTCTTTTAACGCCTCCGCGCTGGCCTGCGCCTTCAGGCAGGCCACCACCGCCGCCTGCTCGCCGCAGGCGATATACTCATCGACGCGGGCCAGCATCCACGGAAAGAAAGGATTGGAGGTGACGCGCATTAACGTCTCCAGCCCCACGCTCAGCGTCCCGGTCTCTCCGCGCAGTGAAATGGTGCCCAGGCTAATGCCGTAGCGGTTCTTCTCGTCCGGCTCACGACCATACAGCGAGTCGCTCAGGGGAAACGGCACTGCCACATGCGACAGGGAGTACATATCCGCCGGCCAGGCAAGGTGTAAAGGATAACGATGCTCTTCCCGTTCCTGCGCCAGCGTGGTACGGGCGATGGTCTGCAGGGTGTGCGCCGTCGCGTTGGTCACCACCGTCGTGGTATAGGCCCGCGGCGCCGGCGGCAACAGCGTATTCACCGCCGCATAGAGCGCGGGACGGAACAGGACCCGGAGATCCGCCGCCTGATTTATGTCGAACACCACCAGCTCGCTGCCGTTGTCCGGCAGGTAGCGATACAGGGACTCCACCACCGCCCGGGTGCTGACGGTGGAATCCATTACCGACTGAAAGGTGAGGACCGGCGGCAGCGCTTTCAGCGCCCCCTGACGGGACGCGCGAATAATCTGCTGCTGCAGCGCCTGGCTCAACAGCCAGGACTGTCTCGCCGCTTTTACCGGAAACGAGTTGTACTTGAACGGATTAAACTCAGGCGCCACGTTCAGCCAGGCCGCGCGGGCAAACGCCGGGAAGATGGACGGCAGCCCGGCGAGACCGGCGAAACGGGCAAACGCCGTCACGCCGATCATCGGCGACAACAGGATAATCTGCTGCGGCTGGCGCAAGTGGCTGTCCTCCAGGCTATCGAGGGCATACTTGAGCGCCAGCGCGCCGCCGTTAGAGTAGCCGACCAGATGCAGCGGCACGTCCGCCCCTGCCAGGCGCGTCGCTTCCCGCACCGCCAGACGCGTTGCCGCCAGCCAGGTCTCCCAGTCAACGGCGGTTAACGCCCCCGGCGCGGTGCCGTGGCCCGGCAAACGCGGCGCCACCGCCACATAGCCCCGCTGCCGCCAGAGTTGCGCCAGATAGCGCACGCTGTAGGGCGAATCGGTCAGGCCATGGAGCAGCACCACGCTGCCGCGCGGCTTGCCCTGCGGCAACAGTATAAAAGAACGGTTCCAGTCCTGCGTAAACTGTCCCGGCCAGACGCGGCTGTGGCGATAAAAGCGGTTGACGGGGGTTTTATCTTCCTCCGGTAAAGCATCCGTCACCTCGCGCTGGAGATCGGCGAAAATGGTCTTCTCCCGCGCCAGATATTGGGCAAAGGTCGCCTGGTCGATCTCTTTGGCCGCCATCTCATTGCCGCGCCAGGTATGCCAGCGATGCAGCGCCGGGCCGCGCTGCGACTCATAGATCCGTCCGGCGAGAAACACCACCAGCAGCGCCAGCACCGCAATGCTCCCTTTTTTCAGCAGTGAGCCGATAACGGCGCCCGACGTTCGCCAGTGTCGTAATAGATGCTTCATAACGCTCTCTCTGATATTTATCGCGTAGCCGAACGCGTTCTGCCCTATTCCTGACAAGCGCTTCTCACGGTCTGCTTTTCAGCATAGTCATCGCTTCCGGCAAATTAAACCCGGCAGATCATTCCCTGCCGGCGAAAAAAAACCTACCGCTGAGATCAACGTTTGGTCGCCTGTTTTTAAACACTGCATAAACCAGCGGGATAATCTTATTGTCAGATTTTTAAGAAACATGAATTATCGGCGGATGTGTCACCAGGAGAGGAAAAAAACAGATGGAGTGGTGGGTAAAAAAAGTCCAGGATAATTCTCCGTCCAGCCCCTGCCGCGTCGTGCTCCAGAGCGGCGCACTGGAGATGATCGCTGAGATTGAAGCCTGTCGCCTCCGCCTGCGGGAAGGGGATAAACTCACACCGCTGGCCGATGCGCGCTATTGTCTGAATAATAATCCGACGCAAACATTGAAGATCCGCAACGCCAGCCATTATAGCAGCGCGCGCTGGGCAAACGCCGGCAAATAAATCGAGTCCGGCCCCTGTGCCGGTATTGAGCTGAGTATCTTCGCAACTGACAGATAAATTCCCCTTCGCCCTTTTCCCGCTGTGACATACTATCGGGAATGTCAGCAGACCTGAAACAAGGAGCGAATCATGAATAACAAGGCCGCAGTCTGACCCCGGAACAAGCGCTTGCCGAGCTGGAAGCGCGTTATGAAGCCTCGGTCACGGCGTTGCGCAAAGCCATCGGCGACTATATTGACCATCATACGCTCCCTGATACCGAAGCCCGCGCGGAAGGCCTTTTTGTCTATCCGCAGCTGTCGGTCTCCTGGGACGGCGCCGATCATAAAGCCCTTAAAACGCGCGCCTGGGGACGTTTCACCCATGCCGGGTGCTATACCACCACTATCACCAACCCGAAACTGTTCCGCCACTATTTACTCGAACAGCTGACCCTGCTGTATCAGGACTATGGCGCCCATATTAGCGTCGAGCTGTCGCAGCATGAAATCCCCTACCCTTACGTGATAGACGGTTCCACCCTGACCCTTGACCGTTCGATGAGCGCCGGTCTGACGCGCTATTTCCCCACCACCGAGCTGTCGCAGATTGGCGATGAGACCGCGGACGGCCTGTTCCATCCTACCGAGTTCTATCCGCTGTCGCACTTTGACGCGCGGCGCGTCGATTTTTCGCTGGCGCGTCTGCGGCACTATACCGGCACCCCGGCGGAACACTTCCAGCCCTACGTGCTGTTCACCAACTATACCCGCTACGTGGATGAGTTTGTCAGCTGGGGCTGCAGCCAGATCCTCGATCCTGACAGCCCCTATATCGCCCTCTCCTGCGCCGGCGGGATCTGGATCACCGCCGAAACCGAAGCGCCGGAGCAGGCCATTTCCGATCTGGCGTGGAAGAAGCACCAGATGCCGGCCTGGCATCTGATCACCCACGATGGCAAAGGGATCACCCTGATTAACATTGGCGTCGGCCCGGCCAACGCCAAAACCATCTGCGACCACCTGGCAGTGCTGCGCCCGGATGTCTGGCTGATGATAGGCCACTGCGGCGGCCTGCGTGAAAGCCAGGCCATCGGCGACTATGTGCTGGCCCACGCCTATCTGCGCGACGACCATGTACTGGATGCGGTGCTACCGCCGGATATTCCCATCCCCAGCATTGCCGAAGTGCAGCGCGCCCTGTACGACGCCACCAAGCAGGTGAGCGGGATGCCGGGCGAGGAAGTGAAGCAGCGGCTGCGTACCGGGACGGTGGTCACCACCGACGACCGTAACTGGGAGCTGCGCTATTCCGCTTCCGCGCTGCGCTTTAATCTCAGCCGCGCGGTGGCTATCGATATGGAGAGCGCGACCATCGCCGCCCAGGGTTATCGCTTCCGCGTCCCCTACGGCACGCTGCTCTGCGTCTCGGACAAGCCGCTGCACGGTGAGATCAAGCTCCCCGGTCAGGCCAACCGCTTTTATGAGGGGGCCATCTCTGAGCATCTGCAGATCGGCATTCGGGCCATCGACCTGCTGCGCGCCGAGGGGGATCACATGCACTCGCGTAAGCTACGCACCTTCAACGAACCGCCGTTCCGCTAACCGGCGACGGGGAAAGAGAGAGGAAAACGCTGGCGTTCCCCGCAGGGGAGCGTCAGTGGCCGGGTGAGCGAGACAAACGTCCCGGCGGTGGCTGCGGATGTTGAGTCCGCAAGGAAACGGACAGACAGAAAAGGGCTTTGTTGAATAAATCGAACTTTTGCTGAGAGCTTTGTTGAATAAATCGAACT